>JBCDGY010000020.1:0-22293 GCA_039414375.1 Bacteroidota bacterium | reverse complement strand
TTCTCCATCAATGCAATACGGGAAAGGAACTCAGAAAATTGGTGAAAGAATCAATTCAAACCTATAATGACAAAAGACCGCATCTGACACTAAACATGAAAACACCTAATTTTATACATAACAAAAAATCCTATGGAGCTAGCTCCATAGGATTCATCTAATCTGTAAAAACCGTCAACCTATTTTAGGACGATTCACTGCGGTGGGCAGAACGTTGTAGCCGATCATTAATAGCTTTCCCAATACCTGTATTAGGGGCTCGTTCAATAATAATTACGGTTACGTCGGCTTGGTCCAGTTCATACATCGCTGCATAAAGCCGTTGTGCTATTTCTTCGAGTGAACCCAAGGTAGACAGTACAATTTCTTTTGTGAGGGTATGGGGTCCTACATAGGGTTTTGCTAAGGAGATAAGGCCAATAGTTTTCCCCTGCACGCTTTCCAAGGTTAAAGGAAGATTGTCGGAAACCAAGGTTTGCGTAACGGGAGCGTAATGGGAACTGGACATGCCAGGTGCTACCAAAACCTTTTGGCGATGTGCAGCAGTTGGTAGGTCTCCAAGAACAGCTCCCAATTGGTGGGCGGTAATCATCCCCTCACGATAAATCGTAGGTTGCCCGTTTTCCCATCCTAAAATAGTAGATTCCAGTCCTTGCTGGCACGCTCCGCCATCTAGAATGAGCGGAATACGGGTGCCTAGTTGCTGGGCTACATGCGCTGGTTGGGTGGGGCTAATATAACCAGATCGATTCGCACTAGGCGCAGCTAGCGGATAATCTAAATTATGGAGTAGTGCTAGGGTCAATGGATGGTTCGGTACACGAACTGCTACCCTTTGGGAGCCCGCGGTTACCATATCGGGTACTGCAGTAGTTTTTGGTAGCAAGAGCGTTAAGGGTCCAGGCCAAAAATGAGCCGCTAAGAGCCGTACTTCTTTAGATACTTCAGCAATATAGGGCGTCATAGCCGTTAAGTCGCTAAAATGTAAGATTAAGGGATTGTTAGAAGGGCGTCCTTTGGTTTTAAAAATCTTTTGTAATGCTTCGGGATCAGTACCCTTAGCGGCCAAACCATAAACGGTCTCTGTGGGGATCGCCACAACGCTGCCATCGTCTAAGAGCCTTTTGGCCCAGTCAATATCACGGGTTAGGGTAGCCAAACATTTTTGTTTCGGGCAAAAGTAAGCCTATGCCCATAATCGTCAAAATTGTATCAGGTGCCGCACTTTTAAACATACTTTGATTTTTTCAAAGGTCTCTGTAATTTCAAGCGGCAACTTAAACTTGGGATATGTCTAGGCAGCGTTGGTGGTATACCTTGCTTTTAATGGCTTGTGTTGTAGGATTTTGGTGGTTCGACAATTACGGTATTCATTACTTCAACAACAATAGTAACAGTAAAAGCGAAACCGAGTCGCCTTTGCTAGAAGCTGCTTGGCTTCCGAACTCCACAACGGATGTAATTGTGCAACACAACCATTATACACTGTCGTATAGCGAACCTCATGAACAGGCAGAATGGGTGGCCTACCAGCTTCAGCAGTCACATCTAACATATGACGACCGAGAACGGCCCTATTTTGTGGAAGACCCAAAAGTGGCTACCCAATCGGCAGATTGGAGAAACTACAAACGATCTGGTTATGACCGTGGCCACTTGTGCCCTGCCGGAGACCGGCGTTTTAGTTTAGCAGCTTATAATGAAACTTTCTATACTAGCAATATCAGTCCACAAGAGCGTCACTTTAACGGCGGAATATGGAATCGTCTGGAACTTAAAGTAAGGCAATGGTGCAAGCGGTATGGCACGCTTACCGTAATAACGGGCGGGGTATTGCGAGAACCTATGGACGAAATTGGGGAGGAAGGGGTAACGGTACCCAAGGCATTTTACAAAGTGGTCTTTCGCTACGAAGGTGAAACGATTAAGGCCTTGGCTTTTTTGATACCGCATCAAGAAAGTAAGAGTCACTTAAAGACCTTTTTGGTTACCCTTAATGAGCTAGAAGCTGCTACAGGGATTGATTTTTTTTACAAGTTGCCGGTCTCCGTAACCGATGTGTTGGAACAGCAAATAGATACCTCGGGATGGGCTTTTTAAATGCAAATTATTGGTTAAAGGAGACCTTTGCAGCGTGGGTAAAAAAGTGATACGCAATCCAACCTATGGAAAATTTCGTCCTTCTCACAGATTTTTAGTCCTCGCAATCAGGAGGTTGCTCCGGGTTAAAATTTCATCGGGCGTCGAACTTTCCACATACTTTGAATTTTGCAAAGGTCTCTAGAGCTCACTTAGGCGAGCCGCATCAAACTTTAAAAAGATAAAAAGCATGGCAGTAAAAAAAATAAGCCCCGAACCACCGTAGCTAAAAAAAGGTAGTGGGATACCAATGGTAGGCAACAAGCCAATAACCATTCCTATATTTACGAAATAGTGAACGAGTAAAATGGAGATAATACCATAACCATACATGCGGCTAAAATCCCTTTTCTGTCGTTCTGCCAAATAGATAAGCCTTAAGAAGAAAGCGGTAAAAAGAAGCACTATAAATACCGTTCCTAAAAATCCCCACTCTTCTCCCACCGAGCTAAAAATATAATCGGTATGTTGAGCTGGTACAAAGTCCCCTTTGGTACGCGTACCTTCTAGAAACCCCTTCCCCGAAAATCCTCCAGATTCAATAGCTTTTTCAGATTGATAGGTGTTATAGCCTATCGTTTTTTTGATTTGTTCTAGACGGGCAGGGTCCTTCTCCAGTCCTAGCCATAGGCTAAAGCGATCTCGATGTCGCTGTTCGAAGACATCGTTAAAAATAAAGTTTACTGAGAAAGAAACCGCCACACAACCTACAATAAACAGCGAAAAGGGTAAAAATGGAATTTTGAGCCCTGGTCTTTTGAAGAAAAAGAAAAGCGAGATTAAAATACCCAATCCTATAATTACCCAAACCACACCATACAGTAAAGTGGCTATAAAAAGTAAAATTAATACCAAAACCATGCCTAGATACCAAAGGGGTAAGCCTTCTCTAAAGAGCACAAAAAATAATGAAAAATAAACCAAAGCACTCCCAGGGTCCGGTTGCGGAAATATCAGGATTATGGGTACCAATAAAATTAGTAGGGCATAACCTTGGTATTTGGGTTTCTTTAAATCGGTCTGTATATCACTTAGAAACTTTGCCAAAGCCATGGCCGCTGCTAGTTTACCGAGCTCAGATGGTTGAAAATTAAAGATTCCGAAATCGTACCATGAGGTGGCACCAGCTATGGTTTTCCCAAATACGAAAAGCCCGAGGAGCAGCACAATAGAGATCACATAAAACAAACTTGAGAAGCGTTCAAAAAAACTACTTTCTATTGATAAGATTAAAATGACGAAGCCTAAAGAGAGTAGAATGAAAAAGAGCTGCTTTCCATAGAGGGTGGAAAGGTCAAAAATAGAGGTTTCGTTTTCTGTAAGGGTGGTGCTGTAGATATTTACCCATCCAAACAAAACGAGCATTGCAAAAAGAAAAATGGTAATCCAATCCAGTCGGCGTAAAATGCCATCACCAGACATACTCGTTAATTTTAAAAGGTTTTCCGCTTAAAGGTTTGGCGTATTCGTGCTCCAAGGTGGTTTCTAACATCTTTTTTTCCAGATCGGTTCGGGTTATGGTTCGCTTCAAATATTTTTCAATCATTAAAGAAGCAATATGACCAGCATAGCGCGCGCCATAGTATCCGTGTTCAATATAAACGGCTATCGCTATTTTGGGTTGATCTACAGGTGCAAATGCGGTAAACAAAGAGTGGTCTGTGAGTTGTACGCGTTTTCCATCGATCCGCGTGAAGTTTTCCACAGTTCCAGTTTTACCAGCAATTTCAATATCAGGTATCTGCACTCTACTTGCCGTACCATATTTATAAACATTGGACATCGCCTGTACTACGGGTTCAAAGTGCTTAGCATCAATTTTGGTATAGCGACGTTCTGTAAATCGTGGATTAATGTTACTGGTATTTCCAATTTTTTTGATGACATGAGGGGTGTAAAAATAGCCCCTATTGGCTATAGTTGCCATAACATTGGCTAGTTGTAAGGGTGTTGCTGCTACCTCGCCCTGTCCAATAGCATTTGAAATAATGGTTGATGAACCCCATCGATTATCTCCGTACCATTTGTCATAGAAAGTCTTGCCAGGAATGCGTCCTGGACTTCCAGTCGGGAGGTCTACCCCTAGATAATCGCCTAAACCAAAACTTTTCATGTGCGATTCCCACACATCCATACCCTGATCGGTTGTTTTATATTTTCCATATATTTTTCGAAAAGTACCAGCGAAATAGGCATTGCAAGACATAAAAATACCAGAGTTAAGGTCGCGCACGCCACCACCACAATGGCATCCTCTTTTGTGCTTGCCAACGTAAAACCCATTATAACACGTAAACCGACTTTCTTTAGTAATTACCCCTTCTTGTAGGGCCACTAAAGCGTTTAAAGTTTTAAAAGGAGAACCGGGAGAAGGATGTGCCAAAATGGAGCGGTCCCAAGTGGGTCTTGCTATACTGTCGTAATGTAATTTGCTGTAGTTTTTGGAACGTTCTCGTCCGACTAAAAGTGCTGGGTCGTAGGTAGGTCCAGAAATCATCGCTAAAATCTCTCCCGTACTGGGTTCAATGGCCACAATACCCCCTCTTTTTCCAACCATTAGCTGTTCTCCGTACTCTTGGAGTACCTTGTCTATAGTTATATGCACTTCTTTGCCCAACTCTGGAAGCGTATCCAGCTTACCGTTTTTATAAGCACCCAATTCTCGATTAAAGCGATCTTTTTGAATGTATTTTACCCCTTTTCGACCTCTTAATACCTCTTCATATTGTTGTTCAATACCTGTTCCTCCTTTGAGTTCTCCCGCACGGTAATATTGATTGGTACGAAGGTCCGTTTCGTTGACCTCACGAATGTATCCAAGTACATTAGCTCCCGCATTGGTTTTGTAGTCCCTTAGGGACCGCTTTTGGATGTAGAACCCCTGATATTTTCGCATTTTTTCTTGCAAGCTTGCATAGTCTTCTTTGGATAGCTGCGGAACAAATACAGAGGGCAGACGAGGAGAATACCGTTCGGCCTTGTTCATTTTCTTTTGGAAATCTTCTTTTGAAATGCGTAAAAGGTTACAGAACTCTAGGGTATCTAACACTTTGGTTTCTCTTGGGATCACCATGACATCATAAGCGGGTTGGTTACCTACTAGTAGTACCCCATTTCGGTCGTAGATATATCCCCTTTCCGGATAATCATAGACCGCTTTAATTGCAGGATCTTCAAGGAGTTGATCTGGCGAAAAGCTAAACAACTGTAAATAAGAGAGTCTTCCTATGAAGGTGAAACCAATAACGATAACAAAGGAAGAAAGCACTAATTTTCTCATGACCTGCAGCTACTTTTAAACTGGTTTACGATTGAATAACGAACTCAATAGCCCTCCTATGAGTAACGTTGCCATACCCGTAAACAGTATTTTCTTTAAAATTAAAAGGATATGTGAAAAACTTAAAATTTCTAAGGTGAAGAAAATCACATGTTGTATTAAAATTAAGCAAGCTAAGAAAGTAAAGCGCTGGAGTTTAGTAGTGTTTTTAAAGCTAAATCCCTGAAATTCGAAGTTTATCCCAAAACAAAACCGCATTATTAGAGGTCTTGCGTAGGCTACTGTTAGGGCTGCCATAGCATGTAAGGCCATGGTATCTGCAAACATATCGATAACGAAACCCATTAGAAACCCAGCCAATAAGAAGATAGGTCGATTTGATTTAATCGGGTACCAGTAAAAGAAAAGGACGTAGATTAGAGGATTGATATACCCATAGAGGTTAAGGCTATTAAAAATCAAAACCTGTGCTAAAACCAGCAAAACAAAACGTAGTGTGTTTAGGGTAACCGCATTATTCAGCATCTGTCCTGTTTTGTAGTTCTAAAATCTCTTTGCGGTCTTTATTGCGAATAACATAGACATTTTTGATATTGGCCATATCATTAAACAAGCGTACCTGAATATTATAGGAACTTTGATTTTGATTAAGATCATACTTTTCAATAAGCCCTATTGGAATGTCTTCGGGAAAGATGCTTGACATAGCACCGGTTGCAATGGTGTCCCCAACCATTATGGAAGCAGATCTCGGTATATCTACCAATTGTAATATTTGATGATCGTTAGCATCCCATACCAAAGAGCCAAAATAATTGGTGTTTTTTATCTTGGCATTGATGTTTGATTTGGTGTTCAGTACACTCTGCACCGTCGCATAACCCGCCGAGGTGTTTTCTACAATACCCAAAATACCTAAGGGCGTAATTACGCCCATATCTTGGGCTACGCCGTGGGTTTCCCCTCTATTGATCGTGATGTAGTTGCGCGGAGCAGCAATATTGTTTTTGATAGCTCGAGCACTAATCACCTCATACAACTGTAGCATACCAGCGTCCTTTGCCGTAGCAGAAGGGTTTGTAGTAGTGTTGAGTAATTGTAAGCGTAAGCTTTCGTTTTCTTGTACCAAGCGTTGGTTTTCGCGTTGCAAGCCAAAATAATCCGTTAAGCTACTTTTAGAATCAAACAGCGTTCCGATGGCCCATTTAGAGGAATTGAAGAATTTCGATTGGTGATAACTATGTGATTGAATGGTGATATTCAAACAAAAGAGCATCAAAATCAAATACAAAAATGTATTTCGATTGGTTAGGATAAAATTGATGATCCTTTGCATAGTCTAGATCAGGGAACAAGCCCAGTTACGGTGCTAGAACCATTTCCCTCCAGGTATTATTTGATGAAGATACTCTTGTATCGTTCTAGGTTCTTTAGCGCGATTCCAGTACCCCGCACAACGGCCCTCAAAGGGTCTTCGGCAATATAGACGGGTAGGTCCGTTTTTTGAGACAATCTGCGATCCAACCCACGTAACATAGATCCACCACCGGCAAGGTAAATACCCGTGTTATAAATATCAGCCGCTAGTTCGGGAGGCGTTTGAGACAGGGTTTCCATTACTGCATCTTCTACCCTAAGGATACTCTTATCTAAAGCTTTAGCAATTTCACGATACGAAATCTGTACCTGCTTGGGTTTTCCCGTTAACAAGTCTCGACCTTGTATCTGCTTGTCTTCCGGTGGCGATTGCAGATCTTCGGTTGCAGATCCGATTTCAATTTTTATGGTTTCAGCGGTACTTTCTCCGACATACAGGTTATGCTGGGTACGCATGTAATAGATGATATCGTTGGTAAACACATCCCCTGCAATTTTAACCGACTTATCGCACACAATACCGCCGAGAGCTATAACCGCAATTTCAGTAGTACCCCCACCGATATCTACAATCATATTTCCCTTTGGCTGCATAATATCCAAACCTATACCAATAGCCGCTGCCATTGGTTCATGGATCAGATAAACCTCCTTACCATTAACGCGTTCTGCCGATTCTCTAACAGCGCGCATTTCTACCTCAGTAATACCAGAGGGAATACAGATAACCATGCGTAACGAGGGAGGGAACCATTTCTTTTTCAATGCAGGAATGTTCTTGATGAACATATTAATCATCTTCTCCGATGCATCGAAATCAGCAATAACCCCATCTTTTAAGGGGCGTATTGTTTTGATGTTTTCATGGGTTTTCCCTTGCATCATATTGGCCTCTCGGCCTACGGCGATAATTTTCCCCGTAACACGGTCGCGGGCCACTATCGATGGGCTGTCGACCACTACCTTGTCCATATGTATGACTAGGGTATTTGCAGTTCCGAGGTCTATTGCAATTTCCTCGGTCATGAAATCAAAAAATCCCATAAAGTGCGTTTAGTATTGGCGTAAAAGTAAGTTACTACGACAAAAGTAGAAAAATTAATGCTTGAAATGCCGGGTTCCTGTCATAACCATGGCCAGGTCGTGTTTATCACAATAATCGATACTCAATTGGTCCTTAATGGAACCTCCCGGTTGTATCACTGCGGTGATCCCTGCTTGATGTGCAATCTCAACGCAATCTGGAAAAGGAAAGAAGGCATCACTAGCCATAACAGCTCCTTTAAGATCGAATTTAAAGTGATTGGCCTTATGCACAGCCTGATTGAGCGCATCTACTCTAGAGGTCTGCCCAGTGCCACTGGCATAAAGCTGCTTATTTTTTGCCAATACAATCGTATTACTCTTGGTATGTTTACAGAGTTTAGCAGCAAAAACCAAGTCTTCTAATTCTTGTTCAGAAGGTGCGGCCTTCGTCGCTTGATTTAAGTCTGCTAGGGAGTCTGTTTTGGCATCTCTTTCTTGCAGTAGGGTGCCGTTAAGGCAAGTGCGAACCTGCGTGTTAGGTAAAGATACCGGCTTTTGAATCAAGAGTATCCTATTCTTTTTCCCTTTCAAAATAGTTAAGGCCTCTTCATCATAAGCAGGGGCGATAACAACTTCGCAAAAGAGTTGGTGTATCTGCTCAGCAGTTGGCACGTCTATTTTGGTGTTGGCAATTAATATACCGCCAAAGGCAGAAACTGGATCGCCCGCCAACGCATCTTTGTACGCCTCTGCTATCGTTGCTCTAGTAGCTACGCCACAAGCATTATTATGCTTTAATATAGCAAAAGTGGGGGCGTCGTCTTTAAATTCGGCAATGAGGTTAACCGCAGCGTCAACATCCAATAAATTATTGTAAGACAATTCTTTGCCGTGTAATTTGTCGAACATAGCGCTAAAATCTCCAAAGAACGTCCCTTTTTGGTGTGGATTTTCTCCATAGCGCAAGGGTAAACCTTGGGTTTCGCTTATTTTAAGTGCAACCGGTTCTTGTTCTCGGCTGAAATGGTTAAAAATGGCAGTATCGTAATGTGAAGATATGTTGAAGGCTTTTGTGGCAAACCATTGCCGTTCGGCTAAAGTTGTTGCACCCTCGCCATTTGAAATTACCGCTAAAAAATGCGCATAATCCTCCATTGCCGAAACGCATAGCACGTCTTGATAATTTTTAGCCGCTGCACGTATTAAAGAAATACCCCCGATATCGATTTTTTCAATAATTTCCGCTTCGGTACCTCCTTGAGCCACAGTTTTCTCAAAGGGGTAAAGATCAACAATCACAATATCCAAGTGTGGTAACTCAAATTCTTGCATTTGAGCAGCGTCTGTTTCGTTATTTCTTCGATTAAGGATACCACCAAAAACTTTAGGGTGTAGGGTTTTTACCCGTCCGCCCAAAATTGAAGGGTAACCGGTTACTGTTTCCACAGGAACTACATCAATCCCTAAATCGCGAATAAACTGTTCCGTACCCCCCGTAGAATAGAGGGTAATACCCAATTCATGGAGTTTTTGAACAATAGGTTCCAAGCCTTCTTTATGAAAAACTGAAATTAGTGCAGTGGTGGCCTTTTTGGTCGGTGCCATAGGTTAAAGTTTGAAAAAATAAAGCGTCAAAAATACTGTATTAGGACGCGTTACTGCACCCCTTTTATCAACAAAAACAAAGAAGTTTTAAAGAATTTCTGCTACCTTTTGATTGACCCATTCCAAAAAACGTTCATCTGCTGCACTAAAAGGATCGGGGGTATTTGAATCGATATCAATTTGCCCAATGTTCGCTCCATTTTTAAAGAGGGGTATCACAATTTCTGACTTTACAGTAAGACTGCAAGCAATATAATTGTCCTGAGCGTGTACATCGGGAACTACAAAATTTTGGTTGCTCTCCGCGACCTGTCCACAGATACCCTTACCAAAAGGAATAATAGTATGGTCTGTCGGTTCCCCAGCGAATGGTCCTAGTTTCAATTCCCGCTTGTCCCCATTTTTGAAATAAAAGCCCACCCAATCGTAATACGTAATCGTCGACTGAAGTGCATCACAAATCTGTTGCATTCTCTCGGTAGCTGTAAGGCTTTTATCGGCAATGATTTGTGTTACCTGCTGTTGTAGGGCATCAAACATAAATAATACTGATTAGGGCATAAAATTCGTTCAAAACAACCATAATCACAATGGTCTAGACCAATAAAACGTTAGTAGTTACAAACTGTGATGTTGTATTTCTTAATTTTATAAGGTGAAACAAAGACTCCGTATCCTTAGTGCGCCTACCATGGCGATTTTGGTACTGCTATCTACCATTTCCTGGACAGTAGCCAAACATCGATGCATGGGTCGCGTTATAGATGTAGCTTTCTTTCATGAGGCAACGCATTGTGGTATGCCAAGCCTCTCATTGGAAGAAGAAGGTTCTATGGAACTACCGGGATGCTGTAGTAACGAATCTTTCACCATAACCGGGCAAGAAGATCTTCAGACCTCCTGGGACGATTTGTCTTTAGCATCTCAAATTTGGGTACTGGTATCGGTACAAACATATGGAGAGGTGGGATTAACCCCTTCCGAAACGGCAGTTCGTAATCGGTGGTATCCTCCTCCTTTACTAACCCATGATCTTAGACTACTACACGAAGTTTTTTTGATTTGAAAATTGAGTATTGCTCTTAAATATTGAGACCAAAAAATATATGGTCCAAATACGTGCTCATTATTCAAATTAAATTCAAATTAGATGACAAAATATAAAGGCTTGTTTCTAGTCTTATTGTTAGGTAGCTTTTCAGCTCTGGCGCAAGAAGTAATTACAGGCCAAGTTGTTCAAGGAGACACCATCCCAAAGAAGATTGGCCTAGAAGGGGCTAGTGTATATTGGTTAAACTCCCCCATAGGCACGGTTACCGATCGTAAAGGCAAGTTCACCATTCCATACCGTTCAGAATTTAATCGCTTGGTGATTAGCTTTGTGGGCTTTCAATCTGATACCCTAACAGTAACCGAACCCATCCCTGTTTTGCATACGCTAAAACGGTTAGGAGAACTGGAGGAGGTGGTAGTCGAAAAGAAACGAGAGGCAGCGCAAAAATCTTTTTTGGCGCCCCAAAACAAAGTAGTGCTGAATAGCACGGAACTCTTAAAAGCCGCTTGTTGTAATCTTTCCGAAAGCTTCGAGACCAATCCGTCTATTGACGTGAACTTTAACGATGCGCTTACGGGAACCAAACAAATACAAATGCTTGGGCTTACCAGCCCTTATCTTTTAATTACTCAAGAGAATATCCCTATGGTACGAGGCGCTTCTCAAACCTATGGACTCACTTTTACTCCAGGAACATGGGTAGAGAGCATTCAGATTACCAAAGGGGCAGGAAGTGTGGTTAACGGCTACGAAAGTATTTCTGGACAAATCAACACCGAACTGGTAAAACCCTTAACCGATGTCCCCCTCTTTGTAAATGGCTATGCCAATTTAAACGGCCGTATGGAGGTCAATACCCATATCAACACAAAGGTATCTGACAAATGGCATACCGGTTTTTACTTACATGGTAACCAACGTCTTGCTGTTGTAGACAATAATAATGATGGTTTTCTTGATGTGCCCTTAGTTCATCAACTTAACCTCCAAAATCGCTGGCAATATCAAGATGCTGAAAAGGGGTGGGTAAGCTTTTTAAACTTTCGGTATTTAAATGATGAAAAGCAACTGGGGCAGTTAGCTTTTAATCCAGATACTGACAAGTTTACAGCTAATGTTTGGGGTGGCGAAATAGACACCCAGCGTTTTGATGCGTCTATGAAGCTCGGGTACGTATTTCCACAGTTGCCCTTTCAAAGTATCGGTTTTCAAAGTGCGTTCAGTAACCATCAACAAGCATCTTATTACGGACTTAATCGTTATGATATCGACCACCAAAGTTGGTATTCCAATTTACTATTTAATTCGATCATTGGAAGTACACAGCATCAATTTAAGGCAGGGTTAACTATGGCGTATGATCGCTATGAGGAATTGGTTAACAATATCAATTTTGAAAGGACAGATTATAGTGCAGGAGGATTTTTCGAATACAGCTACAACAATTTGGAGCGAATAAGCCTCTCCGCAGGATTGCGTTTTGATACGCATAACCGGTTGGGCAATTTTATTACCCCTCGATTTCATATACGCTATACCCCATGGGAACGCGGAAGTCTAAGAGGTTCTTTCGGCATTGGGCGTAGGGCTGCTAACATTTTTGCCGAAAACCAGCAATTCTTCGCTTCCGCCAGGCGCCTTCGGTTATTGGACAATGAGGGACCCATATATGGTTTTGAAGCAGAGCAAGCTTTGAACTTCGGGATCAGTTTTTTACAGGGATTCACCCTTTTCGGTAGACCAGGAAATTTTTCGGTGGACTGGTATCGCACGCAATTTGACAATCAAGTGGTAGTGGATTGGGAAAACCCTCGGGAAATAGTTTTTAGTAATTTGAATGGGGATAGTTATGCCAATAGTCTTATGATAGAACTCAACCATGAAGTATTACCGCAATTAGCATTGCGTACGGCTTACAAATGGTATGACGTAAAAACGGAATACCAAACAGGACTATTACAACGCCCTTTAGTGGCGGAGAATCGATTTTTTGTGAACTTGGCTTATGAGACTGTTTTGAGCGATAGTGGTGGGCAGTGGCGCTTTGATGCTACTTTTAATCGAGTGGGGGAGCAACGCCTTCCTAGTACCGATGCTAATCCTATACCCTTACAATTAGGAGATTTTGTTGAGGGCTATAATTTGATCAATACTCAAATAACCAAGGTGTTTTCCAAAAAATGGGAGGTGTATCTGGGGGGTGAAAACCTAACGGCTTCAAGGCAACCAAACCCTATTCTATCGGCAATGGATCCTTTTAGCACGAATTTTGATACTTCTATTGTGTATGCTCCAATTTTAGGAAGAATGTTTTACGTGGGATTTCGTTTTAAATCATGAATAAAAAATAAAAGAATATGAAGTTTTATGTTATGGTGGCCTTTTTGGCGTTATCAACGACATTTGTTTTTTCTCAGAAGAAAAATAAGTCCGTAACTTTTGAAGTAGACGGTGTGTGTTTTATGTGCAAAGCACGTATTGAGAAAGCAGCTTTATCAGTTACAGGAGTCAAATATGCCAAATGGGATATTCCATCACATCAGCTTTCTTTAATTGTCGATGAAAGAAAGACTAATGCTATGGCTATTAAAACCGCACTAGTAGTGGCAGGGCATGATACCAAAGAATTAAAAGCGCCACTTGAAGTATATGAAGAACTTCATCCTTGTTGCCATTATAGAGAGATAGATGCTGATAATACCACACATCACTGATGCAACAAGTTGTCACAATTTCTGGTATGACTTGCCAAGGCTGTGTTCGCTCGGTAACAGAAAAATTGCGTGAAATCCCTCAAGTTATTGAGGCGGCAGTTTCTTTGGAGCAAGAGCAAGCGGTTTTAGAGCTAACGCAAGCTATTGGTATTGATGCCTTAACTACAGCACTACCTAATAAGTATAAGGTAACCCTGAAAGCGCTGGTCCTTTCTGATATGCCCGAGAGGGTAACTTCAAGTATTTCTCAAAATCCCAATAAATGGCGACAGTTACGGCCTTTATTTTTGATTTTCGCCTATTTGTTGGTTGCTGCTTTGCTATTGAACCTAAACCCATGGAATTTTCAAGCAGCGATGTTGGACTTTATGGGCTTGTTTTATATTGTATTTAGCTTTTTTAAGCTTTTAGACTTAAAAGGGTTCCCACAAAGTTTTAGCCGATACGATCCTTTAGCAAAAGCAGTACCACTTTATGGATGGGTTTATCCCTTTATAGAATTAGGTTTAGGACTACTGTTTTTAATGCGCTTTCAAATTTTGGCAGCCCTACTTACCACAGTAGTTATTCTAGGTATTACTACTGTTGGCGTCACTAAGACATTGCTCAATAAAAAGACCATATCCTGTGCTTGTTTGGGAACTACCTTACAATTGCCGATGACGGAAGCAACCTTTATAGAGAATGCCATTATGTTGGTAATGGCTTTCACTATGCTATTGCAAATCTAGTTTGGATAGCGACCTTTTATCATTAAGCTTTCCTAAAAAAGTCTCTTTCGTTTTTGTGCAAAAGGATATTGAACAAAAAAACGCCCCGATTTTTTCAGGGCGTTTTTTCGTTGAAGCATCTTTTCAACACAAACGAGCTCAATTAAAGACTGTCTGCGTGGAGAATTACATCATTCCTGGCATTCCACCGCCGCCGCCCATTGGAGGCATTGGAGGGGTGTCTTCCTTGATATCAGTTAGGGCACACTCTGTAGTTAAGATCATACCCGCTACCGAAGCGGCATTCTCTAATGCTACACGGGTTACTTTTTTAGGATCGATAATACCGGCTTTCATCATTTCAACATAGTTGTCTGATTTAGCATCGTATCCAAAATCTCCCTTGCCTTCTAAAATTTTAGCAACAACTACAGAACCTTCTCCTCCAGCATTTTCTACGATAGTGCGCAATGGAGACTCGATTGCTCTTGTCACAATTTGGAGGCCGGTAGCTTCATCTTCATTTTCTGTAGACACTTTGGTCAAGACAGATTTTGAACGAACTAAGGCTACACCACCACCAGCAACAATACCTTCTTCTACTGCAGCACGGGTAGCATGCAAGGCATCGTCTACACGGTCTTTTTTCTCTTTCATCTCTACTTCAGAAGCAGCACCTACATACAATACAGCTACACCACCAGCTAGTTTGGCCAAGCGTTCTTGTAGCTTTTCTTTGTCATAGTCAGAAGTGGTTGTTTCTATTTGAGCTTTGATTTGGTTAACACGAGCTTTAATGTTGTCAGCAGCGCCAGAACCGTTTACGATGGTCGTATTGTCTTTATCAATGCTTACACGCTCGGTGGTACCCAACATATCAATAGTTGCACTTTCTAATGAGAAACCTCTTTCTTCGGAAATTACGGTTCCATTGGTTAGGATGGCGATATCTTCAAGCATCGCTTTTCTTCGATCTCCAAAACCAGGTGCTTTTACGGCAGCAATTTTCAAAGAACCTCTTAATTTGTTGACTACAAGCGTAGCTAGGGCTTCTCCATCAACATCTTCTGCAATAATCAAAAGTGGCTTGCCAGATTGTGCTACAGGCTCCAGAATGGGTAGCAAGTCTTTCATAGCAGAGATCTTTTTATCGAAAAGTAAGATATAAGGACTCTCCAACTCGGTAATCATCTTTTCAGAATCGGTTACAAAGTAAGGAGATAGGTAACCGCGGTCGAACTGCATCCCTTCTACAACGTCCACATAGGTGTCAGTTCCTTTAGCTTCCTCTACCGTAATGACACCTTCCTTACCTACTTTTTCAAAAGCTTCGGCGATAAGGTCGCCAATAGCATCATCGTTGTTGGCTGAAATAGCTGCAACTTGCTTGATTTTATCTGTAGAGTCGCCAACTGTTTTGGATTGTTTTTCCAAATCTTCCACAATGGCCTCTACAGCTTTGTCAATACCACGTTTTAAATCCATAGGGTTGGCACCCGCGGCAACGTTTTTTAATCCTTCCTTGACAATTGCTTGTGCTAAAACAGTAGCGGTAGTCGTACCATCTCCTGCAAGATCATTGGTTTTCGAAGCGACTTCTTTCACCATCTGAGCCCCCATATTTTCTAAGGCATCTTCCAGTTCAATTTCCTTAGCTACGGTAACACCATCTTTGGTTACTTGCGGTGCGCCGAAGGACTTGCTAATGATAACGTTTCTACCTTTAGGTCCTAAGGTCACTTTTACAGCATTGGCTAGGGCGTCCACACCTTTCTTGAGTCCGTCCCTTGCATCAATTTCAAATGTTATGTCTTTTGCCATTTTTAAATGTTGTTTTTATACTTCCCTTTTGTTGGGATCACGATTAAATGATTGTTGTGTTTTGAGTTATAAGATTGTTGTGTAATTCCTTTTTATTCATTGTAAAAGGACACAGAACAGTTTTGACCTTATACGATCGCCAGAATGTCACTTTGACGCATGATCAAATAGTCGTTACCTTCCAATTTAAGGTCGGTACCAGCGTACTTGCCATACAAAACAGAATCTCCAACACTCACGGCCATATCTTCGTCCTTTGTGCCAGGCCCTACAGCTACTACTTTCCCTTTTTGTGGTTTTTCTTTTGCAGTATCAGGAATAATAATGCCAGAAGCAGTTTTAGTCTCAGCGGCCATAGGTTCAATAAGTACCCTATCTGCTAGTGGTTTGATGTTCACGTTAGCCATTGTCAGTAAATTTTAGGTAATTAATTTTAAAGAATTTAGCATTCCAAATGGCAGAAATTGTGCCACTTCCTAAAAACTGACAAACTGAGACCTGCGCCAAATTTGAAGTATGTCAAAAGTTCGACGCTCTATGAAAATTTAAATCACAGTAACCTGTTGGTTATGAGGGCTTAAAATTTTTGAAAAGGAAGGATTTTGCTATAATTTAAAGTTCTCTTTCCTTTTTTAATGAATCTGTAGCGGTTTCAAAAGAATACAAAGAAAAATGCCAGCTTGTCACTTAAGCTGGCATTCTTGTCTTATACTTTTAATAGTGGACTTTGACTATTGAGCGCTATCTACTGGAATTTCTGCAGGAACCTGTTCTGGTATATCTTGTGCTGGTAGATCTTCAGGAATAGCTTCAGGGATGGTAGTTTCAATATCATCACCCTCTAGTAATTTGGATCCCTGTGTACCATAGTTGCCCTTAAGTGCAACATTGGAAACTAAAATTAATACAATCAACAATCCGGCTAGGGTCCATGTACTTTTATCTAGAAAGTCTCCTGTCTTTTTTACCCCTCCAACAATCTGATTTTCGCTACCTCCAAAAGAAGAGGATAGTCCTCCTCCTTTTGGATTCTGTACCATAATGACTAGAACCAATAAGAGGCAAACAAAAATGATAAGAATTAAAAAAATGAAAAAAGTATTCATATCAATCTCTTTCTTTTTGAAGCTTTTTCACCGCTTCAATTTGGTCGGCAAAGAAACTACTTTTTTCTGGATATTTCAAACTCAATATTTTAAAGGCCTGAACAGCCTTTTTGTACTTCCTTTGTTCTAAATATACCTTGGCTAGCGTCTCTGTCATTAGTTCATCTTTATTGATGGTCGTAGATTCACTAATGTTGACTTTGTTGCTTAAATTATCCTGAGGAACAATCTTTGGGTTGGTCTCAATAAACTTCTCCAAAAGTTCAAACTTTTTTCGTTTGGCTATCGATTGCTCAGGAGCAACTGTTTGCTCAGGATTAGCCTGGCGTTGCGCCAATTGCAGCCATTCTAAAAAAGAGTGTTTTTCATTTTCTGCAAATGAAGGGGTTTCTTCTGGTTCTGATTGTTGTTCGTTGTCTACTTCATCAGTCTTAGCATCAATTGTTTCAAGAGAAGGATCGTTAAAAAGGGTAGGGTCTAATATTTTTTCGGCGTCCTCAAGATTTTGAGGTAAGGGTTCCTCTTCCGAGCCCCCTAAAAACACAGCTGCCTCTGGATTGGGGCTAATTTCTTCCGAAACTATTGTTGTTTCTGCTAAAGGTGTTTTACGTTCTGATATACTATTGGCAATATGATTTTGATCGAAAGTTCTGGAGTTGAGGTATTCAAAAAGAATTTCTCGATCGGTAGTATGTGCAGCAGTTCTTTTTAAGGCAGCATCGTACTTATAGGATTCCAGATTTTTAAGTCCCTTCAAGTGCAAAGCATGTGCCGCTTGAAAGAAGGGATAAGCTTCCAGAATGGTCTCTAGTTCCCTAGTTTGCCCTGGGGAGAGTACCGTATCGGAGTGCTGAAGCAGTTGTTTAAAATCTGAAATATTCATGAGTTACCAATCTGCCAAAGAGGCATTTAGGATATCTTGGGTTATGCGTTCAAAAATCTGGCGATGTGCTTCATTTTTAACGTTTTCTAGTAATTGAGTACCTGGGAAGTTATAAAAAAACGAAAAGCGTTTATTAAAATTCGAATCTTCTTCCATTGCATTAAAGAACCGAACCTGAACAGTCATTGTTAATTGGTTTTCTGCGGCAGTTTGATTGGCGGTAGCACTCCTGGGTGATACCCGATACTCAACTATTTCTCCTTCGTAGACTAAATCGCCATTGCTACCGGTAAGATTCAGGCTGGTTAAATTTGTAATGAGGCCTTGTAGTGCATTGGTAAAATCCCGATCGAGACCAGGCTCAATAGTTGATCCTGGACTTTGATCAGCATAATTCTGAAAAAAGTTCACCTGTACAGATTTCGCTTGCGTATGAATTCCAGTAAAGGTGTACAGTTTTTTTGGACCACATCCGAAAATGAATAAGCTAAGTACCCAAATGATATTGATCTTCATATGTTACCAATCTGCCAAAGAGGCATTGAATATATCTTGAGTGATTCTTTCAAATAATATCTCATGCGCTTCGCTTTTTACATTTTCTAGCAGTTGCGTCCCAGGGAAGTCATAGAAAAATGAAAAGCGTTTGTCAAAGTCAGAGTCTTCTTTGGTAGTGTTGTAAAACCGAACCTGAACAGTCATCGTTAACCGGTTTTCTGCGGCAGTTTGATTGGCGGTAGCACTCATGGGGGATACCCGATACTCAACTATTTCTCCTTCGTAGACTAAGTCACCATTACTACCGGTAAGATTAAGGCTGGTTAGGTTTGTAATAAGGTCTTGTAGTGCATTGGTAAAATCCCGATCGAGACCAGGCTCAATAGTTGATCCTGGGCTTTGATCCGCATAGTTCTGAAAAAAGTTCACTTGTACGGACTCTGCGGTACCTGTACTGGCGCCAGAGAAATTATAAATGCCGCAACCATAGAAAAATAAGGGTAATAGCACTATGGCCACTTTAATACTTACCGTTTTCATATTTTCAAATATCATAAAATCTCAAATCTTAACGCTGAACTATCTACTAAAGATCATACTGCTTAATTTTCCGGTACAAGGTTCTTTCGGAGATACCCAGTTCTGCGGCGGCAGCTTTTCGTTTGCCTCTGTTTCGTTCCAAGGACTTCTTAATCAATTCAACCTCTTTTTCTTGAAGTGAAAGCGTTTCTTCTTCTTGAATTTCCTCTGCAAAATGGTAGCGATCTTCTACAGCTGGTTGTGGCATAATAGTGCGCTCTTCGGCTAGTACAGGCTCTGGTAAGGAGAGCACTGCAGAAACTGCTTCCTTCTGGGGCATAGGCTCTTCTTCCCCGTAGATTTTTCGGATTAGGGTTTCGTTTTCCTCCTGTACTTTCCCAGCATTATCCTCTTTTAGGAGCTCAAGCGTTAGTTTTTTTAGGTCGTGGAGATCACTTTTCATATCGAAAAGCACTTTGTATAAGATCTCTCGTTCGCTACTAAAATCACTTTCTTTTTCTTGTTGGCCAACCACTGCGGGTAAATTGGTAGAAGTCATATTTGGGAGGTATCCGTGCAAGGTGCTCGCCGATATTTCGCGATTCTCCTCCAACACAGAAATTTGCTCTGCAATATTTCTTAACTGCCTAATATTACCGGGCCAGCGATGCTGTAATAGCAGTTGTATAGCCTCGGGCGATAAGCGCACCGTGGGCATCTTATATTTTTGTCCGAAATCAGAGGCAAACTTTCTAAACAACAAGTGGATGTCGTTTTGGCGGCTACGCAAAGGGGGAATATTAATTTCAACCGTACTCAAACGATAATACAAATCTTCCCGAAACTTCTCGCGTTTAATGGCCTCAAACATGTGAACGTTAGTGGCCGCAACAATGCGCACATTGGTTTTTTGTACCTGTGAAGACCCTACTTTTAAAAACTCTCCGTTTTCTAAAACCCTTAGTAAGCGTACTTGTGTTGTTAAGGGAAGTTCCCCAACCTCATCTAAAAATATGGTGCCGCCATCTGCCACTTCGAAATAACCCCTACGGGTTTGCGTGGCTCCCGTAAAGGCGCCTTTTTCATGCCCAAAAAGCTCACTATCTATAGTGCCTTCCGGAATGGCACCACAATTAACCGCAATGTATTTGGCATGTTTGCGATGCGATAATGCATGCACAATTTTAGGAATGGATTCTTTGCCCACACCACTCTCACCAGTAACCAATACAGAAATGTCAGTCGGTGC
The DNA here is from genome assembly GCA_039414375.1 of Bacteroidota bacterium. Taxonomy (GTDB): domain Bacteria; phylum Bacteroidota; class Bacteroidia; order Flavobacteriales; family Flavobacteriaceae; genus Croceivirga. Next base: position 2,312 of record JBCDGY010000020.1, on the reverse strand, counting down.
CACTTGCATGGCTTTTTCCAGAGCACGGTTGAACTTAGGGTCGTTGCCAATAAGTTCAAAACGTTGTTTTATGGCTTGTACACTTTCCATAGGGTTAATATTCTTGGGTCAAGATCAATTGTACCTTTTTGTTTTCACAACGATTATATAACCAATCTTAATTATTTTCACTGCGTCCTACTGCTTTTCCAATTAAAGTAGCCGAGGTGCAGTCTTGTATGGTAACATTAACAAACTCTCCTACTGTATAGTCTTCTTTTTCAAAGACAACCACCGTATTCTGAGCATTGCGGCCCATCCAATGGGCATCAGATTTTTTTGAAGGGCCTTCGATTAACACCTCTTCAATTTTTCCCAGGTGTTGTTGGGTACGGTACAGCCCATGTTTTTGTTGCAGGTCAATAATTTCTCTAAGCCGTCTTTTTTTAATGGGCTCAGGAATATCATCTTCCATTTTCCGCGCAGCTAAGGTGCCTGGTCTTTCAGAATAAGCGAACATAAACCCAAAATCATACTTTACGTATTCCATAAGGGAGAGGGTGTCCTGATGATCTGCTTCCGTTTCCGTTGGAAAACCGGCGATCATATCTTGACTAATGGCACAGTCTGGAATGATTTTTTTAATATTATCGATCAACTCAAAGTATGCTTCTCGGGTATGTAGGCGGTTCATGGCCTTCAAAATGCGATTGCTACCGCTTTGCACCGGTAAATGGATGTAATTGCAAATATTACGATGCTTCGCCATAGCGTGAATCACGTCCAGGGTCATATCCTGCGGGTTAGAGGTTGAAAACCGAATGCGCATTTTAGGCTGGGCGAGGGCAACCATATCCAATAGTTTGGCGAAGTTAATGGCCGTGGCACGCTGCATGGCAGTAGCCTTTTCAAGGTCCTTCTTCATACCACCTCCATACCATAGGTAACTATCCACATTTTGACCTAATAGCGTAACCTCTTTGAAACCATTTTGAGCCAGACTATTGATTTCGTCAATAATTGATTGTGGATCACGACTGCGTTCCCTGCCCCGAGTAAAAGGGACTACACAAAAGGTACACATATTGTCACATCCTCGGGTAATCGAAACAAAGGCGGTAACCCCATTAGAATTTAACCGTACCGGAGCGATATCCCCATAGGTTTCATCTTTTGAAAGGATTACATTAACCGCATTGCGCCCTTCGTCAATTTCTTGTATGAGGTGAGGTAGGTCTTTATATGCATCAGGGCCAACCACCATATCTACAATCTGTTCTTCTTCTAGAAACTTGCTTTTGAGCCTTTCCGCCATGCAGCCTAATACGCCCACCTTCATACCCGGATTAACCTTTTTAACCGCATTGAATTTTTCCAATCTTTTGCGCACCGTTTGTTCTGCTTTTTCGCGTATAGAGCAAGTGTTGACCAACACCAAATCCGCCTCAGTCAGTTCTTGGGTGGTTTGAAAACCTTCCCGTGCTAAAATGGAAGCAACGATTTCACTATCTGAAAAATTCATCTGGCAACCGTAACTCTCTATGTAGAGCTTCTTGTTGCGTGATATTCTTGATGTAAGTGATTGTTTTTCAGATGTATTCGTAGCAGATCTATCATTATTATGTGGCATTGAATGTTGGGATAAATTAACCACATCACCATTGTAAGAATAAGGGTTTTTCTCAGTTTTTTTATTATCTAATATCTCTTCTTTCATTTCAATTTACCTAAAACGTGGGTTAAATTTTACTAAAAATGTTTAGGCCCACATCTTATTTTTTTACAAATTCGTTTTATCAATCTTCATAAAGTGAATCCTATGCAAACATAACAAATTAACCGACAATTTGTCATGTTATCACATAACAAACGAACGGGTGCTCAATAAATAATGCCCGTTTAGAATGAAACAATGTAAATTATCGAATTGAGATAGTAGTGTAGACGAAAAGAACACTACCCAGTAAGTGTGTAAATTCAAAATACCAGGGGTGGACTTTTTTATAGAGGCTGCCCCCTTTTTCATAGATCGTTAGGAACTAATTTAGGATGATGCCTCAGTTCGGGATAGGTATTGACCATTGTTTGTGGCCTGCCTCGTTGCCAAATATGTCGATTTCATCACGGGCTCCTCTGTTGGGAAGTACGGCTTATTTTCTGCGTACTTCCTTATCTTGCCGTTCAGGTTCTAAGTAGGGACATTCAGGAATAGGGACAGGTATCCCACCATAGGTTTGGTTTTTAGGATTTTGGTTTTGTCTTAAGCTGCCTTTCTCGCTTGTTTTTGTATTCTCTCACCGATCTTGAGCGCATTGGAGGTGTGGATACCGAAG
>JBCDGY010000019.1:0-22674 GCA_039414375.1 Bacteroidota bacterium | reverse complement strand
GATTTCCATGGAAGGCGAAAAAAATGGCATTCCAGTAGAAGTTGCGATGATATACAATACCGGTTTTTAAGAAAACCTACATAGCTATGTCAATAATATCAATACCCACGAGGGAGGTACACATCTCTCAGGTTTTAGAAGGGGACTAACATCCACCTTAAAAAAGTACGCCGATGGTTCCGGATTGCTCGATAAACTCAAGTTCGAAATTTCAGGAGATGATTTTAGAGAGGGGTTAACGGCTATTGTTTCGGTAAAAGTTGCAGAACCGCAGTTTGAAGGGCAAACCAAAACCAAACTAGGAAACCGAGAAGTGACCAGTGCAGTAAGCCAGGCCGTTTCAGAAATGTTGACCAATTATTTGGAAGAACATCCTGACGATGCCAAGCAAATTGTAGAAAAGGTAAAGCTAGCCGCACAAGCACGACATGCGGCGGCTAAGGCACGAGAAATGGTACAGCGCAAGAACCCCATGGGTGGCGGTGGGCTACCGGGGAAACTGTCGGACTGTGCCGATCAAGATCCGGAAAATTGTGAGTTGTTCCTAGTAGAGGGAGATTCCGCGGGTGGTACCGCTAAAATGGGACGCGATCGTAATTTTCAAGCCATCTTACCCTTGCGTGGGAAAATATTGAATGTAGAAAAGGCCATGCAACACAAGGTCTTTGAAAATGAAGAAATCAAGAATATTTATACGGCTCTTGGCGTAACCATCGGTACCGAGGAAGATAGCAAAGCCCTCAACCTGGAAAAGCTGCGCTACCACAAAGTAGTGATCATGTGTGATGCCGATGTGGATGGTAGCCACATTGAAACGCTTATCCTTACCTTTTTCTTCCGCTACATGCGCGAGCTTATTGAAGGTGGACACGTATTTATTGCAACGCCACCACTTTACCTCGTTAAAAAAGGAAGTAAAAAGCGCTATGCATGGAATGATGCCGAACGCGATGCCATTATAGAATCCATGAATGGAGGAGCAGGTATACAGCGTTATAAAGGTTTAGGAGAAATGAATGCCGAGCAATTGTGGGACACGACCATGAACCCGGAGTTTAGAACCCTAAGACAAGTAACTATCGAAAACGCTACAGAATCAGATCGAATCTTCTCGATGCTCATGGGAGATGAAGTACCGCCAAGACGAGAATTTATCGAGAAAAATGCGGTCTACGCCAACATTGATGTGTAGTTGGTAAACGATAACTTAAACTTCACAACAAAAACCCCGGCAGACAGTCGGGGTTTTTTAGTTTAGTAGCAGAAAAGTTTTACAAAATGAGAAAAATCATCCTTATTGCCGCCTTATGCAGTGGCTTCGTAAACAACGCTCAAGATTTAAACGAACTCTTCATTTCCGGTGTTGAAGATGCCGAACGTTTTGCCAATTCCTACTTCGGACCCTTACAAGAAGCGGCCTTATTTAGTATTGGCAATGGCTGGTACAATACTGCCGATGCCAAACCCTTAGGTGGTTTTGAGATTTCTATTATTGGAAATATCACTGGATTTGGAAATAAGGACGACAAGAAAGCATTTCTATTAGACCCTGCGGACTACGATAATTTGGATTTTGTAGAAAACCCTGGGCAGTCTCGCCAAGTATCTACCGCCTTAGGGGATATTGAGGGTGTTGTGGTATTCGTGCAAGAAGGCCCGGTGAGGGAAGAATTTGAACTGCCTAGTGGATTGGCCTCTGAAGATTTTAATTTTATTCCTGCGCCTTTCCTCCAGGCTAGTGTAGGCCTGATCAAAGGCTTGGAAGTAAAAGCGCGTTTTTTACCCAATCTGAACTTTGATGATGATGTTAATATCGGTCTTTTTGGAGCAGGCCTCCAATACGAGTTTACCAAACTGTTGCCTGCAGACAAGTTGTTACCCGTTGCCATTTCTGCAGTAATTGGGTATACGAGCCTCAATGGGGATTATGATTTTACGGAGTCTAGCGACGTTCAAGGAGAAGGGCAAAGCATCGAAACCTCGTTCAACACCTGGAATTTTAGTGCAGTGGTTTCTACCCGTAAAATACCAGTGATCAACTTCTATGGCGGTTTGGGATATATTACGGGAAAATCAGAGATTGATCTTAAGGGTACTTACGAAGTAACCTCTGGCCCATTTGTGGCGACTTACACCGATCCTTTTTCAGTGGCTCAAAATGCGAGTGGGGTAGTGGCGAACGTGGGAACTAAGATCAAACTTGGGTTCTTTAGATTAAACGCCGAGTATCAAATCTCGCAGTTTAATACTTTTACGGCTGGCCTACACTTCGGGTTCAGATAGGGAATAAACTTCACAATGAAATAAACAAGAAAGCCCCACTCCGCAGCGTAGGGCTTTTTGATTTTCATGTAATGCTTCGATAAACGAGAAGGCGCTTAGCGCTTTTACGTTATTTTCTGGCGGCGAAAAGTGAGCCATTATCCAGTTGCAAGGTGCCCAGGTCATCAGAAAGTATGAGCTTTACCTCAATCTCTTCATCGTTCTCTCCTAAATAGGAAACAGTGTATACCCCTTGTTCTACACTCCAACGGAAATCCGTATAAAATGCAATATCAGATTTGGCATACCGATGGTACCTGCCTAGGTAAACGTCGTTAAAGATCCATTCCTCACGATCTGCAGCCTGTGCTTTGGCTGTAGTCGCTTCGAGCTCAGCTTTTACCCAAGCTCCTAGTACTGGGTCGTTGTTTTCTGGAATTTCACTGCATCCAATCGTTGCCAAAATGCCAAATAGGGTCAATATTGAAAAGAACCTTTTCATAAAGTAGGTATGTTAAGTTTTGGGATTATTAGAACGCCATACTTGAAATAGGTATTGTAACTTTTCGATGTAATGCACACTTATTTTGAAATCTTCGACGAACGTCACTTTTTTTTAACAGTTTTTGAGAAACGAGTGCCTTAAGGGCTTTAAAGTGAACGTTTTTCAAAGCATTGGCTAGCCCAAACTTTTGGCCAATATGTGGGATAGTTGAAATTATTGGGATGGCCTTAGCCTAAAATCCAAACCATAGTTACCGATTGGTAAAAGCGTTTTGTTTTTGTGGCAAACTATGATAATGCTCATAAAAACAAAGGGGTAAAAATGCCTATTTTTGCGGCCATTGATTAAACCTAAAACTAGAAATATGAAAGTCACAGTTGTGGGCGCCGGTGCTGTAGGAGCCAGTTGCGCGGAATATATTGCCATTAAAGATTTCGCTTCGGAAGTAGTCTTATTGGATATTAAAGAAGGCTATGCAGAAGGTAAGGCGATGGACCTTATGCAAACCGCTTCACTCAATGGATTTGATACCAAAATTACTGGAAGCACAAATGACTATTCCAAAACTGCTAACAGTGCTGTGGCTGTGATTACTTCTGGTATTCCAAGAAAACCGGGGATGACCAGAGAAGAGCTTATCGGGATCAATGCCGGTATTGTAAAAACGGTAGCTCAAAATATTTTAGAGCACTCCCCGGAAGCCATCATTATTGTAGTTAGTAATCCTATGGATACCATGACTTATTTGGTGCATAAGGTCACTGGCTTACCCAAGCATAGAATTATAGGTATGGGCGGGGCCTTAGATAGTGCTCGTTTTAAGTACCGACTGGCAGAAGCCCTAGGTGCACCAATATCCGATGTTGATGGAATGGTAATCGGTGGGCATAGCGATAAAGGGATGGTACCTTTAATTGGCCATGCCACCCGCAATAGTGTTAAAGTATCTGAATTTTTGGCAGCGGATAAAATGGATTGGGTAGTACAGGAAACTAAAGTAGGTGGGGCTACCTTAACCAAACTGTTGGGTACCAGTGCTTGGTATGCCCCAGGAGCTGCTGTATCTGCTTTGGTACAGGCCATTGCTTGTGATCAGAAAAAAATGTTTCCTTGTTCTGCTTATTTAGAAGGAGAATATGGTTTAGAAGATATCTGTATAGGTGTACCCGTATTGCTTGGCAGTAAGGGTATCGAAGCTATAGTGGAGATTGCCCTTTCGGATGCCGAAAAAGCCAAATTACAAGAAAGTGCCGCGGGTGTTACTAAAACTAATGGTCTTTTAGAACTCTCGTAGGCTCTCTTACAAAAGCACTGTTTTAAAACGCGGGAAAGTTGGGGTGGATTTAGATCACTCGACTTTCCCGTTTTGTTTATACCATCTTTACCCGGGCTTTAGCACACAATAACTTCATTTCTATTGGCTAGTCTTACAGGATGTGATATATTTGCACGCTGTTTACAAAAAATTCTAGACCTATGCAAAATAAGGGATTGGTGCGGCTTTTTGCTGTCCTTTTCGGTTTGGTGAGCATCTATCAATTGTCTTACACTTTTATCGCAAGTAAAGTGGAAAAAGAGGCTGAGGTTTTTGCTGCCAACAGCATCTCAGAAGCAGAAGAAGACTACGTCGCAAAAAGAGAAGCTGCAGAGGCCGTTTACCTAGACTCTGTTGGCGCGGCGCCTATCCTGGGCTTTACCAGCTACGACGATGCCAAGACTAAAGAATTAAACAAAGGGCTTGACCTTAAAGGAGGTATCAATGTTACCTTACAGATTTCTGTAAAAGACATCCTCCAAGGCCTGGCGAATAATACCAAGAACCTGGTATTCAATAAAGCCTTAGCAGATGCAGACGAGGCCTCTAAGAGCAGCGACGATACCTATGTAGAACTCTTTTTCGAAGCTTTTGATGCGATCAAGGGAGATACCAAGCTCGCCTCACCTCAAATTTTTTACACCAAGGCCTTAGCGGAAGATATTGATAATGTGGGGGGTATGGATGCCAAAGATGATGCGCTCAAACCCATCATCCGAAATAAAATCGACGAGTCTATTGTTTCTGCTTTTGAAGTACTACGGAAACGAATTGATGGTTTCGGCGTAACCCAACCCAACATTCAACGCGAAGGAAACTCCGGCCGTATTTTAGTGGAGCTACCTGGGGCTAAAGATGTACAACGTGCACAGGAATTGTTATCCAGTACTGCACAGTTGGAATTTTGGGAAACCCACTCCCAAAGTAACCAGAGCCTTGGACAGTTTATTTTTAGTGCCGATGCCAAGTTGCGCGAAATCTTAGAACCCGAGGAGCAGGCCAAAGACACTTTGACTTCCGCGGTAGAATCAGAGATTGATTCCTTGTTATCTGATGTAGCGGAAGACACCATGGATTTGGCGCAAAAGAGTCCTATTTTAGGAAAATTGCTTCCTGCTGCACCTGGAAGTCATGCCATGGCACGTTTTGCGGTTACCGATACTGCTGAGATAGGCGCGTATTTAAAAATGCCCGAAATTCGCCGCTTACTACCTGCCGATATCCAGTTTGTAAAGTTTGTCTTTGAAAAACCTCCTAAAGACTCCGAGTTTGCAGAGCTATACGCTTTAAAATCTGGTAGAGATGGGCAACCGCGCATCAGTGGAGATGTTATTACTGACGCCCAGGATACTTTTGATCAGTTCAACAAACCTGCGGTGAGTATGAATATGAATACCCTCGGTGCTCGAGAATGGGAAAAACTTACTGGTGATGCCTTCAACAATGAAACAGGTATTGCGATTGTCCTAGATAATAAGGTATACACCGCTCCTGGAGTGTCTTCGGGACCCATCTCTGGAGGGCGTTCCGAAATTACGGGAAGTTTCACCGTTAATGAGACTAAGGACATTGCCAATGTACTTCGTGCAGGTAAACTACCTGCCTCTGCAGAGATCATACAGTCCGAGGTAGTGGGGCCGTCTTTGGGACAAGAAGCGATTGACAGCGGTTTCCTATCTTTTGTCATCGCGATGGTTTTTGTATTGCTGTGGATGATATTCTACTATGGCCGTGCGGGAATCTTTGCGGATATCGCCCTTATCTTCAATATCGTATTGATTTTTGGAGTGTTAACGAGCCTTAGTGCAGTATTGACATTACCGGGTATTGCTGGTATTGTATTGACCATAGGGATGTCGGTAGATGCTAACGTACTTATTTTTGAACGTATTAAGGAAGAACTAGCGCGTGGCAAAGGCAAAGCGCAGGCGGTTGCCGATGGTTTTAACAATGCCCTGTCTTCGATTTTAGATGCCAACATAACCACAGGTTTAACGGCTATTATTTTATTCGTCTTCGGTTCTGGACCTATCAAAGGTTTTGCAACTACCTTATTGATAGGTATTATCACCTCCCTCTTTACAGCCATCTTTATCACCCGTCTTTTAGTGGACTGGTATATCGCTAAAAAGGGAAGGGATTTGGCTTTCTCTACACCAATCACCAAAACCTTATTCACCAATTTGAGTGTTAACTTTTTGGGCAAGCGCAAAATAGCTTATATCATTTCCTTGATTTTAGTAGGTGTGGGTACTTTTTCTTTATTCACTACTGGCTTGCAACAAGGGGTAGATTTTATCGGGGGACGCTCTTATCAAATTCGTTTTGAAAAGCAGGTAAACCCTTCACAAATCGCTTCTGAGTTAAACGATGTATTTGGCAGTGGTACCAAGGTAAAAACCTTTGGAGAGGCCAATCAAATAAAGGTAACTACCCCTTACAAAGTAGATGTGGAAGGGATTGAGGTAGATCAAGAGATTCAAGAGAAACTCTATGGCGCTTTAACACCATATCTTCCCGAAGCCACTTCTTTTGAGGACTTTACCGTCGGAGCTTCCGAAAAGTCTATCGGTATTTTACAATCGACCAAGGTAGGGCCTACCATTGCGGACGATATCAAGCAGAATGCGTATTGGGCGATTATCGGGTCTTTGGCTGTGGTCTTCCTTTATATTCTATTGCGCTTTAGAAGATGGCAGTTCTCTTTGGGAGCTGTAGTAGCAGTGTTCCATGATGTCATGATAGTTTTGGGTATCTTCTCTTTAACAGGTGCTATTATGCCTTTTAATATGGAGATCGATCAAGCCTTTATCGCGGCTATCCTTACGGTTATCGGGTACTCCCTTAACGATACCGTGGTGGTGTTTGACCGTATTCGAGAGGTTGTAGGTCTCAAAGGCTGGAAAGGTGGTGAACATATTAATGAAGCCCTCAACAGTACTTTAAGCCGTACGTTAAACACCTCGTTAACCACCTTAATCGTGTTGTTGGCCATCTTTATGTTTGGAGGAGAAAGCTTGCAAGGCTTTATGTTTGCGATGATTGTTGGGGTATTAGTCGGTACTTACTCCTCGGTATTTATTGCAACTCCCATCATGTTCGATTCTTTAAAAGCCAAGATAGCCACTGAAGAAAAAGTAGCGGTCGCTTAACAGCGTAGCGCGTTATTCAAATATTATATAAGAGATTTACTAAAGTCGGTGCATAGCACCGACTTTATTTTTGCGGTCCATTTGGCCCTAAAGGCGAAGTCTTTTAAAGCCACTATTTAAAGGTCCCCGACGATCATTTTCAAATGTAGAATAGGGAAATCCCACAACTATTCCATTTCCTTCCCATCTCAATATCCTTATCCAGAATATATGAGTAGGTAAAACAGCACCTATATTGAGGTAGGTCTATACTACCGGCTTTGTGCTAAGCACTAATTGCAATGCTACTTCACGGATAACCTCCAAAAGTGTTGCAGTGGTGGCTTTGGTCTTTCGGTGGTTGATAAAACAAGCCCGTATGGCATATTCCCCTTTAAGGGTAGTACCCATAATAAAGACCCGTCCGTCTTGCTCCAGGGCGGGCATCAGTCTCCGGTTAAAATCCAAAATGTCCGTCTTGTTTTCCATATCGCCCACATATCGAAAGCAGGAGACCGCGAGCGGGGAACGGGCAACCAACTCAAAATCATCGGAAGCCTCCACCAGCGCATCCAGATAGTGCGCCAGATCAATGTCTTTTTGAATCATTGCTTTGATGGCTTTAAGACCATAGGCCTTTAGCGTCATCCATACTTTAAAAGCTTTGGCATTGCGCGACAGTTGAAAATAATGCTCATTAAACTCTAAGCGATGGCCGTCTTGTGCAGGGGCGGTATCTAGATAGGCTGCCTTTTTAAAATAGGTGCGTTTTAGGTGGTCCCAACTGCGTACTAGGGTGCAGCCCGCTTCAAAAGGCACATAGAACCATTTGTGAAAATCGAGCGCTAGGGAATCTGCCCGCTCCATACCGCGATATGCGGGCACTAAGGGATCTAGAATACCGGCTAGCGCACCATAGGCACCATCAATATGGTACCACAACCCATAGCGTTCCGCAAGATCGGCAAGGGCATCCAGATCGTCTATCGCTCCTGTATTTACGGTACCAGCATTGCCAATAACACAAAAGGGACGTAGCCCTAGTGCCAAGTCTTTTTTAAGCTGTTGTTCCAACAGGTCTAAGCGGATTTGGAACTGTGCATTGGTGGGAATCTTCCGCAATTGGTTGGTGCCTATACCCAGTAAGTCCACACTTTTGTCCACACAACCGTGCACCTCTTCTGAAGCATAGACTACAAAAGGCGGTTGTCCAAAGAGTCCTTTTTTACGAATCTCATCTTTTTCAAAAAAGAGGTTTCGTCCCACGGTAAGCCCGGTTAGGTTAGCCGCCGAGCCGCCGCTCACCATCACGCCCCCTGCATCATCAGGAAAACCAAGGAGGTTGGCCGTCCAGGCGACCACCCGTTTTTCCACCTCGTTAAGGGCTGGTGCCAAATGCCATTTGGTTTGGTTTTGGTTGATGGTTGCCGCCAGTTGTTCAGCTAGAATAGCTACTTGATTACCGCCAGACATCACATAGGCATACATATGAGGCCCGAGATTACCGGTTGCAGTACTTAAAATTTTGGTCTCCACCTCCTGTAGCAATTCCGAAACATCCATTGCCGTTTCTGGAAGGGGTTCGTTAAACCATGCCTCCAGCTGCCGCTGGGGTACCGGATGATAACCCGGCGCGTTTTCTATATCCTCGAAACGCTGGAGTACCAAGCGACTGGTTTCTGCCAAGAGCGCTTTAAAATGTGCTGTAGTAAAGTCAAGACTATCGGCCATACCTATATCATTCATTCTCTAATTAAAATTAGGAAAAACAAAGTAGGCAACGGGTATCCCAAAAACATTTTGATGCCTATTAGGGTAAATGGGTTTAGCGCTTCACAGATGGCAAACTAACTATCCGCTTTGGGTTTGTTGACGTACTCAAAAGTAGCGCTTGCTCATTCCTCATTGCATTCCGCTACACATCAGGATACTTTTAAGTCCATAATGCTAAAATTTATTCCGATGTCTAAAGCAGCACAACCGTCGTCTTTGTATTTTGTTCTGGCCCTAACCGTATTGTTGGGATTGGCCTATATGGCCTTGCAATGGAAAACCTATCCCTCAGCTCGGGCACCCATAGCACTAGGAGATGGGACGGCCTTACTGCCTTACGATAGTGTTCCCTTTATCAAGCCTCCAGAGCCACCCAAGCCTAAACCTGTGCTAACGCCACCAGTGCTTGAAATTGTGGAGGATACGGAGGAAGTAACAGAGACCCTTTTTGATGTTCCCGAACCAGGACCTGATACGGCGATCATGGCTGTTGATTCCGTAGCCGTTGCCGAAGAACCCCTAGAAGATTTGTTGCCTTTGCTAGGGGTAGAAGAAAAGCCGGTCTTTCCAGGTTGCGAACAAGCGACTGATACCTATGCCTGCTTTCAGGAAAAGTTACAACAACACATCCGCAAGGTGTTTCAATACCCAGAATCGGCCAAGAGTATGGGTCTCGAGGGGCGGGTATCTGTACAGTTTACCATTCAAAAAGATGGCCAAATAGGCGGTATCCGTTTGCGGGGGCCACATGAAGTATTAGAAGCAGAAGCGGAACGTATTATTGCAGCATTACCAAAGATGATACCAGGGAAACAACGCGGTATTCCTGTGAATGTAGCCTTTGTAATGCCTATTCATTTTGTGTTGCGGTGAAGTGTTGGCTTCCTTGGGGCAAGTGGCCCCAGGCAAAACCCCAGTTACTAGAAAGTAGCTCACTTTATAAAGATGATGCGGCAGAAATTAACCCGCAATTTATAAATCGTCGGAACAAAAAATTTCAAATGTCGATAGGTTACCACATCTTTGACGTATGACAATAGGCTATAGAAAAGCTTTAAAAGACCGTCGTTTTGTAGCCTCAGCACCGAAAGGTGCGTAATGGCCTGTGGCAAAGTACCGTTCCTCGGATTTTTTGCACATTTCATCGAAATAGTAAGTGTACAACAGGTCTTTTTTCGAAAAACATGAAAATTAATTGCTTATTAAACTATTTTTATAACGAACAACCAAAGTCATATTGAGAAGAGCATTAATCATACGAATAAAGAACGATCAAACGCCATTGGCAAAGCTCGTATTTCGTATAGACGTTAATAACTTTTTTAAGAAAGCTTTACCATTACAACGGAGACCATTAATTCGTTTTTAAAACGCAGATAACTACCATTAGAACAAAACAAACTAGAAATCAATAACCCTTCAAGGACCAAACATGATGACAATAAAGCAAGTATTGCCTGTTGTGCTATTGCTTTCCCTCTTAACCTATGGGCAAGAAGAAGAAAGCTTTTACCAGCAAGAACTCAATCGCATGGTGAATATTCCCAACTCTCCTGAGGCGCAAGCCTTTGCGAAGTACGGCGATATTGATGTGAGTTTATATTCTGGAACGCCGAATATTAGCATCCCCCTACATACCATTAAAGGGCGGGAAATGGACCTGCCCATGTCTTTAACCTACGATGGTTCTGGCGTCAAAGTAGAGCAACTGGCCACATGGGTCGGCTTGGGATGGAATTTAAATGTAGGCGGAAGGGTGACTAGAATGGCCAATGGCCTCCCAGACGATTATATCCAAGGGACCTACCAAACCATGAACGATCTCTCCATCCGCAATAAGGTAAAGGCTTACCTCAATAACACCAATAAAGAATTTGCCAGTCCACAAGCAGTTAAGGACTATTTTGAGTTTTTGTATGATATTAATCGGAATTATGTGGATGCCCTTCCAGATATCTATCGGGTATCGGCTCCGGGGTTGAGTACCACATTAGTGTTTGATACCAACGACGGTAATCTTCCGAAATCACTGGATAATCCACGTATAAAAATACAAGCTACCCGAGGGTCTCTGGGCAAGGACCCTATTATTGGCTGGAAAATTGTGAATGAAGATGGTACGCGCTATTTCTTCGATCGCCTGGAGAATACCTACAGGCAAGGGAACGACATGGAAGACAATGGCGCTGTTAATAATGAGTACACTTCTTCCTGGCTGCTTACCCGTATTGAAAGCGCTAATAGGAAAGATAATTATGATTTTGAATACAGTTCTCCAGGTTATTGGTCCGATGATCAATTCGCATCCACGGCCACTAGAGTATTAACCTCGATACAACCAAATGTTTACGATTATAGTGCCCCTCCAGCCCAATTTAGTTCGGAGGCCGGTTATGCCATAAAGCAACAATTTCCGAATCTCATCAAACATATAAGTAAAACGGTGATTCGGTTTTTCAGGGAAAAACGTTATGACATCAAGGGGGCCAATCAACCTGCTCGTTTGGCCAAAGTGGAGTTTTTTGATTACCGCAATAAGCGGTTAAAACGAATTAGACTTCAAAACAATGATTATTTTGGTTTAGGGGGTAACAATCCGCAACAGGTGAAATCCTCTTCTATACGGTTAAAGCTCAATGGTCTTGAAATAGAAGGTACAGATAGCAAGACTTACGAGACCTATAGTTTTGATTATATCAAGCCGGATCAAGTTCCCGATAGGGATTCCAAAGCACAAGACTATTCAGGCTTTTATAATGGGGCCAACAACACGGTGCTCTATCCCCGTTATAAAATAGGAAGTTTTAACTTTGATGGCGCCAATAGAGACCCCAATTTTTCATATGCCAAAAACGGCTTGCTACAACGCATTACCTATCCTACAGGGGGTACTACGGAATTTGAATTCGAAGGGAATATCGCCTTGGAAAATGTAGATAAGAAGATCCTGCGAACCTATCTTCAGATGGACATTGGCGCTTCCGATCCTACAAAGTTGTCCCTGTATTTGGATGAGAATGGTTTCCTGTGTGACGATCGATATGGCTTTACCGACGATCCCCCTAAAATTAAAGTAGTGGGTTTTGAGATTCCCGAAACGGGACAGTATACCATTACCTATTCCGGTTCTGCCGCGAATGAAGATACCGAAGCACAGATTGCACTGCGCGGAACCTATGATTTTAGCTGTGATGGGCTATGCGCTAAAAAATACCCCAAATTCTCCACCTTATGTGAGTTTGATAATGCCCCTAGTATCAATCAGTTTTGGAGGGTCAGTAATTTTACAACCACAACAAAGCAGTTTAAAGCTGGTAAATATATCGCCCTGCTTGTATTGGATGAAGATGATGGCGTAGGCAATTATGCCAGTGCTCGCCTAAAAGTTTCCCGATATGAAACGGTTACCAATGCAGAGAATGTAGATAAAGGCGGTGTTCGCATTCATAAACTTTCGAATTACAATGCCAAAGGCAATTATGTAAGTGGTAAAGTTTTTGAATACAATCAACCCATAAGCAATTACCGGGCTATTATGTCTGTGTTTAAGTCCTTCCCAGCTGCGGAAGGCGGTCAAACACAGCTGGAGCGCACCGCATCGTATCCTCAAGGGAGTGAACCGCTTTTTGTGTATCCTAAGGTTACCGAATATCAAATAGACAAAACGGGCAAAGACAATGGTAGTATTGTCCACTCCTTTTATCATGAAACCAAAGGCAGTACCCCGCGTTTAGATCCGCCCTACGAAAACAACTATTTCCCTAGCCTTAAAGGCGGTAACCTGCGTAGGAATGAAGTGGTTGATGCTACTGGTAACAAGGTGTCTAGCCAGGCCGTTGACTATTTTGAAACCTTACAACGCCCTATTCGCGTGGAAGGTTTGGCATTGCATAATGACTTGGACCTTGCCAACCAATTGGTCTACATAAAGGAATACAACAATTATAGCACCTATGAATATTTACCACGATATTCCTGTCCTATTGCAGAAAATTCAGGTCCTAACTTAATTGCTGGGGATACCCGAAATGGAACTTACGTACCCGGTTCGTTGTGTGAAGTGCCTGCATATGTTTATAATCCTGCGTCGGCAGGATATCATTCTAAATTAGATTTCCGCTACAGCACGTTTACCTTTAGAAAGACATTTATCAGCGGGGTATATGGCGGTGTTTCCACCGTAAAAGACACCCTATTCACCAAGGATGCCACCAATAAAGCGGTGGTAGTGGCTACCTCTAGTACCACTACCTACGATCCTGATCATTACTATCTGCCTACCGATGCGCTTATGGTGGATAGTAAAGGAGATACCTATAAAACCACCACTACTTTTCCTTCCCAGGCGGGTATCAGTAGCCTTGTCAATAAAAATAACTTGGTGGCCCCGATAAAAACCAGAAAAGTAAAATTGAATGCGCAGGGCGAAGAGGTGCAAGTGTTACAAATACAGGAATCCAACTACCAGCAGGTGGCTGGTAGCATCGTACTTCCTCAGGCGATTAGTACGGCCAAGCGCAGTGATGCGAGTGCCGCTAAGGAAGATCGCGCCATCTTTTCGTACTACAGCAATGGCAACCTCAAAACCGCCAAGCAGCCTAACGGCCCCCTTACTGTTTACCTCTGGGGATATAACGATATGTATTTGGTGGCTAAGATTGAAAATGCTACCTACAGTCAAGTCACCGCTACTGGCGTTAACCTTGGGACACTTAAAAACTTAAGTACTACCGAAAGCAAGCTTAAAGCACAGTTGAAAAAAGTAAGGGATGGTCTTCCGCAAGCTATGGTCACCACCTATACCTATACCACGGGAGTAGGGGTATCTAGTATTACCGACCCCAGAGGGTATACCCAGCATTTCCGATATGATGGATTTAATCGCTTGGCCTACATTACGGATGCCGAGCAACACGTCTTAAAAAAATACACCTATAATTATACAGGGCAGCAGCAAGAAGGCCATACGACCTTAGGGGTATCCCTCAACACGCCTTCGGGTGGGGTTTTAAACGATGCCGCTACCATTAGCGCCAATGTATCGGGAGGTACCGGAGATTTTATTTACAAATGGTCCGTTAACGATGCGCCCGTAGCAGGGAACGCGCCCAACCTCAGTTACGCCTTTGAGACTCCCGGTAATGTTAGTGTAAAAATGGAAGTAATAGATAGCAATACGGGCATTAGCAAATCTGCCACCTCCAATTTCACCATCTATGCCCCTTTAAAATTGCCTACGGTAACGGCAACAGACACCGATATTATTAAGGGTAGTGCTGTGGCGTTTAACGCTGGTAATATCGGTGGGGGGTCTGGAAACCGAACCTACCAATGGAAGATTAATGGTACGGTACAAAGTGGTAGTAGTGCCACATTCTCCAAAACCTTCTCCAGTACAGGCACCTACACGGTTACCTTTCGGGTAAGCGACGATGCCATCCCCGGGCATTTTAAAGAAGGAAGTGTGGATGTTAAATCTTATAATCCCCTTACCACGCCAACGGTTAATGCGAACAAAGCACATGTTTTAAAAGATACCGCCATCAATTTTAGTACCGCTAATATTGGTGGGGGCTCCGGATCGCGATCCTATGAATGGTATGTCGATGATACCAAACAGTCGGGTACCTCAAGTAGTTTTCAGTTTGTTCCGTCAGCTCCGGGTACGTATACCCTTAAGTTTAGGGTACAAGACGAGAAGGTGGCCGGGCATTATAGCGAAGGGGTAAAAACGGTGTATGCCTATAATCCTATGGCGACCCCTACGGTTGAGGCCAATTTTACCCATGTGCGCAAGGGAACCATTATTAGTTTCGCTACCGGGAATATCAGTGGTGGTTCCGGAAACCGCCGTTATGAATGGTATGTGGGCGATAACAAGCTGTCAACTTCAGGAACCACGCTTAATTATACGCCTGGTAGCGCCAGCACCCTTAAGGTAAAATTTAAAATTGTAGATACCAAGATAGCAGGCCATACGGAAGAAAGTATAGCAACCGTTTACGTGTATAATCCCTTAAATACACCCCAGCTTAACTCCAATAAAACCTATGTCGTTAAAGGCACTGCTATTGCCTTTACCACGGCAAATGTAGGTGGCGGTTCTGGATTTAACCGCAATGAATGGTACATCAATGGCGTTAAGCAATCCAGCACGGGGAGCGGGTTCAACTTTACGCCTACCAATAAAGGTACCTATACGGTTAAGTATCGGGTGATAGATACCCGCATTGCTGCGCACTTTAAGGAGACTACTAAAAAGGTGTATGCCTACAATAACCTAACCACCCCTAATGTATATGCCAGTAACCCCTTTATTGAGCGGGGCGGGTCCATTACGTTTACCACAAGTGGTATTGGCGGGGGCTCTGGCAGCCGCCGATTGGAGTGGTATGTAAACAATAGCAAACAATCGGCCATCGGCAATAGTTTCACCCGTAGCTTTGGTGCAAAGGGTAACTATTCCATTAAGTTTAGGGTTATTGATAACAATACTGGGCAGCAGGTAGACCGAACTATTGGGATTACGGTGTATGACCCAATGGTGCCAGGAGGGATCAGCGCCCCAAGCACTGTGGCCGTGAATACCGACGCTAACTTTAACATTACCCCTACCAAAGGCAGCGGGCAGTATTCCTATGTATGGACGGTGAGCAGCCCGTGGAAAACCCATACCAGCACCTCAAAATCTTTTAAACTAAGAATGTCTTACGATTACTATGGCAACAGAACCATCAGTTGTAAGGTGACCGATGTTAAAACCAAGGTATCTAGAACCGTTACCAAAACGCTAACCGTCAATGGGGCGCCTACCCTTAACGGAAAGTTTAACCGCAGTACCATAGGTTCAGGCACCTATTTTAGGCAATACCGCATTACGGCCGTGCCCTCAAATGGTTCCGGACAGTACAGCTATACCTGGTATGTGAATGGTACAAAAGCTTCGGTAACAGCCAACCAATATCAGGTTTACTTGGATTGTAGTGCGAAATCGGTCTTGTTAAAGTGTGAGATCAAAGACCTGCGCACCAATAAAAAGAAAACAGTGCAAAAGGTGTACTCCTTTAATCCAAACTGCGGCGGCGGTGGTTCTAACCCAAAAAACAAAATCTAATCCTATCCAATCATGAAAAAGTATTTTCCTATTTTCTTCGGTCCTTATACCCGTTTTCTTTTCTTGATCGGTGCCTGCTTGTTGGGAGGGATAAGCGGCGAGGCACAGGTGATTACCTCAGATAAAAACTATGTACACGAAGTAATTCCGCAACAGCCAGTAACCATTAACAATATCAACCAAACCGGCGGCTTGGATGATGTGCCTCAGGAGCGGCATAGGCAATCGGTAACCTATTACGATGGATTGGGGCGCCACGATCAAACTGTAGTTATTCAAGGTGGCGGTACGGTTGGCCAGCCCGAAAGTGCTCCGCAATGGGTTATGGATTGGACCACCGGCAGTGGAGGCACCTCCTTTTACAATAGAAGTGGTAGTGCTACAGAAAACCAACGCCTGTATGGCAGTGACCCCCACGGTAAAAAGTCCATTCTATGGAAATGTGGCAACGATAGCAATGCCGATGCCGATGGCGGATGGAATACCGATGACATTACGGTCGATAAAAACAAAGCCTACCGGTACAGTGTATGGGTCAAGCGAACAGGATCTCAAAATGGGGCTACCTACCACGGTACGCAAAATGTGAATCGCCTCAACGGGAGTGCGGATAACAACCCCTTCTTTTGGTCTGGCGATTTGCCTTCACTAGGCGAGTGGTATCTGATGGTAGGGGTGATCCATCCCCATACCCACGGCACCCAAAGCTCCGGCATAAGTGGGGTATACGATCGTTCTGGCAACAAGCGCAAGAACGGTAAAGATTTTAAATGGCGCAGTACGACCACCACCACAAAGTTTCGCGATTATTTGTCCAATAGCACCGATACCAATGTGCGCCAATACTTTTATCAGCCCCTATTGGAAGTGTTGGATGGTACAGAACTGTCTATAGCCGCCTTAGTGGCAGGGCCACAAGTACCCGATATGGTGGGTTTTTCTACCTATGATGACTATGGCCGTAAGCAAAAAGAACACCTGCCTTACCCTGTGATTGGACAACACGGCCGCTATGCGGAAGAAAACCAAGAAGCTGCGACCCAAAAATACCATAGGGACTATTACAGTAAAGATTTTAGTGGGGCCCCCAGTGCTGCCAATGCCTTTAGTGAAATTCAATACGAGGCTTCCCCGATGAATCGGGTCCTAAAGCAAGCCGCACCAGGAAGCAGTTGGAAAATGGGGAGTGGCCATGAAGTAAAAATGGACTATCAAGGGAATATCGTTGGCGATCAGGTTAAACGCTATCAGGTGAGCTTACAGCTTCAAGACGGTGTTTATACCCCCTCCTTAACACAACAAGGGACCTATGCCAAAGGAGCGCTGTATAAAAATGTTACTCGTGATGAAAATTGGACCTCTGGAAAAAACAAATCCACCGAAGAATTTACCAATAAGGAGGAGCAGGTAGTGCTTAAACGCAGCTATAACGAAGGAAAGCGACACGATACCTATTATATTTACGACGACCATGGCAACCTAACCTATGTGTTGCCTCCCAAAATGGAAGGGAGTACCGCCAATATCAACACCATTAAGAGTAAGATGAATAGCCTGGGCTATCAGTATGTGTATGACCAGCGCGATCGTTTGGTACGCAAAAAGGTTCCAGGAAAAGGTTGGGAGGAGATGGTGTATAACAAGCTCGACCTTCCTATTTTAACCCAAGATGCCAATCTAAAAGCACAAAACAAATGGTTGTTTACCAAATACGATGCCTTTGGGCGGGTGGTGTATACTGGACTATTGCACAGCAGTGCGAGTAGGGCAAAACTACAAACCGATGCCAACAACGCTACTGGTGATCAATGGGTAAAAGCAGGGAATAGCACCCTAGCGGGGAAAACCCTTAAATATACCAAGGGCGGGTATCCCACCTCTGGATTAAACACCTTACATACCATAACCTATTACGACAGCTATCAAGATACCGATGGTTTATCGCGCCCCACTAAAGTGTTGGGCGAAAATACCACGGCGGTTACCAAGGGTTTGGAGACGGTACAGAAAGTTAAGGTATTGGAAACCAATAAGTGGATAACCACCTTATTGGCATATGATAAAAAAGGACGTGTGATCCATACCGCTACAAAAAATACCTACCTCAATACCACCGATGTGGTACAAATGGAGTTGGATTTTGGGGGGAAGGTACTGCGATCGGTAAGCACCCATACCAAAACGGGCAAAAGCCCTATTGTGGTGGCCGACTTTTTTAAGTACGACCAGGCAGGGCGGGTAACCCAGCACACCGAAAGGATTAACAATGGCCCTTCGGAAGTAATTGCTGCCAATCGCTACAATGCCAAAGGAGAATTGATCCAAAAAGGGGTTGGGAATACGGAAGGTAAAAGCAGGCTACAGGTGGTGGATTATACCTATAACCTTCGAGGATGGCTGACCGCTATAAACGACCCCAACAATTTGGGGAACGATCTGTTTGCATTCGGAGTAAAATATAATACGGTTTCACATGGTGGAACACCGCTTTTTAATGGAAACATTAGTGAGACCGAGTGGAGAACTGGGAATTCGAACAACAATTTGAAGTGGTATCGTTACAAGTTTGATGCTTTAAATAGATTGACTGGTGCGACCGATAATTCCCCTGATAAAAGGTATAGTCTCTCCAATTTGTCATATGACAAGAACGGTAATGTTATAGGCCTAAAGAGGAGGGGACATCTAAACGAAGGTGCTACATCTTTCGGCAATATGGATGTGTTAAGTTATATCTATGACAGTGGTAACAAGGTACTACGAATCAACGATAGCGGAAATGATACCTATGGGTTCAAAGACGGAGTAAACACTAATGACGATTTCAAGTATGATGCTAACGGAAATTTAGAGATTGATCGTAACAAAGGGATTAACTCAATAGCATATAATCACTTAAACATGCCCACCTTGGTTGACTTTGGGACTAAAGGCAATATTGCAATGGTCTATGCTGCGGATGGTACCAAGCTTAAAAAGACTACCAGCAATGGTACAATAATGGAGTATGCTAACGGGTATGTGTACCTAGGAGGACAGTTGCAGTTTTTCAACCATCCAGAAGGGTACGTATTGCCCGAGGGGAATAGTTACAGGTATGTTTATCAATTTAAAGACCATGTTGATAATATACGCTTGAGTTATACCGAAGACCCAAGTAACTTGGGACAACCTACGATTATTGAAGAAAATAATTACTATCCTTTTGGCGGGAAGATTAGGGGCTATAATATGGGTGGTGATACCGCCCTTGGTAACGATGTGGCACAAAAATGGAAGTTTGGGGGCATGGAACTCGACGAAAGCCTGAACAATGCTTTGGGCACATATGATTTTGGGGCAAGGATGTATAATCCTTGGGATATTCGTTGGTGGAGCATGGATCCTATTACGCATTATTCAATGTCACCATACAATGCTTTTGATAATAATCCTGCTTTTTGGGCAGATCCTACTGGGGCTGATGCTGAATGTCCGAGTTGCCAAACAGAAGATGATTGGAATTTATATTATTCGCAGGCTAGATATACTGCAAATGCTACAGGACAAAAAATCGTTGGCCCTTTTGTTTTGGGAGAAGGCCCATTGAGCTCTAGCCTTGATGAAGACGGTCATACATTGTTTTATTTAAATGGAGAACTACAAGACTTAAATAAACATGACAATATGCTTGATGCTTTAAGCAGTCTGGTTGCTGACGGCTTGATGCCAGAAGCTCCCGTAAGGGTTTTTAAATTTCTTGGAGGGCTTTTCAAAGGAGGAGGAGATGAAGTTGCGGAAGTAGCGACTAATGTGTCAGATGACTTAAACCTATTACCTAACGAATTAGAGGTGGGTACCTATGATGATTTGATCAATGCAGGTACAAAAGGCGATAACCTTACACCACATCATATGCCATCCGCTGATTTTATGAAGAGTAAAGGAATTAGCAAAGGTGACGGAGTGGCCATGAATATGGAACAGCCTCACCCTGGTGCAGGAGGCCGCCACCGACAAACAGCATCTTACGGTCGCACATCCGATAAGTCAATATCAGCAAGATTATCATTAGCCAGAGATATTAAAGATGCTAGGAATATATATATGAAAGACGGACTGTATGGAACTCAAGTTAGGGATGCACTTCAAAATGTCGTAAAATTGAATGTAAAAAAATTCCCTAATTTATTTAATAAATAATGTTGGATATATTAATCGACGACTTAAAAGATATAGTATCCCGAAGGTCGGAAGATACTTTTGTTATCAAGTTTGAGAAAAAGCTGGAAGAGATACACGCTACGCAAAATCCAGCCATGATATCAAAATTGCTGGATATAATGGATGATAAATTTGAGTTCGACGAATTAATGTTCTCAATAATCCATACTGTGGAGTCTTTTGACGATTTCACATATATCCAAGAATTGTTTATTTCCATGCCCGATTTTGTTTTGAAATCACCAAGATGGGCATCAATAATTGTCATGAGAATAATTAATTCATCACAGACATTAGAGGTGTTTTTGGATACATTAGAAATTTTGTCGTCTAAGAAAAAGGAGGTTTTGAAACTTCTTTTAAATAGCATGGCTAAAAGAGGTGATGAAATAGAAAAAAGGGTTACCCCAGTATTAAATGTCTTAAATAATGACAACGTATCAAATTAGGAGATATTAGTAATGATCCAGAGTAAGGCAAGACCCCAAGTACCGCGTACAGCTATCAATACGACGATTTGAATCGTTTGACCAATGCCGTAGATAATACAGGGCGCTATAACCTGGATTTGGTACAGTACGATGCCAATGGCAATATCACCAAACTAAAGCGTAAGGTCCATCGCAATACTGCGGCCAGCAGCTTTGGATTAATGGACGACTTAAGTTATAGCTATACCGGTAACCAACTTAAGGTGGTGAATGAAAGCAATAACGGGCATAAAAACTTTGGCTTTATAGATGGTGCCAGAAAAAGCAAGGAGTATTTTTTTGATGCCAATGGGAACCTCACTAAGGATGAGAATAAGAAGATTAGCAATATTTCGTACAATTACATGAACTTCCCGACCCAGGTAACGATAAATAGCAGTGAACATAATGGTAACGTGCAGTTTGTATATGCTGCTGACGGAACCAAAATGAGGAAGATCGTAAGTACCACTGGTGCACAAACCGACTACGCGGGTTCGTTCGTCTATGAGAACGGTAAGCTTGTTCAGTTTGGACAGCCAGAAGGTTATGTTGAACCTAACGATTTAGGTGGCTATAACTACTTTTACAGCTACCTTGACCATTTAGGTAGTGTTCGTTTGACCTATAGTGACTTTAACGGGGATGGCTCAATAGCGCCTAGTAGTGAAGTAATGCAGGAACGGAACACCTATCCGTTCGGCCTTGAACACAAGGGTTACAACGGTAACATCAACGGTAGGGAGAACAACTACCAGACTTATCTTGGTCAAGAGATGAATAAGGAGCTTGATTTGGGATGGCTTACTTTTCGATACCGAAACTATATGCCAGAGATCGGTAGGTTTTTTGGAAGTGATCCAATTGCAGAAGAATTTTATTACCAAACCAACTATCAATTTGCATCTAACAATCCGATATGGAAAATCGAATTGGAAGGCTTGGAAGGTGCTAAAACTAATGATGGTACAGATATTACTGATTTAGAAAAGAAAAAAGCATTTTCTTCATTTTCACCAAATTATAAACCAGAAGGGCAAGTATTCTCTGCGTCTGGAACTCTAAGAGGAAAGCTCGGACCCAGTTTGAAAGGAGGTATCTCTCTTGGAAAAAAAGCTAAAGCCTTAGTAGATTTATCAATTGTTCAAGGTAGTGGAACAGTCACAAATAAGAATGGCGTTACGGTGAAGGGTAGTGCTAAGATACTTAATGCGACAGCAGGCTTTGCTTCTCCCGTTGGAGAATCTCAACTAAATTTGAGTGCTGGTGAGATAAATCTTTCAGCAAATGAAAATGAAGGCTTTAAACTCGATGCTTCTTTAATTAAGGGCGATACTAAAGCTAAAACTAGAAATGGGGTAACTGTCTCTGATAGTTTTACTTTAGTAAGTTCAGACCCAAATAGTAATAGCTCTTCCAATGGTACAAGAGTGAAAGTGGAATCTGGTTCAATTAATGGTACATTCGATGGCGACACTTTTGGCGTTGGAGTTGGAGTTGGCCCTGTTTCTGGATCTGTTTCGATGGATAAAGAGAACGCAGGAAATGTAATTTCAAATTTCTTTAATTTTCTGACCGATTTAATAGTTAATGGGGTAAAAATCCGTCCGTCCGAAGAGGATATAAAAGGACAATAATTCACAGATATGAGATCATATTTTATGAAAATGATTCTATTATTGATGACGATAGTAGTTTCTTATAGTTGTAATAACAATTCTAAAAAGACAAGTACTTCAAGTAACCAAAAACCACCTGAGATTGTAGCTAATTTTTTTGAGTTATATGAGACTTATTCTATAACCGAAAGAGCAGTCGATTTTGTGTTTTCAAGTAATCAATGGATCGATTCGATTGATAAGTCTGTTAAAGATTCATTGAATAATAACCTATCAAATGTT
>JBCDGY010000018.1:0-23868 GCA_039414375.1 Bacteroidota bacterium | reverse complement strand
GTTCGGTTCCCCAAAACATCGCCCTCCCGCTTTCTCTTGTTTTTCCTGTAAATCATAGCCAAAGGAATGCCTATTAAGGGTAATAGTAGCAATAAGTAAAACCGTGTTGACCCAAAGAAAGCAGTATTTGCCATAGGAACAAGATTAGGCACTGTTTTAATAAAATGAAACTGACTCCCTGGGGTAATTGAAATTTTTGATGCTCCATTTGAACTGGCGCTTGAAGCTGGAGCAGTATTATCCGTTGGGCCTTCTAAAACGTTGATGGTAATTTCATCCGAAGTGAGCGTTTTGTACTTTTCTTGTTTTGGATCAAAATAGCTAAAAGTAATCCCCGGAATAGGGTAGCGTCCCCGAAATGAAGGTACTATAGTGTAGTTATTGGTCACTTCACCTTCCATACCAGAAAGCGTGGTGTTTACTTTTTCTTCAAACTCTGGCTCATATACCTCCAAAGCGCTGGGTAAATCCGGCTCTGGTAATTGAAAAAGTTTAAGATTACCCTTACCACGTACGGCGACCGCTGCTTGTAGCGATTCCGTAGCATTAAGACTTCGCTTACTTGTAGATACTTCGAAATCAAACTGACCCACGGCTCCAGTGAATCCTGCTGGCTTTCCAGCCTCCGGTAAGGCTTTGACATTAATACTACGCTTGCCCGCGGAGACTACTTTACTCGATTGGCTATATATACGGCCTCCAAAAAAATCTCTCCTGTTAGTGGGAACATCAACGTATACCTCTAGAGAATAGGGTTCGATATCCAACTTCCCAGACTTTTGGGGATATAAGACCACTCTCTTTAGTACTACGCTGCGATAAGTCTTTCCTTTAAATTTGCTGTTTTTACCGTCGTATTTGGTCACCGGAATATCTTGGCTCCAAAAATTATTATACTTAGGGCTATCTAGAGCTCTAAAGTTGGTTACCGAAACATTGGGATCTACATATAATTTATAGATCACGGTGATGGCCTCATTCAAATAAGGTCTGGCTTTAGATACTTCAGCCACCAAATACAAGCTCTCTTCAGCCACATCATCCACTGTTTTAGGCGCATTAGGATTGTCCACAGCAGCGGTTACTTGAACTTTTTTAGGGAAGGTTTTATAGATTTTACCATCAACTTCAATTGTTGCTTGACCTACTGTAAAACTACCTTTAGCTGTAGGCCTTAGTATGTAGGTATACGACTTAGAGAAGCTTCTTTTACCATTGACCCATGAAGAAGAAATAGACTGTGACGGTCCCATAACCACTTTAAAGCCATCAAAAGTGGGTGGATTGAAATTATCACCATCCTTATTCATTGAAAAGGACACTCGCAACCTTTCATTAATACCCAATTTAGATTTGCTCAATTGCATCTCAAAGGTTACTTCTTGGGACATGACCCCAGAAGTACAGAGCACAACCAATGCACATAAAATCCGATAGGCTGCTGTCTTAAGGAACATTACCAATCTTTTTCGTTCTTTATTTTTTTGCCTTTGACCTTTTTGGCATCGAGTTTCTCTTGAACTTTACGCTCCTCATTTTGCATGGCCTCTAGCAAATTTTGAATTTGCTGTTTAGACAATTGGTTGGGTCTGGGTCTGGGTTGTTTCTCAGGATCTTGGCCTTGGTTAGGCTGCTTTTTCTCTTCTTTTTTCTCATCGCCTTCCCCTTTTTTATTGTCTTCTGGCTGTTGATCTCCCTGATCTCCTTTGTCTCCCTTATCCTTGTTTTTATCGTCTTTATTGTCGTCTTTTTTATCTTTTCCTTGATCCCCTTCCTTCTTGTCCTTATTCTGGTTCTTATTTTGATTTTGATCCTTGTTCTGGTCTTTATTTTTATCGTTCTTATTTTGATTATTGTTATTCTGATCCTTTTCCAACATTTCCTTAGCTAAGGCCAGGTTATATCTCGTTTCCTCGTCTTTAGGATTACTCCGTAGTGCACTTTTGTAAGCTTCAACTGCTTTTTGGTACTCCTTATTTTTCATAAAGACATTACCCATATTATGCATGGCTTTGTGCTTAGTTTCTTTATCGGTGGATTTAGTCGCTGCTTCTTTAAATCGCATAAACGCTTCTGAATAACTCTCGCGATTGTAATAAGCACGGCCTAAATTGTATGGAGCAACGGTATTGGCATCACTTTTTGAAATGGCTTTTCTATAAGAGGCTTCCGCTTGCACAAAATCGTTTTGCTCCAATTCTTTGTTGGCGTCATACGTTATATCGGTAGACTCCCGTAATGCTTTTTTTGCCACCAGTGCATTCTTGTCTTGGGCACTCATAGTTACCAATATAAACAACATTAAAAAGCTTGTAATAGAAGTATTACTCGTCATTATCACGCTCGTTAAATAGGTTCAACTTTTGAAGCCATTTGGTCTTGGGCTCCAAAATAAAAATATCCAGAAAGAGAAAAAAGGCCCCAATCGCTAAAAACCATTGAAATTGGTCTTTGTATTCTGCAAACTGTTTGGCTTCAAACTCTTTTTTATCCATTTGGGCCAATGCTTCTTTTATGTAGGCCACAGCTTCTTCGGTATTTGCCCCATTGATGTAATTGCCCTCACCCAATGTGGCTATTTGGGTAAGTATCGTTTCATTTAACCTACTAATCACTACCTCTCCCTCTTGGTTTTTCTTTAGGCGTTCGACCACTCCGTTCTCTTTAATTGGAATAGGGCCACCTTTTGCCTTACCAACCCCAATGGTATATACTTTGATTCCTTCAGCTATTGCATTTTCTACAGCTTTAATAGTATTGCCACGGGAGTGGTCTTCTCCATCAGAAATAATAAACAATACACGATTGGTTTGTTCGGCATCATCAAAATAGGTGGCAGCCAGATCAATTGCCGCGTTAATCGCTGTGCCTTGAGACGACAGCATATCTGTATTCATCCCCTGCAAAAACATTTTGGCCGCGCCGTAGTCGGTAGTAATGGGTAATTGGGGATAGGCTTGCCCCGCATAGGCTATAATCCCCACGCGATCACTAGCTAAATGGTTGATGATCTCAGAAACCACTCTTTTTGCTTTTTCTAAGCGGTTTGGGGCAATATCCTCCACCAACATACTCTTTGAGACATCGACAGCAAAAACAATATCTACCCCTTCACGCTTTACCGTTTCTAATTTGGACCCTATTTTGGGATTGGCAAGACCAACTATTAATAAGGCTAGTCCAATTAAAAAGAATGCCATTTTTAAGGATACTTTGAAAAACGACTTTTCTG
Source organism: Bacteroidota bacterium (assembly GCA_039414375.1). GTDB lineage: Bacteria > Bacteroidota > Bacteroidia > Flavobacteriales > Flavobacteriaceae > Croceivirga. Next base: position 20,636 of record JBCDGY010000018.1, on the reverse strand, counting down.
GTGCAAGTCGCTTTAGGGAACGTGTACTAGCAAATGCACGTTGTTTCTTTCTTTTCCATACTTGCGTTGCAAAGAAAAACAGCAGCAATAGTGGCAACAGTGCCAAAAGATAAAAATACATTGCTTCGTCAATCTGTACCATGGTCTAAATAAAGCTTTTAAATAGGGTGTTTCGCAGCACCCACTCCAATAACAGTAATAGGCCTGCTAAGAAAACCCAAAACCGGAATCGTTCTTGATAACTGTAATATTTTAGTTCTTCAATTTCTGTTTTTTCCAATTTGTTAATCTCGTCATAGATCTCCTCTAGTTTTTTATTGTTTGTTGCTCTAAAATATTGGCCTCCGGTAACCTCAGCAATTTCTTTAAGCAATTTTTCGTCAATTTCAACGCGACGCATTCCATACTGAAATTTACCGTCATTTCTAATGGCTATTGGGGTCCGCGCATTCCCATTCGTTCCTATACCAATGGTGTAGGTTTTAATGTCGTATTCAACCGCTAAATCGGCTGCAGTTTGGGGTTCGATAAAACCAGAATTGTTAACCCCGTCCGTTAACAAAATAATTACTTTACTTGTTGCCTTGCTCTCTTTTAATCGATTTACCGAAGTCGCCAAACCCATCCCAATGGCAGTCCCATCTTCCAATTGTCCGTACTGTACTCCTTCTAAAGCTTTTTGAACGATAGCCTTATCGCTAGTAATAGGAGTCTTGGTATAACTTTCACCGGCATAAGCCACTAATCCAATACGGTCATTGGGTCGCTTGGCTACAAAGTTAGCCGCCACCTTTTTTAGAGCCGCTAATCGGCTCGGTTTTAGATCTTGAGAAAGCATACTGGAAGACACGTCTATTGCCATTACAATATCGATCCCTCTAGTCGTTTTTGTTCGGGTCGAAATGTCTTCAGTTTGGGGCCTAGCCAGTGCTGTTATAATTGCAGCAAGCGCTAGCAAGCGTAATAAAAATAATACCGGCTTTAGCTTGGGTAACCAGCCCGGATTGGTAAAAGCCTTACTGCTCGATAGGCGCACGGAAGCCACTTGTACCTTACGCGTTAAAATATACCACACAATGGCAACGGGTAGCAAACAAAGCAACCAGAAGAATTCAGGATTGGCAAATTCAACATCTTCCATCATCATTCCGGTGTTTTTACTTCAAGAGACCCTATTACCCGCTGTACAATCTCTTCAGCATAGGTATCACTATCAGGCCATATTAATGTAAGCTGTTGTTGAAAACCTGTTCCCCCGAAAAACAAGGCTGCATACTTTACCTTAAGGTCTTCATTGGTGTTGGACACCTCTTTTTTGTAGGAACCAAAAACTTTTACTCCTTGTATGCCATCTTTCGTAAAGGCTTCTTCATTTTTAGTAATAAGGTTTTTAGCACCTTCGCCTTCCATTTGAACAAGAAGCTGTTCCACAGACTGTTCAAAATCTAAAGGTCTTTCATTAGAAAAAGTTTCTGCTTTTACACTAACAGAAAACAACCCTGTTTTATCCACCATGGCAAATACCTGACGGTCTTGAATGCTGTCCAAAGGATTGGGCTCTGGAAGTGTTACTCTGCGTAGCACATTAGGTGTGCTTAGCGTGATGGGTGGGTAACCATAGGCACTCTTTACCCATTCGCCCTCTAAAAGTGCTTTGGAAGAGCTTAGCAGTACGCTTTCTTTAACGTTGCCTACACTTTTAAATGTTAAAAAAGCTGCCACAAAAAAGAGCACAAAGGTCAGCACGCTCCCAAACGTATTAATCAAACGTTTCTTGCGCCGTAATTTCATGACTTGTTGCAGCTGCTCCTCGCTTAGCTGATCTTCCTCTACCACTGAAGGTAGGGCTTCTTTGGTTTTGACTACAATTGTCTGTACTGCCTTTCTGTCCTCCTCTGCTGCGGATATTAGGGGTTTAGATTTGGCGAATTTCACCAAATCGGCCGTTCGAAACACTTTTTTGAATTGGGCTATGGTCCCCGTGTCTAAATTGAGATTTCCAGAATCTCGCAACAACTCAAGGTGCGCAATCAATTGATCAGAGGTACTTTCCAAAGCAGAGACATTGACTTCTTCTTCAAGATAAGATCGAATAATATCGGTAAGTTGCGTGTAGTACTTTTTGTATTCGTCTTGAATAAGATATCGCGAGTTTTCCAGCTCTTTCAGTTGAAGTAAAGCGCGGTCATAAGGCGGCAACAAAGCGATTTGTTCCTCTTTCGATAGCGATTTGTTCTTTTTTAGAAAAAACCAAAGTAGTAGGCCTCCGATAAGTAACAAGCCAAAAATTAAACTTCCGATAACCCATTTCCACAGTTGTGTATAGCGGTTTTTAACCTTAACTGCTGTTTTAATACCGTACAGCTTTTGTTTGGTGGTATCTACTGGTACGTTACCTACTTTAATTTGAAAAGAGTCGGTCATCACCGGCATCTCATTAATAGCAATACGCTGGGGTGGTATCACATATACACCACTATCAAATTGTGTTAAAGCATATTTGCGCTGTAAGCGGAGTTTTTCACCCTTTTTTAAAGTATCGATCTTTAATGCTTCGACCATTTCCAAAGGAGAAAACGTTTGGTCTTCTGGAAAGTGTACCACGTCCAACGAGTCCGTTTCAACGGTAATCGTATATTGGATTTGCTCCCCTATTCTTATGGCCGTGGTATCAATAGCTACATCAACCTTTTCATTCTTCTGGGCATTGAGCACATTACTTGCGGTCAGAACCAGTATAAAAAAGAGCTGGTAATAGACAAACATGGTGGGCTTTGCCTTTAATATGATGGTTTTAAACTGCATTAACCCCGTTGCTTAAAATAGCCTAACAATTTTTGAACATAGCTTTCGTCTAACCTACAACTAAGCACACCACTTCCAGATTTTGAAAAAGCTGATTTAAAGTATTGAACACACTCCTTGTGATACCTTTCATAGTCATGGCGCACCCTTTTAGATCGGGTATTCACCAACTGTAGCTGGCCTGTTTCCGCATCTTGAATCTGAATCATTCCTAGATTGGGTAACTGCTCCTCTTTATCGTCATATACGCGTATACCCGTAACATCATGTTTGTTCCCCACAATTCTCAAGGTTTCGGCATAATCTTCTACTATAAAATCGGATAGGACGAAAACAATGGCCTTTTTCTTAATAACATTAGTTAAGAATTTTAAGGTCTGGGCCAGGTCGGTATTGCTATTTTGAGGACTAAACTCTAGAAGCTCTCTAATAATTCGTAGTACATGACTTTTCCCCTTTTTTGGTGGGATAAAAAGTTCTACGTCCTTTGAGAAGAGAATAAGACCGACTTTGTCGTTATTCTGAAGTGCGGAGAATGCTAGCGTGGCCGAAATTTCTGTGAGCACTTCTTTTTTGAATTGACCTGTGGTTCCAAAGAGTTCGGAGCCACTAACGTCAACCATGAGCATCATAGTAAGTTCGCGCTCTTCTTCAAAAACTTTTACATAGGGCTCATTATAACGCGCGGTAACATTCCAATCGATGGCTCTAACATCGTCTCCAAATTGGTATTGCCTTACCTCACTAAAGGTCATACCCCTTCCTTTGAAGGTAGAATGATATTCTCCACCAAAAAGGTTGTCAGACAACCGGCGGGTTTTTATCTCAATCTTCCTTACTTTTTTTAAAAGTTCTTTGGTATCCATCAATGTTATCGAACAACAATTTTCATTTTGAAAAGCTCTGGTCAGAAGCCTCTATAACGAGGGCTGGGTATGTCGAAAGACGATGAAACGCGCTTAAGGTACTTCTATCTCATTGACGATATTATTGATGATCTCTTCCGAAGTTATATTTTCGGCCTCGGCTTCGTAGGTAATACCGATACGGTGCCTTAAGACATCATGGATAACAGCGCGTACATCTTCGGGTATTACATAACCCCGTTGTTTGATAAAAGCATAGCACTTAGAGGCAACTGCTAGGTTGATACTCCCCCTGGGAGAAGCTCCAAAGCTGATAAGCGGCCGCAGGCGTTCTAAACCATATTTTTGTGGATAGCGTGTTGCAAAAATGAGATCAAGAATATATTTCTCAATTTTTTCATCCATATAAACTTCCCTTACCGTCTTCTGGGCACTCAAAATTTGTTTTAAACTCACCACCGGATTGATTTTGGTATGGCTGCCTTTCAAATTCTGTCGGATAATCAGTTGTTCTTCGGTGAGCTTAGGATAGTCAATAACCGTCTTCAACATAAAACGATCCACTTGAGCCTCCGGTAGTGGATACGTTCCTTCTTGTTCAACCGGATTCTGAGTGGCCATAACCAAAAAGGGTTTGTCCAAAATAAAAGTCTCGTCGCCAATGGTCACCTGTTTTTCCTGCATAGCTTCCAATAGCGCCGATTGTACTTTAGCGGGGGCACGGTTAATCTCATCTGCCAAAACAAAATTGGCAAAAATGGGGCCCTTTTTAATTGAAAAATCGTTCTCCTTAATGTTGTAAATCAGTGTACCGATAACATCTGCAGGCAACAAATCTGGCGTAAACTGAATTCTACTAAAGCTTGCTTTTACTGCTTTGGATAAACTGTTTATGGCAAGTGTTTTAGCTAGACCGGGAACACCTTCAAGTAAAATATGTCCTTGGCCCAACAATCCGATCAACAATCGTTCTACCATCTGCTCTTGTCCGATGATAGCTTTATTCATCTCCTGTTTTAAGAGCCCAATAAATGCACTCTCCTTTTCAATTTTTTCATTGACCGCGGCGATATCGACCGTAGTATTTTCCTCCATAAAATCTTGATTGTCAGGTATTGTTTATAGCAATGCGCAAAATGTGGATTTATTTAAAATTCACCTGTTAATTAATGGTTAAAAAAACTTGGCAGCCCCTAGTTTTATGACCCTTTTAAGGGATTTATAGCTATTTTCACCACTATGCCAAAAAGCAACTTTTTTTCACGCATTATTGCGGGAACAATGACTTGGGGAAGCTGGGGAAAGGCCCTTTCGACAACGCAAATGTCAACGCTAATTCAGGAAAGTATTGATCTTGGGATCACCACTTTTGACCATGCAGATATTTATGGAAACTACGGAACCGAAGGAGCTTTTGGGAAAGCACTTGCACAAAGCAAGGTATCCCGGTCGAAAATACAACTGATTACCAAGTGTGGTATTCAGATGGTGAATGAACGGCAAAATCAGGTAAAACACTATCAATACGATGCGGAGTACATCATTTGGTCCGCAGAAAGATCTTTAAAAGCGTTGCAAACAGAATATTTAGATCTCTTTTTATTGCATCGCCCAAGCCCCTTGATGGAAGCAGCAGAAATCGCCACAGCAGTAGATACCTTAAAGGCCCAAGGAAAAATAAGGGCATTTGGTGTTTCAAATTTTACACCTTCTCAAATAGCGCTTTTGGAAACGCTTATTCCTATATCTGGAAATCAGGTGGAGTTTTCATTATCTCATACCGACCCTATGTATGACGGTACTTTTGACGATTGTACCATGAACGAAAGAATTGCCATGGCTTGGAGTCCCTTAGGAGGGTATTTTAAATCCGATGAAAGTGCCTCAAAGGAACGATTACAGCCTTTGCTAAAACAATTTGCAGAGAAGTATGAGGTTAACGAAAGCCAATTGTTACTTGCCTTTATTCTAAGGCATCCTGTAAAAATACATCCAGTAGTAGGCACAACAAATAGTAAAAGATTAGAAGAGAGCGTACAAGCCCTCTCGATAGCGCTCGAGTTACAAGACTGGTACCTCTTACTCGAAGCCTCTAAAGGAAGACGGGTGCCTTAGTAAGTACTTCAAATAGATGAATAATACCGCCCTAATTACTGGAGCAACAAGTGGCATTGGTAAAGCCACTGCTCAATTATTTGCTAGAAATGGCCATCCATTAGTATTATGTGGTAGAAGGCAAGAGCTGCTATTAGAACTGAAAACCGAATTGAGCCAACAAGTTCCTGTTACCACCCTCAATTTTGATGTTCGCGATAAAGAACAAGTAGGGGCTTCCATTGCTTCACTAGAAGATCCTTTTAATGAAGTAGGCATTCTTATCAACAATGCCGGTAATGCCCATGGCCTTCATCCTATCGATCAAGGTACTCTGGACGATTGGGATGCCATGCTTGATATTAATGTAAAGGGGTTGCTCTATATTTCTAAAGCTATTATCCCTGGGATGGTATCTCGAAAAAAAGGACATATCATCAATATTGGCTCTTTGGCGGGAAAAGAAGTTTACCCCAACGGTAATGTGTATTGCGCGAGTAAGTTTGCCGTAGATGCCCTAACGCAGGGAATGCGCATTGACTTGAATGCCCATGGTATCAAAGTGGGAGCGGTAAACCCCGGTCTTGTGGAAACTGCTTTTAGTGAAGTTCGGTTTAAGGGGGATACCGAACGGGCTAAGAAGGTGTATCAAGGTTTCGATGCCCTTCAAGCAGAAGATATTGCTGAAATCATCCATTTTGTTGTTACTAGACCTCAACATGTTAACATTGCGGACCTTTTGGTATTACCAACAGCTCAGGCCTCTTCTCAACAGGTGAAAAAGGTGCTATGATCAATAAACGGTTGCTCATTAAGAACCTATTGGCTCATAATGATGAAAACAGTTTTTACGACAAAAAGCGGTTTCTTGCCTTAGGGGAGAAAGAGGGTAAGGCTAAGTTTTTGAAGCATGTATGCGCCCTGGCCAATAGCAACCCAAAAAACAACTCTTTTATTGTAGTCGGGGTAGAAGATGAAGACAATGCAATTATTGGCGTAGACTTTTTTGATGATAGCAAAATACAAAACTTGGTTAACGCCTATTTGGATAATCCTCCCTTAATCTCTTATGAAAATATCCCTTTTCCACATCTGCCAGAAGGAAAAGTAGTTGGGCTGGTCACCATAAAGTCTAATGGCAAAGTGTGTGCTTTGCGCAAAAACATTTGGAAGTATTATGGGGGTGCTGTGTTTTTTCGGGAAGGAAGCATTAGTTTACCCAAGGCATTTGACATTCAGCTTAAAGATATTAATGCGGCTAAAGTGGCCACCATCGAACGGCATGCCAGAAATAATATTGAACTGACCTTGGATGGTGTCATCGACTTTATCAATAACCGGCATGCCGACCTAGATAGTAACTACAAGGTCTTTAAGGAACAATTTGTAGTTTGCTGGGCAGGTCATAGCAAACGCATCAAAGAGCAGACCTATTATTCTAGAGTAGATATCGAATTGATTAATGAGCAAGTCAAACTCTTTTACTCCGCGTTGGACGAAGTGTCTATTCACTATAATGATTCCTCGTTTACCACGCTAGAATATGTACCTCTAGGCCTTGGTAGACAGCAGAAATACTATCCTTTAGAAGAAGTAACTATTTTATTTTTAGAAAATGGCAGTTATCAAATTAACAGTAAGCTCCTTTTTGAACCACCACAATATGATAAAAAGACGTTACATCATATCCTAAACAGCAATAACGCGCTTTTACAAAAACTAGAGCAGGGTATCGCTTTAAATCCAACCGAGAAAACAGACCTCAACTACTTGCCTGATGCTTATTTGATCTGTTATCTCAATGGATTTGAAGAGGCTAAAGCGCGTATGGAACGCGCACGCCCTATGCTTAAAAAAGTGGACAGCAATAGCTATCAATCCCTGAAAAAGACCCAGCGTATTCTTCGAAAAGTACGGTACAACTAAAGACTGTCTTCCAATGTTTTTAAATTGGGTAATGCGGCTATAGCACCGTAGGTAGTAGTCGTTAATGCACCAGCACGATTGGCTTTCGCAACCATTGTCGACAAAAGATCGATATCCTCAAAAATCTGTGCGAAATTTGGCAAGAGCGAAATCTGGTATAGCAGGCATCCTATAAAAGCATCTCCAGCGCCAGTGGTATCTACAGCAGTTACTTTAATACTTGGTATTGTTCGCTGCATACTTGGCACACTGATAAATGTACCTTTAGCGCCTAAGGTAATCACAATTACCGGGGTACCTAGGGTATGGAAATGGTTACTTGCTGCCTCGGGAGTTTCTTTGCCAGACAATAATAAAGCTTCTTCTAAGCTAAACTTGCACAGATGAGACTTTTCAACATAAGGGAGGCACTTTTTTACGAAGGTAGCGCTATTGCCCTTCCATAGATCTCCTCTGAAATTAGGATCAAAACTAATAAAGGATTCCTGAGTAATGGCATCAAATAGGTAGTGACCATAGGCTTCTTCTAGTGGGCCTCCTAAGAGGGCTGTAGCTGCCCCAAAATGCACCATGTTTTTGGAAAAACCCTTTTTTATTTTGGAATCGTATTTCAATTCCCTATCCGCACCCCGACTAAAAACAAAGTCTCGTTCACCATCATCTGCAAGAGAAACAAAAGCCAGTGTTGTAAAGATGTTGGATCTTTGGGCCATTGATACTTCTACTCTTTCGTCCTGAAGTACCTGTAATAAAAAGGTTCCGAACGGATCCTTTCCCACACAACCGATAAAACTACTTTTTCCGCCCAACTTGCTAATAGCACAAGCAACATTGGCTGGGGCTCCACCAGCCTTTTTAGTAAATTCTTGTGCTAGGGAGAGGTCATTTCCCTGATTTTCGGCCACGAAATCTATCAGTAGCTCTCCTATACAAAAAATCTTGGCCATATCTACATCACCAAATATAAAAGCAAGGTACACAGAAAGGTCAGGACACCCTAAAATCTTTACCTTAACTTTTCGTTTGTGGGCACAATAGGCTTTAATATTGTGCTCAAAATTCTGGATATGCGAAAACTGGTCATTGGTGATATTCATTCTGGACTACGAGCACTACAACAACTTTTAGAACGCGCGGAGGTAACTAAAGAAGATCACCTTATCTTTCTTGGAGACTATGTAGACTCTTGGAGTGAAGCCTTTGAGACCATTTCCTTTTTAATTGTTTTACAAAAGACCCATCAGTGCACTTTTATACGAGGAAATCACGATGAGCTCTGCCGTAAATGGATGTTAGAAGGTATTGAAAACCAACAATGGTTAATACACGGGGGACAGGCCACAAAGAACTCTTATTTAAAGGCGGGGAGAGAACAGTGGGGACCACATCTTGAGTTTTTCGGCAGTTTACAAAACACCTATTACGACGAACAGCACCGCCTGTTTTTACATGCAGGTTTTACGAATTTAAAGGGTATTGATTTCGAGTATTTTGAGGAGTTATTCTATTGGGACCGTACCCTTTGGGAGCTCGCCAAAGCGATAAATCCAAACCTGAAGCCAGAAGATGAGAACTACCCCAAGCGATTTCGAAATTATTCCGAAATTTTTATTGGCCATACCCCCCTCTCAAAAACTGGCCATGCAGTACCCCAGCAAGGCGCTAATGTTTGGAATGTAGATACTGGAGCTGCCTTTAAAGGACCATTAACCATTATGGATGTTGACACTAAGAAATACTGGCAAAGCGATCCAGTTTGTAATTTGTATCCCGGAGAAAAGGGTAGAAACTAAAAAAGCCGGCCTTTTGAGCCAGCTTTTTTGATAGCATATATCTTTTGTACTTATAACTTCCCTGCCTTGTGCTCATCTTGCCACTTGGCTAAGGCTTCCCATTTGCCTTCATAGGCCATTTTGGCTTGCAATGGCCATGAGCCAGGATTATGGATACGATAGCGCTCTCCACCAGAATCCAATACCTCTTGACATTTTTCTACTGGGGTTTCGGAAAGGGCCTTCCAGGTTTTAATATCAAAATTGTGGAACAATTGCTCGATTTTAGGACCAATACCTTCCACAACCTTCAAGTCGTCTAATTTTACACGCTTACCAAATGCTGCTTTAGCAGCGTCTTTATCAAAAGCGACAGCTGGTACAGCAGCAGCTAAAGATGAGGCCTCTGGCGGTGGGCTAGCCTTCTTGGGCGCTGCTTTCTTAGCAGGCTTGGACTTAGGAGCGGTCAGCTTTTTGTTACAGGCTTCCAAATCGGCTTGTAATTTCGCGTTTTTGTCTTGCAGTGCTTTTAGTGCTTCTGAGTTGTCGTCGTGTTTGATAACCTCAGTTTTGTTTCTTCTACCCCAGTAATAGCCAAGTATGGCACAAATAATTCCGGTGAGTAGCGGGAACAACCAACACCAAATGTTTCCAAAGTTCATATCATTTAAATTTTTAAGTAGTTAGTGCTTATTTTAAAGTAACAACGGTACGTCTATTCTTTGCCCTACCCTCTTCCGTTGTATTCGGTGCGATAGGGGCATCTGGTCCTTGCGAGCTTGTAACAATTCGTTCCGCCAAAATTCCATTTTTGGATAAATAGCTCTTGGCAAAGTCGGCGCGTTCCTGCCCTAATCTAACATTCGTAGAACGGCTTCCAACACTGTCGGTATGCCCGACTACCGCACAGGTAGCTCCTTCTACTTTATCCAGATATTTAGCAATATTGGCTACTTTTTGACGCTGTTCGGGTGTCAGACTAATAGCCGCTTCTCCCGTTTTAAAGTACAATACCAAGGGATTGGCCTTAATCTCGTCATAAAGTGCTTCTAGCACGTCCTCAGATTCCTGAGTTGTCTCAGATATAGCGTAGGCCACTGGACCTAGCAATACATCCGTATCGGGTACCATATCATCCATAAGTTTCCCCATGGTATTCGTTTGTGAAGAGGGAATGCCTTGACCAACCAAATAGTTTTTTATAGCATTGGCTCTAGCCAATCCTAAATTGGGCCATGCCGTCGTGTTTTCTTCGCTTCCCTTATAGAGACCTGTAATGTTGAGGACTTTTTTGGGGTTTTCCAATAAATGGGCCTTCAATTGACTTACAGCAGTATCTACTTTGGCTGATACCGGAAGGTTAAAATCGTTCGCTGACAACTTAAAATTAAAGTTAGATGCTTCGTCCACTTCAAAATCCCCATCTTGAACTGCTATGGGAAAAGAGGTGGGATCTGGCTCGGATACAGGAATAGGCGCCTTTTCCGTAGTGTCTTCAGCAGGGGGTATTGCTAAATGACAATCGCTACAAAACGTGAAATGGAGCCACATTCCTATCAAAATAGTCACTATGATCCCGAGCAGATAGGATAAATTTCGAGTCATGGATAGTGTTTTAGTGTTCAGTACACCAAATTATAAAAAAGTTTGACAATTACTGAAATTCCTTAAACAAAAACGATATAGTGAACATATTACGGCGCTTTTACAAAAAACACCCTAACACACTACGGCAATTATTGTCCCAATCACTGTTTTTTATAGATACCTAACTATGGTATCTCTACAAAATCTAAGGTCTATAAATCAAATTTGATACCCTGAGCCAATGGTAATTCTGTCGTATAGTTGATGGTATTGGTTTGACGGCGCATATACACTTTCCATGCATCGGAACCACTTTCTCTTCCACCTCCCGTTTCCTTTTCTCCTCCAAAAGCACCTCCAATTTCGGCTCCTGAAGTACCTATATTTACATTCGCAATTCCGCAATCGCTTCCAGCAGCAGACAAAAACTGTTCCGCCTCTCTTAGATTATTGGTCATTATTGCGGAAGAAAGTCCTTGGGCTACCTCGTTCTGCTGAGCAATAGCATTCGCAACAGGTCCTTCGTACTTCAATAAATATAGAATCGGAGCAAATGTTTCTTCTTGCACTATGGCCATAGCGTTGTTTGCCTCAACAATAGCGGGCTTTACATAGCATCCACTTTCGTAACCTTCTCCTTGTAAAACTGCACCAGGGACTAAAACCTTTCCGCCTTCAGCTTCCGCTTTGTCAAGGGCTTGGGAATACAAATCAACCGCTGTAGTATCAATCAAAGGCCCAACATGATTATCTTCATTCAAAGGATTTCCAATGCTTAATTGATCATAGGCTTTTGTAAGGGCACTTTTTACTTTGTCGTAAACTGATTCATGAACAATAAGCCTTCTGGTGGATGTACAGCGTTGCCCAGCAGTTCCAACAGCTCCAAAGACCGCACCAATTACCGTCATTTTTAGATCCGCATCTGGAGTTACAATAATAGCGTTGTTACCGCCAAGTTCTAATAGCGACTTTCCTAGGCGTCCTGCTACGGTCTTAGCCACAATTTTACCCATACGGGTAGAGCCAGTTGCTGAAACGAGTGGTATCCTGTGATCGTTTGTTAAGTACTCCCCAACTTTGTAATCTCCATTAATTACACAGGAGATCCCTTCAGGAAGGTTATTTTCTTTGGCAACTTGAGCAAAAATATGCTGGCATGCTATACCACATAAGGGTGTTTTTTCTGAAGGTTTCCATACACATACGTCACCACATACCCACGCCAAAGCAGTATTCCAAGCCCAAACGGCTACAGGAAAATTGAATGCTGAAATAATGCCTACTACTCCAAGTGGATGGTATTGTTCGTACATGCGGTGCCCGGGGCGTTCGGAGTGCATAGTTAAACCGTGTAATTGCCTAGATAGACCAACAGCAAAATCGCAGATATCGATCATTTCTTGTACTTCTCCCAACCCTTCTTGGTAGGATTTCCCCATTTCATAGGACACCAGTTTTCCTAAGGGTGTTTTAAGGGCTCTAAGCTTTTCCCCAAACTGACGTACAATCTCACCCCGTTGGGGTGCAGGTACCAATCGCCACTGTTTAAAAGCCTCAGCTGCAGTTTCCATAACCTTATCATAATCTTCCTTTGAGGTTCCCTTGACTTGTCCAATAACGGATCCATCAACAGGAGAGTGAGAGGTAATCATTGCTCCATTACCAAAGTTTACTTGACCTGTTGAAGTTCCTGGATTTAGTGCTTCTATTCCAAGCGCTTGTAGGGCATCTGTTATTCCGAAAGTAGCTGTCGTGACCATATTTTTGTAACCTTATTGTTCTATTTTGTTCAAACTGCAACAAAGCTACAAAGAAGTTGGAAAGCCCTATAATTCCAAGAGTTCAAAATGCTCGTTGTAACATACCAATTCTAAAAAGTCTTGAGAAGACTAATTGCTACTACCTTTTTAGCTATGTTACTTAAGGTCATCTATTATTGCCCCCTTATTCTTCTGCCACGAAACGGGCGTCTACAGGCATGACATATCCACAGTTATTACAGGTTCTGAGTGCTTTAGAACTATAGAACGTTTTAAAATGCCCAAAAAAATCTTTTTCGATATCGTTGAGGGTGAAATAGGCTTCGTATAACTTATTGTTGCATTGATCACAAAACCACATCAAACCGTCTTTAACATCCAGGTGTTTTCGTTTTCGCTCAATAACTAACCCTATGGAATCAGGATGTCGAACGGGAGAATGAGGGACTTTAGCAGGATGTAAGTACATATCTCCCGGACCGAGTTCCATTGTTTTTTTCTCTCCTTCTTCTTGAATGTGTACTTCGATGTTCCCTTCTAATTGGTAAAACAGCTCTTCGGTCTCGTTGTAGTGATAGTCTTTTCTGGCATTAGGCCCTGCCACTACCATAACAATATAATCTCCGGCATCTTTGTACAAGTTTTTGTTACCCACTGGAGGCTTCAATAGATCTCGATGCTCTTCTAGCCAGTTGTTCAGATTAAAGGGTGGACGGATCGCCATAGTCGTGTTTTACGGAAAGTTACAAAAAACCCTAACTTTTATTGTTCACTTACTGATATTTGGAAGATCTCAAAGTTGTTACTGCTGGCCTTCTCCATACTAGGGGTTTCCGGAGTATCTTCAAATAATTTGCTAAACACCAAAGCGCCGATGTCGCGTACTGGGGTGTACAATATGGAATCTGCCTTGGTCTCTGCTCCAATACTATCCCAAGAAGCAGTAACCCTTTCAAAAAAATACAACAGCGCCCCGAGTATAACTGCCACTTTAAGTGTTCCAAAGACCGCACCTGCCAGTTTATTTAATAAGCCCAACATGGCAAAATCAGCGATCTTGGTTAGTAACTTTCCGGAAAGGTGAACCAAAACAACGATAGCGATAAAGGTGATTAAAAAAGCGGTGATCTTCATGTAGCGTTCGCTCCAATCCAGATTTTGAGCAAGATAATTACCTGCGATATGGGAAAAGTGAATGGCTCCAAAAATCCCAGCTATCAACGCTACCAAAGAGGCTAGTTCTACAAAAAGACCATTAATTAAGCCTTTGTAAAGCCCCCAAATCAACAATAAGCCTAAAACGATATCTAAAAAACTCATTTAACCGTTTTGGGCAAATATAGGCCATCGACTTCAGAAGCGTAAGTCGGTCCTTCATTCTTGGTACCTTTGTAACCATGTCTAGAGATGTACTACTAAAAGAACGGTGGAACCGTTTGGTTATCAAACTTTCTACACAATTTGCGGATGGAGACCCTTTAGACCTGGATGGCATTATTTATTTGGTAGGAGTTCAAGAACTTGGGCAATTGCATCGAAAGTTTAAAAAGGACGAAAAGGTAAATTTGATGCATGTTGCTATTTGTAGGCTTTTAGAACCCTATGGTTATTATGAGTTTGAATACTATGATGACGAGGGGTGGCCGCATTACAACGTTAGGGAACAATTACCTACGTTGAAGGCTGGAGAACAAAGTGTTTTAATGAAAGAAGCACTAGTCACCTACTTTTTAGAAAAACAATACATCAACTAATGACACCCCAAACGCCTTACTATGCTGTAATATTCACAAGTCTACGCACCGATAAAGATTTGGGGTATCACCAAATGGCGCAAAAAATGGAAGCCCTGGCACAACAACAGCCTGGATATTTAGGTATTGAAAGTGCACGTTCGGAAATGGGAATTACCGTTAGTTATTGGGAAAGCCTTGAGGCGATTGCCCTTTGGAAGGCTCAGATAGACCATCAAGCAGCCCAACAAAAAGGACGAGACCAATGGTATGCCTGGTATCGGGTACGCATCTGTAAAGTGGAACGGCAATATGAGTTCAACAACCTGTGATTGGCGTAACAAAGAATTTAAAGACATAGCTTTACCTTTAAGAAAAAAATAATGATGAAAAAGGCGATGTCCTTTTCGAATCTAAATCGAAAAGACACTTTAGATAGGCTCGTTAAGGAAACGTTCGACCTTGTAATTATAGGGGGTGGTATCACTGGTGGTGGTATTGCTTTAGACGCAGCTTCAAGAGGATTAAAGGTTGCCCTATTAGAAAAAGGTGATTTTGCTTCGGGTACGAGTAGCAAGTCCACAAAACTAATTCACGGTGGACTTCGATATTTAAAACAGTTTGATTTTTGGCTGGTTAAAGAAGTAGGGGCCGAACGTGCTATTGTGCACAAATTAGCACCACATTTGGTCCTACCTGAGAAAATGTTATTGCCTCTAGTTGAAGGAGGTTCTTATGGCAAATGGCTTACCAGTATTGGGCTGAAGGTTTACGATATTTTGGCCCAAGTATCAGGCGATGATAAACGGCAGATGCTTGGAAAGAAAGAAGCGATGGCGCTGGAGCCACTCTTACCCAAAAAGATCGTCAATGGTGCAGGATACTACGCCGAGTATCGTACAGATGATGCCCGCCTCACTATAGAGAACATTAAAACAAGCCTGCAATATGATGCATTATGCCTAAACTATGCCGAGGTTACAGATTTCGTTTATGAGAACAATCAAGTAGCTGGTGCTACCATACAAGACAAGTTGTCTGGTGAAACAATTACTGTGAAATCTCAATATGTTATTAGCGCAGCGGGGCCATGGGTTGACGGGCTGCGCAGTTTAAACCAGTCTAACCAGGGCAAGCATCTTTATTTAACTAAAGGGGTGCATTTGGTGTTTCCTCATCATAAGTTACCTGTTCGACAATCCGTTTATTTTGATGTTCCTGATGGACGAATGATTTTTGCTATTCCTAGGGGTAACATCACTTACGTTGGTACTACAGATACGCCCTATGATCTCGACAAAGACCGCGTAGAAGTGGATTTAGCGGATGCACTTTATTTGATTTCCGCGGTTAACAATATGTTCCCAGACATAGAACTGAATATGGAAGATATTGTCTCTTCTTGGGCTGGGTTACGCCCTTTAATTCATGAAGAAGGTAAATCGGCTTCAGAGCTCTCTAGAAAAGACGAAATTTTTACTTCGCCCTCTGGGCTGCTGAGCATAGCAGGGGGTAAGCTCACGGGTTACCGTAAAATGGCGGAGCGTGTAGTAGATCGAGTAGTAAAAAAAATGGGGGAAGAACAGGCTGCTGATCTCAAAGAATGCCATACCGATACCATTCCGCTATGTGGTAATGGTTTTAAAAAGTACAAACATGTGGTCAAGTATATTGGGCGAATACACAAACAGCTTCAGGAGTGGGGATTTCAGGAGGCCGATGCCCATTACTTAGTCACCACTTATGGCCTTCAAACGGATGAAATAATACATCTTTTTAAAGAGATTCCAGGAGATGATGTTGTCTTAAGGATGCTCCGCGCGGAGTTACAATTTGGAATTGTCCATGAAATGGTAACTAATCCAATGGACTTTTTCATTAGGCGTACGGGACGATTATATTTTCAAATTGAAACCATTCGGCAATATCTAGATCCTATTATTGAAGACCTTCAACAAGCCTTCTCCTATGATGAGACTCAAGTTCTCGAGTTTAGATCGATAATAGCGCAAGAAGTGGAACGACACTCCCATTTTTCGTTGGAACGTGCCTCGCTTTAATTTAGACGCTCTGTTAACTTTTTAAAAGTTTTCTTAGGGTCTTTTTGCTCATAAAGAATAGCATGTACGGCGTTAATAATTGGGGTCTTTGAGCGTTTCTTTAGCTCGAGCATTAGTTTATGAGCACTTTTGGTAGCATAGTAGCCTTCTGCTACCATATTCATTTCCATCATAGCACTCTTAACGGTATACCCCTTGCCAATCATATTACCAAACATTCGATTTCTACTAAACGTAGAGTAACCAGTAACCAACAAATCTCCTAGATAAGCCGAATTGTTGATGTTGCGTTTCATTTTATGGACACGGTCTATAAACCGTTTCATTTCTCGAATCGCATTGCTCATAAGTACGCTTTGGAAATTATCGCCATAGCCTAATCCATGGGCAATACCAGCAGCAATAGCATATATATTTTTAAGCATGGCTGCGTATTCCGTGCCGATAATGTCATCCGAAATTTTGGTGCGGATATAATGACTTTTAAGGTGCTTTGCCATCTCCAAAGCTTTTGTTTCATCAGAACAAGCAATGGTTAGGTAAGACAGGCGTTCTAAAGCCACTTCTTCGGCATGGCACGGCCCAGTAATTACCCCAATATTTGAGTAGGGAATTTGGTATTTATGATACAAGTGTTCCCCAACAATTTGTCCACTTTCTGGAACAATGCCCTTTATGGCTGAAAAAACGGTCTTTTCAGCTATTGGCACCGTTAATTTGTCCAACTCTTGCTCCAAAAAAGCCGAAGGAATTACTAAAAGCAGTATTTCGGCTGCACGAACCGCTTCATTAATATCGTTGGTAAGCACTAAATAATCGGTATTTAACTGGGCCGAACTCAAATAATTAGGGTTTTGCCCTTCCCTTTTAATATGCTCTACAGCATACACGCTCCGCATATACCAATGCACTTTGTCCAGGTTTTCGGTCAACATTTTTACCAAAGCCGTGGCCCAACTTCCGCCACCAAGAACAGCTATATCCAACGTTACATGTGGATTAATGGGTTATGTCGCAAAAATAGAACAATGCCCTTATAAGTACTTCAGATTACACAGATAATAGTATTTTTGCGCGCTTAAAAAGGGAATGCTATGCGCAAATACCTCAACCTATTCGATTTTAAGCAAAAGGTAGATTACAAGATAGAACTATTATCTGGCCTAACTGTTGCGCTAGCATTGGTCCCCGAGGCCATTGCTTTTGCCTTAATTCCTGGTTTTTCTCCTTTAACAGGGCTCTATGCAGCTTTTATACTTGCTTTAGTAACGGCCATCTTGGGTGGAAGGCCAGGAATGATTTCAGGAGCAACGGGGGCTGTGGCAGTAATCTTTGTGGGGCTCCTGTTGGAACTCAAAAACACTTTCCCCGGCATTGATGCTACTACCTTACTGCATTATGTATTTGCTACTGTAATATTGGCTGGGACTTTTCAGATTATTGCTGGGCTATTACGTCTAGGTAAATTTATCAGATTGGTTCCGCATCCTGTAATGTTTGGTTTTGTCAACGGCCTGGCAATCATCATTTTTATGGCACAATTCCCTAATTTTTATGATGGTGCCACGGGTGCAATGTTGCAAGGGCGCTCGTTGTATACGATGTTAGGGTTAACAGTACTGACTATGCTAATCATATGGGGTTTTCCTAGAATAACCAAGGCCATCCCTTCTTCGTTGGTCGCCATTATTGTGGTCTCCGCATTGGTTTTGGGTTTTGGAATTGATACCTTAACAGTTGCTGATATTATGCGAGATGGGGAAAGTATAAAGGGGGGATTGCCCCCATTGTCTATTCCAAAGGTTCCCTTTACGTGGACAACTTTCAAAATCATTGTACCCTATGCAGGCATCATGGCTGGGGTAGGGCTTATTGAAAGCTTACTTACCTTAAATATCATAGATGAAATCACAGAAACCAGGGGCCGCGGCAATAAAGAGTGTGTTGCTCAGGGGTTGGCCAACATACTTTCTGGTTTTTTATCTGGAATGGGCGGCTGTGCTATGATTGGGCAAAGCCTAATTAATACTTCATCCGGAGCTAGAGCAAGGCTTTCTGGCATTACAGCGGCGGTTATGTTACTCATTTTTATCATGTTTGGTAGCAACCTCATCGAACGCTTGCCCATGGCTGCTTTGGTGGGCTTAATGTTTATGGTGGCCATTGGGACTTTCGAATGGGCTAGTTTTAAAACCTTTCGAAAAATGCCCAATTCTGATGTTATTGTTATGGTATTGGTCACTTTAATTACCGCAATTACTCATAATTTGGCCATTGCTGTATTGCTAGGTGTTATTATTTCAGCCTTGGCCTACTCTTGGGAGAATGCAAAGCGTATTAGGGCTAGAAAGCATTTGGATGACAATGGCGTAAAACACTATGAAATCTATGGCCCTTTGTTTTTTGGATCTACAAGTCTTTTTGGTGAAAAATTCGACGTGCAAAACGACCCCCCAAGAGGTCATAATTGATTTCAGAGAAAGCCGAGTAGCTGATATGTCGGGTATTGAAGCCTTAAATAGAATTACTGAGCGCTATCGCAAGGCAGGAAAAAAAGTACACCTGCGGTATTTAAGTAAAGACTGTCGCAGACTATTACAAAATGCTAATGCCATCATAGAGGTTAATGTGATGGAGGATCCTACTTATAAGGTAGTTTCTGATGCTCCATAAGGCCTACCTTGAGACCTTTGCAAGATGGGCAAAAGAATGATGTAATTTCTTACCTTATAACAGTATTTAGATTTATTACTGTTGAAGAATTAACTTACAATATAAATTTCAAGCTACTGAAAACCAATAGTTCATTAGCGCTTATTTCAAGTAATAGTGAAGGATGAAAAAGATGGATATCTTATAATGTTCTTAGGTATTCCAATATAGACCTTGCTTCCTCTTGGCTCAAATTTTGATTAAGCATAATGGCGTTGTTATACTCCTTCAACAGTGCTTTAGCAATAGGATCTTCTTTTAACATGCCATCTGGGTTCAGAATCATATTCATCACCCATTCTGGGCTTCTACGCTCCAATACACCTTTCATAGCAGGGCCTATCATCCGTTGCTCTACCATGTGGCAAGCCACACAAATAGCATTGTATTTGGCCTCTCCAGCTGCGGCTAGTTCCGTATCAATGTCAGCTGATAGGGCCACTTCCTTAATAGGTCCTATTCCTTTATTATCAAGGTCTACAGGCACCCCTTCTTGGCTTACTACTTTGCTTTCTTCCTTTTTGGTACGGCTTACCTCAAAACCTTCCTTTTTTTCTTCCTTTTTTCCTCCGCAACCTGCTATGATACATCCCAAAAAAATGACTAGAATATTAGTCCTCATCTATTAATTTTTAAGCTTAAAATTGAGAAATCTAAGATATGACTAAAGCCATATTGAAAAATCGAACAAAATAATATATCTTCATTCTAAATAACTCGTTAAAATGTCAAATATGAAACGAACGGTTGGTTTGTTTATGTTTTCCCTAAGCGCTGTTTTTCTTAGTTGCGGGGAGAAAAAAGAAGATAAGGAAAAGGATGGATTCCAAATGGAACGTAAAAAAACCGCGGAAAAGGTTGGTGTAGATGAAAACACCATAGCTTTATCTTCGAATGATCTAATGCAGTTTGATAAGTCTGAATTGAAAGTAATGTCTGGAAAACCTGTGACATTAACATTGAGGCACACCGGTAAAATGGACAAAATGGTTATGGGGCATAATTTTGTTTTGCTAAAATCTGGAACTGATATAGCCAAGTTTGCTGCTAAAGCGGCTGTAGCAAGAGAGTCCGAATATATCCCTGAAGGGGATGAGACCATAGTTTATACCAAACTTATTGGTGGAGGAGAAAGTGTTACAATATCTTTTGATGCCCCTATTCCAGGAGCCTACGATTATATCTGCAGTTTTCCTGGTCATTATGGGGTAATGAAAGCTACAGGTCGTCCTCGCGCTGTCTATCGTGACTTCGGATTATGTCGCAACGTTTTACGCGACTGGGCACATAAAGGGTTATTACCTGGGGTTGTTAAGTC
>JBCDGY010000017.1:0-24971 GCA_039414375.1 Bacteroidota bacterium | reverse complement strand
GAATTTGCCAATAAAAAGGAAAAACTACGCTACTACATTCTGCGAAGAAAGACCTTGAAAGTTTACCCCTATGCTAAAATGGCAGCAGAGCGCTTGGTAGCATTGAATGATAGCCTACAGTATATCAAAAAGAAACGCCATAAAAAGCGTTACACTAAAAAAGTACAGAAGTATATTGAGGGCGAGTTTTCTGAAGAGTTGAAGAAGCTTACTCGTACGGAAGGGCAAATTTTGGTGAAGTTGATTCATAGGCAGACCGGAAGTACTGCCTTTTCACTGGTGAAAGATTTACGCAGCGGTTGGCGGGCTTTTTGGTATCAAACTACGGCAAAGGCTTTTAAAATCAACCTCAAAAGAGAGTTTCACCCAGCAAGTGTTCATGAAGACTATCTGATCGAAGATATTTTACAACGTGCTTTTGCCGCCGAACGCTTAAAACGTCAAAAATCAGTACTAGATTTTGATTACGCTACTTTACGTAACAAATGGAAAAAAGCCAAGGCCAACAATACCAATTAAGAACGCTTTTTCTTTCCAAAAACCGCTTCCATCACAATACCTACCGATCGAAAACCAAGGTAAATGGCTAATGCCGATAGCAATAGGCCGATGATCAATACAGGAATAAAAAGTGGTTTATCGGTATTCTTAAAAGCTTGATACAGGATTACGGGTGCTGTAAACATGGCCAAAGTCGTATATAAGAAGGACTTGATACCTTTTACAAGTAAGTCTTTGTTGGTTCGCATCAGATCAAAATTAATAATAATCGAACTCAGGTTAATAAGATTCCCCTATATTTAGAGCGATGGCTATCAAACGCTTTTTGTTAATACCAGACAAGTTTAAGGGTTCTCTGTCCGCGGCAGATGTTATTAATGGATTAACGCAAAGCATCAAAAATGTTTATCCCGATGCATATGTCAAAGGCGTAATGGCTTCTGACGGGGGAGATGGTTTTTTAGCCGCTATTCAACCTTATCGATCCGTACAACGGGTAATGGTCTCCACCGTCGATGCTTTGGGTAGACCATTAGATGCTCCCATACTTTTTGACAACGATGAAAAAGTGGCTTTTGTAGAATTGGCACAGGCCTCTGGATTAGCATATCTTCCAGAAAACCAGCGAAGCCCTCTTGTAACTAGTACCATTGGTACTGGGATACAACTCAAAAAAGCCATCGATATGGGGGCTAAAACCATCTATATTGGTTTGGGGGGAAGTGCTACGAATGATGGAGGTATAGGCCTTGCCACTGCTTTGGGGTATTGTTTTTTAGATGATAAGAATGAAGTATTGGCGCCAATCGGAGAAAATCTCCAAAAGATTCAAAAGATATTGCCTCCTGAAGGCCCGTTCCCTCTCCCAAAAATCATAGCGGTGAACGATGTGGACAATCCGTTGTACGGACCAAATGGGGCAGCTGCTGTTTATGCAGCTCAAAAGGGTGCTGATGCTAAGGCTATTGCTGCCTTAGATAAAGGCCTGCAACAATTGGAAAAGATAACCAAAGCTACCTTACGGAAAGACGCGGCAAATCTGCCTGGTTCGGGTGCCGCTGGGGGCACTGCTTATGGGTTGAAAGTTTTTGTAGGGGCTGAATTTCAGAGTGGTATTGGCTTTATGCTGGCGGTGGCCAAGGTGGCAAACCTGCTCTCGCAAAAACCTTATGATGCTATTATAACAGGAGAGGGCAAAATTGACGCGCAAACAGTTCAGGGTAAACTCATACAAGGCGTCATCGACTTAGGAGCGCGTTTTCAAGTACCCGTGATAGCATTTTGCGGCCGATTAGACTTGGACGTGGCACAACAACAATTAGGACCCCAAGCTTTTATAGAAATTGGCGATCGTAGCAAATCGCTTGCCTACAATATGGAAAATGCAGCGATGCTCTTACAACAAAACTGTACAACCTATTTAAAAACAGCTGCGCTATGGAACTAGTGATACTCTTTGCCATCGTTTTGGGTATTATTATTACTACCTTAAAGTTTAAAATACACCCTGTTTTTTCTTTAACTGGGGCCGCTATCGTGGCAGGCCTTGCTTTTGGCCTATCTGCGGATCAGGTAATGGTTACTATTGGAGAAGGTTTTGGTAAAACGCTTTCGGGCATAGGTTTGGTTATTGCTTTTGGAACGGTAATCGGTACTTTTTTGGAAAAAACTGGGGGTACACAAGTTTTGTCGAAAGCCCTATTGCGATTAACCGGGCTACGACGGTCGCCTTTGGCCGTAAATCTCGCAGGATTTGTGATCTCTATTCCTGTTTATTGTGATTCTGGTTTTGTCATTCTCTCTTCTTTGAACGAGGCTTTAAGCCGTCGATCTGGTGTTTCAAGACTCACATTTACGGTAGCCTTAGCCACGGGGTTGTATGCTGCTCATGTTTTTGTGCCCCCCACACCAGGGCCCCTGGCAGCAGCGGCATTGGTGGAGGCAGATCTGGGATTGGTGATGTTGTACGGTCTTCCTGTAGCGTTAGGGGTTGCCCTTAGTGGATATTTATGGGCACTAATTGTGGGTAAAAACGCCAAGTCTTCAGCTGAAGATACACCATTGCCAGAGGTTTTGAAAGATGCGAATAATAGTTTGGCAACGCCATCTGGTTTATTGGTTATGCTGCTCCCCATTGCAGTACCGTTGGGGTTAATCGCTTTGAAATCTGTAGCTACATATCCCACGAATCCCTTGGGGGAAGGTTGGATTATAGCGCTATTGGATTTTTTGGGAAACCCCATCATTGCTTTAGCTATTGGTTTACTTTTAAGTTTAAGTTGGATTCGTAAAAAGGCTACCGCAGTAGTTAGCGGTTGGGTAGGAGAGGCGATGAAGCAAGCTGGAGCTATTGTACTCATTACAGGGGCCGGCGGTGCCTTCGGAGCGGTACTAAGAACACTGGATTTTGCAGCTATGTTATCTTTAAGTGCTGGTTCAGGTGGCTTAGGATTACTACTGGCTTTTGCCATTGCCGCTGTCATCAAAACAGCACAAGGTTCGTCAACTGTGGCTTTAATTACCACAGCAGCTATTATAACGCCTTTATTGGCTTCGTTTCATTTGGAAGGTGCCCTAGAAAGAGCATTAGCGGTATTGGCAATAGGTGCTGGTGCTCTAACAGTTTCTCATATTAATGATAGTTATTTTTGGGTAGTTACAGAGTTTTCGGAAATGGACCTCAAAACAGCCTTGCGGGGTCATACCTTGGCTACCTTACTACAAGGATTGGTGGGTATCACTTTGATTTTAATGCTCTATTGGCTTTCTTAATTACTTGATAATTAGAGAATCTTTAAACTCTTGTACAAAACCAAAGTAGCCTAATGCAAATTCGTTGGGCCTGTTGACGTTATCAAAAATGTTGACATTGTCTAATCCGGTAATATCAAAGATATTACCGCGTACGGTAGCAGCAGGTGTTTCAAAAACACCGCCATCATTTTCTGTTTGCTCTACCAACAGATCGATATAGTTGAAAAGTTCTTGATCGGCACCCAGAATACTTACCGTAATGGTTTCCCCCGGTATCAAATCTCTTTCGGGGAAATAGGAAAACTCAAATTCTTGTCCATTGATAAACTCATCATCCAAGGCTAAAAATTCTCCTCCTCCAAAATCAAATATATAGTAGTTCTCTTCTTCAGGAATATCGGTTAAAGATATCTTAAGCTCTGTGTCATCTTCATCGAATAAGGTTGCTTCTCCTTGTTCAAGCCTGTCAATTGGGACGGTAGGTACGTATCGGGTTTGTGCAGCATACCGTCGTCCTTTGTGTTCAAGAATCAGTAAAAAAACGGACTCCGGAGTAAGCCCTGCTGTTCTCAGTCGTTCATCACTAGCGAAAGGAACAACATTAGGCGTATACACCCCAGTTCCCGGTTCGGATTCAGTCAATACCCGTGATCTACCAAAGGAAACACCTGAAAGGGCTATGGAATCCACAATACCAGGTAAGATCACAATTCGCTCCAAATCGGTAACGGTGTTTTCACTAAAAAAATCGTTGGTTTCCGTCACTTTAATGCGAACATCTATAAATTCTTTTGTAGTATCCACACGCATTAAACCATCGACTACAAGTCTAGGGGGGTCTGGAAGTGTTTCAACATCAATTACTGCTTCACAGGCCGTCGCAAAAAGGACCATACAGGGCAATGCCATAAAGCCTAATAAGTAGGTACTATGCCTTAAAGTAAGGAGATGTTTCATCTACTCTTCGATAGTGATGCTTTGTTTAAATTCTTGAACCACACCAAAATAGCCTAAGGCAAAATTGTTAGGCCTATCTGTATTATCAAAAATATTGACGTTGTCCAATCCCGTAATATCAAAGATATTGCCGCGTACGGTAGCGGCAGGTGTTTCAAAAACCCCGCCATCATTTTCGGTTTGCTCCACCAATAGATCGATGTAGTTAAAAAGTTCTTGATCGGCCCCTAGAATACTAACT
Source organism: Bacteroidota bacterium (assembly GCA_039414375.1). GTDB lineage: Bacteria > Bacteroidota > Bacteroidia > Flavobacteriales > Flavobacteriaceae > Croceivirga. Next base: position 20,518 of record JBCDGY010000017.1, on the reverse strand, counting down.
TCCAAGGTTTCTCCCGGAGTCAAATCCCTTTCGGGAAAGTAAGAAAACACAAATTCTTGGCCATCTATAAATTGGTCGTCCAAGGCAAGAAATTCTCCTTCTCCAAAATCAAACACATAATAATTTTCTTCGTCTGGAACGTCGGTGAGCGTTATCTTAATCTCAGTATCGTCTTCATCAAACAACGTTTCATCTCCTTGAACAATAGTATCGATAGGTACCGTTGAGGAATAGACGGTTTGGGCCGCATAAGTACTACCTTTATGTTCTAGTGTTAATAGAAAAACAGCGCCTGTAAAAGCCGCAGCAGTACGAATACGGTCGTCGGTATCCGAACCAGGAATAAAACTGGGGATATAAATACCGCTACCGGGTTCGGTTTCTTCCAATACTGAGGTTTGAGAAAAAGTCACCCCTGAGTTTGCTAGCGAATCGATTTGTCCTGAAAGTATCACAGCCCTATCCAAACTCGTGATGGTATTTGAACCAAAGAAGTCACTAGTTTCCGCTACTTGAATCCGTACATCAATAAATTCTTGTGTAGTATCCACCCGAATTAATCCATTTACCACCAAAGTTGGAGGATTGGGCTGAGTCTCTACTTCAATAACATCTTCACAAGAAAAGATGCCTATGAGTATTATACTTAGGACTACAAGATTTTTCCAGGCCATAGCGTTAGAACTTAAAGTTATAAGTTATCGCAGGTACTACGCCAAAGATCGCGGTTCGCACAGCTTCGTTTCTTCCGGTATCTTGATTTTGTCTAAAATTAATGGACGCCGCGTTCATTCTGTTATACACATTATAAACACAAAAGACCCATTCCGATTGAAAATTTCGTCCTTTGTTTTTACGTGGTCTTAAAGTGGCCGATACATCCAGGCGATGGTAATCAGGTAAGCGCGTTTGGTTGCGCAGTCCAAAAAAAGGAACCACCAAACCCTGAAACTCAAATTGACCTACGGGAAAATTCGTAGGTTGCCCAGTTTGGTAAATAAAATTGGCATTAAAATTCCAAGTGTCATTTAGATCATAATTACCGTAAAGTGAAATGTCATGGGTTTTATCAAATGGGGTAGGATACCACTCTCCTAAATTTATACCCGTCTCCTGATTGCTGCGGCCATTGTCTACTACCGGTTCTCGTCCTGGAGTACGCTGTTCCGATCGGGAGAGGGTATAGGCCAACCAGCCTTGAAAACGGCCTTCATTTTTTCGAAAGAGTACTTCCAAACCGTAGGCCCTTGCTTCTCCATTTAAAATAACTTGTTCAATAGCATCATTGGCGATAAGGTCCGCTCCGTCAATGTAGTCGATTCGATTTTGAATGTCTTTATAAAATCCTTCCAATTCCAGGGTGTACTCGCCTTCATCAATATTGCGAAAGTACCCAAGGGCATATTGATCTAATAACTGTGGCTCTACAAAAGGCCCACTAGGCGTCCATACATCTAAAGGAGTAGGGGAGCTGGTATTGGACAGAAGGTGTAGGTATTGTGCTAATCGGGTATAGCTTGCCTTTACCGAACTGTTTTCATTAATGGTATATGCAGCAGAAATACGAGGCTCGAAATTGAAAAAGGTTTTCAGGTTAGTGCCTCTTCCTGGTTGAATAGTGTCTGTTGGCGTAGCTTCGCGATAGATCAGTTGAAAGGGATCAAAAACTACAGGCTGATCGTTCTCATAAACAAATAATTCTTCTTGCCCAAGTCGATTGAATAAGCTGCCCCTCAAACCATAATTGATACTGAGGTCAGGGGTTATCTTTTGTTCGATATCAATGTATGCGGCGGCTTCATTAGCATATTTCTTGGTTAACTGATCTTCTACAATTCCCGAGTCTTCTCGGTTGGGTTTAATCTTACCAGGGTTAAACACGTAATAGATATTGTTCAAACCATAGTTGATTTGTAGCTTATCGTTTACATAGTGTTTAAGATCGTATTTCAAGTTAAAATTTTGGATGCCGGAGTCCCACTCAAAGCCTACAAAATCTAGCTCTAAACCATAGAAATAATCAGAATATATCAATGATAGGTTAGAGAACAATCGATCGGAAAACAAGTGATTCCATCTAAAATTACCCACGGCATTCCCATAGGTATTTACAAAACTATCGTTGATGCTAAAAAGGTCTCTACCAAAGTATCCTGAAAGAAAAATACTATTGTTAGCATTAATACGGTGACTTACTTTGGTATTAAGATCATAGAAGTAAGCCCTGTTATCGATATCAAATAGCGGAAGGAACAGATGTGCATATGAGGCACGACCTCCTGCTAAAAAAGCGGTACGGTCCTTAATGATAGGCCCTTCTATTAAAAGGCGACTGGCCACAGCGCCTATACCACCATTCACCTTTAATTCTTTGCTATTGCCTTCTTTTTGAAAGATTTCGAGTACCGAAGAAACGCGTCCCCCGTATCTTGAAGGAATACCGCCTTTAAAAAGTTTTACATCTTTTATGGCATCTGGATTAAAAACCGAGAAAAATCCAAAAAGGTGTGAGGAATTGAAAATGATGGCTTCGTCTAATAAAATCAGATTTTGATCGGCGGCTCCTCCTCGAACATTAAATCCTGAAGAGGCTTCTCCGGCGTTGGTCACACCAGGTAAAAGCACCAGTGATTTAATAACATCAGCTTCACCCAGTACCACAGGTATTTTTTTAATGGTCTGTACAGCCAAGGTGTTTACGCTCATTTGTGGTTTTCGCACATCTAGCCGTTCCACATCTTCGGTAACCACCACTTCTTCTAAAACCTCTGCCCGTTCCACGAGATTAAAATCCAATTTGATGTTATCATTGAGCGTAACCGATTGCACAACTTCTTGAAATCCTAAGTAACTAACAATAAGCTGGTATTCTCCTTCCGGAAGGGTAAGGGAGTAAAAACCGTATTCGTTGGTAGTAGTACCTGTGCGCATTTCCTGAACGGCGATACTAACCCCAATTAGCGTCTCATTACTCTTAGCTTCTCGGATGGTACCGCTAAGCGTGTACTTCATTTGTGCATGCAGACAAAAGGAGCAACAAAACAGCGCCAAAATGAAACATAACTTTTTGTTCTGGTAACGTTCGTGTTTTATTATCATCTTTAAAAGTGATATAGAGACCTTTGCAAAATTCAAAGTATGGGGAAAGTTCGACGCCCGATGAAATTTTAACCCACAGCAACCTCTTGGTTGTGAGGACTTAAAATTTTTGAGAAGGAAGAAATTTTCCATAGTTTGGATATCGCACTGCTTTTTCATTCATTCTGCAAAGATCTCATATAGTTTGTTTATTGCACCCTAAGGAATGCGCTATCCGCTTCTCCTATAGCAAAATAGCCAAAAGGGAAATTGTTACTATCCGTTGTATTGATAATATTACCGCGAACCGTGGCCGGAGGCACCCCAAAGCCAGTGCCACCGTCTCCAGATTGCACCAACGCTTGATTCACATAATTGGCAAATTCCCTATTTACACCAATCAATGTAATGGTTAGTAGATCTCCGGGATCTACATTCTCATAAAAATAAGAAAATGAAAGGCTTTTGTCCTGATAGAATTCATCATCTGTAACTAAATAGTTGTCAAAACCGAAAGCAAATAAATAGTAATTTCTTTCATTGGGAATATCGGCGAAGGTAACTTTAACTTCAGTTTCTTCATCTTCATCCAATAAAAAACCGTCACCCTGCTCCACATTTTCAATTTCCCCGGTGGGTTGTATGCGTTCTGTAGATTCATAAACCTGTCCTTGGTAAACGACCCGTAAGGTGTAGGGGCGATCAAATTGCAGCTCAGGAAAACCATCGCGAAATACACCAGGCTCGCCTTCTGTTAATGGAAATAGTACTCCTGTAGTTTCATCAATAATGGTTACGGTAGCATCGCGGGCCGGAGGAATGTTCTCCTCGAAAAAATTAGTCGTCATGGTTAACCGTACCTGACCAATAGTAATTGGATTACCATCATTAGCATTATAACCAATTAAAGCATCTATTACCAATTGGGGGGTGGGAGAGGGAAGGTCTACCTCAATAACGTCTTCACAAGACAGTAATGAGGTACAGACTAAAGAAATGTAGACCAATTTTAAGTGCCAAGTACGCATAGGGCCCTAAAATAGGCAACAAGCCGCGGAAATACTTCCAGTTAACACTTTCTTAAAGTAGCAATACTTCTTAAAGTGCTGCCAAAATAGTGTTGAATGTATTACTTGGCCGCATGGCAGTAGCCACTTTTACAGGGTCAGGTAGGTAATAACCGCCGATATCGACCTTATGTCCCTGGGCTTCCAATAATTCTTGAGCGATAGTTGCTTCGTGCTTTTGCAATTGTTCAAAAATTTCTGAAAAACGCATTTTTAGCTCTGGATTTTCATCTTGAGTCGCCAGCTGTTGCGCCCAATAATATGCCAAGTAGAAATGACTCCCTCGAGTATCGATTTCATTTACTTTTCTAGAAGGCGATTTGTCATTTTCTAAGAATTGCTCGGTGGCTTTGTCCAAAGTATTGGCAAGCGTCAAGGCATTAGGGTTGGTATTGTTTTCCCCATAGTGTTCCAAGGATACCACCAATGCCATGAATTCCCCTAGAGAGTCCCAACGCAAATGCCCCTCTTCTAAAAATTGTTCGACGTGCTTAGGGGCAGATCCTCCAGCTCCGGTTTCAAAAAGGCCACCTCCATTCATCAAGGGTACGATAGACAGCATTTTGGCACTAGTACCCACTTCTAAAATGGGAAACAGATCTGTTAAATAGTCTCGTAAGACGTTTCCAGAGACCGATATCGTATCTAGGCCTGCTTTTATTCTGGTAAGGGTAAACTGGGTCGCTTCTACCGGTGAAAATATATGAAGTTCCAACCCATCAGTATCATGGTCTTTAAGGTAAGTGGTCACTTTTTCGATCAACTGAGCATCGTGCGCACGATTTTTGTCTAACCAAAATACCGCTGGCGTTTTCGTAGCCCGAGCACGGGTAACCGCCAGTTTAACCCAGTCTTTAATCGGGGCGTCTTTTACCTGACACATACGCCAAATATCGCCTTGGGCTACTTCGTGTTCTATTAAGGTAGCACCCGTAGTATAATCGATTACTTGTACAATACCTGATTCAGCAATTTCGAAGGTCTTGTCGTGTGATCCGTATTCCTCTGCTTTTTGAGCCATTAGTCCTACATTAGGTACGGTACCCATAGTCGTAGGATCAAAAGCACCGTGCTCCTTGCAAAAATCAATGGTAGCCTGATAAATACCAGAATAGCTACTATCTGGTATTATGGCCATGGTGTCTTGAAGTTCGCCTTTGGCATTCCACATTTTTCCAGAATTGCGAATCATAGCAGGCATAGAAGCATCAATTATGATATCGCTAGGTACATGTAGGTTAGTAATACCTTTATCAGAATTAACCATAGCTAAATCTGGTCCTTCGGCCATGGCAGTAGCTAGGGCCTCAGTTATAGCAGTATGTTCTTTTTCTGGAAGTGGCTCAAGTTTATCGAGAAGGCTTTCGAGTCCATTATTGGGGGATATACCTAGGGTATCCAAAGTAGCGCCATAAGTATCAAATACGGACTTAAAATAAGTGCTTACCGCATGTCCAAAAATGATGGGATCAGAAACCTTCATCATGGTAGCCTTCATATGGAGTGATAACAACAACCCTTGCGCTTTGGCCTCCGCAATTGCAGTTTCCAAAAAACGGATCAAGCTTTTCTTGTGCATTACTGTAGCATCAATAATCTCTCCTGCTTGCAAAGCCAAATTGCCTTTCAGTACTTTTTCTCCATCTTTTGTTTTGAGTACAATGCTAACGGTTGTAGCTGCCGGTAGTGTCAATGACTTTTCGTTGGACCTAAAGTCACCTTCAGACATGGTCGCCACCGATGTTTTTGAAGATGGTGACCAAGCTCCCATTTTATGCGGATTCTTTTTGGCGTAGTTCTTTACTGCCTTTGGTGCTCTCCTATCGGAGTTGCCCTCCCTCAAAACAGGGTTTACGGCACTACCTTTTATCTTGTCGTACCGTTGCTTAATCTCTTGCTCTACTGGCGAAGTTGGTTCTGCGGGATAATGAGGTACCGAATATCCTTTAGTCTGTAATTCGGCTATTGCTTCGGTCAATTGGGGTATAGAAGCGCTAATATTAGGTAGCTTGATAATATTTGCCTCTGGTGTTTTTGCCTTCTCTCCCAAAAGACTTAGATCGTCAGAAATGTGTTGGTGCTCAGAGATATAGTCAGGAAAACTAGCCAATATTCTTCCTGCTAAGGAAATGTCTTTAGTTTCAATTTCTAGGTCTGCGGTTTTCGCGAAAGCTTTAACAATGGGTAAGAAAGATGCTGTTGCCAAGGCGGGCGCCTCGTCAGTTTTTGTGTAACAAATATTGGCCATGGTTGTGTACTTTTTAAAGCGGTGCAAATATACGTATTACGTAGGCTTTTTAGGGTGTAGGTATGGAAATATCACGCTTATCACAATCGTGACACGCTAAAATTATCAAAGGAATCACCAAAGTACTTTTAAGGAGGCTTTGCGGAAGGGTTTTAAAGGTATTTTGATATTCGGAGACCTTTGTAGAATGGGTAAGAAAGGGGTGCGCTATAGTACTATGGAATAATTGTTGACTCTCAAAAATTTTAAGTCCTCACAACCAGGAGGTAGTCGCGGGTTAAAATTTGATCGGGCGTCGAACTTTCAACATACTTTGAATTTTGCGCAGGTCGCTATTCAATAGTTTTCGCCTGAAATAGGAGTAATAAAAAAAGCATCTTTCACAAGATGCTTTTTTGTCCTTGATGTTAGGTAATTTAAGAACGCAATTCTTTGATGCGGGCCTTCTTACCAGTAAGATTTCTGAAATAGAAGATACGGGCTCTTCTAACTTTACCTTTTTTATTGATCTCAATCTTTTGAAGCGCTGGCATATTTACTGGGAAAATACGTTCTACGCCTACAATGCCCGACATTTTACGTATGGTAAAGGTTTCGGTAGCACCGCTTCCACGTCGTTGTATCACAACACCTTTAAAAAACTGAGTTCTTGTTTTTTCTCCTTCCTTAATTTCGTAGTAAACGGTAATAGTGTCACCAGCGGAAAAATTGGGAAATTCTTTTTTTACAATGGCGTCCTCTTCTACAAAACGCAATAAAGATTCCATATTAAATTACTTTTATGGAGTTTAGTTAAGACCAACATTCACGGCTGTCGTCAGAGGTTGATATTAACGGCTGGCAAAATTAAACTATATTTTCCAGCTAACCAATATTATCATTTAATTATTTGAAAGCATATCACTTCTTTAAAAGGTCTCAAATTGAGGTAGGAGCTTTCTTTAGTATTACTTAAGGAGATCGGGTCTCAGTTTTTGGGTGCGTTCCAGGGCTTGCTCCTCTCGCCATAATTCTATTTTTGGAGTATTTCCACTTAACAGAATAGGAGGTACCGCTAGACCTTTGTATTGTGCAGGTCTTGTGTAAACTGGGGGAGCGAGTAGTTGGTCTTGAAAGGTATCTGTTAGCGCAGAGGTTTCGTCGTTTAAAACGCCAGGTAATAGGCGAATAATGGCATCGGCAATAACAGCAGCAGCGAGTTCCCCTCCTGATAATACATAATCACCAATAGAAATTTCTCTTGTAACCAAGGTGTCTCTTACCCGTTGGTCTACCCCTTTGTAGTGCCCACAAAGTAAAATTAGATTTCTTTTCAGCGATAGGGTGTTTGCAATGCTTTGATCCAACTGAACCCCGTCTGGCGTCATGTAAATGATATCATCATACGTGCGTTGTGCTGTTAGCGACGAAATACAGCGATCTATAGGTTCTATCATCAAAACCATTCCAGCACCTCCGCCGAAGGCGTAGTCGTCTACTTGTTTGTAATTTCCCTGGCCATAGTCCCGCAGGTTATGCAGGTGTACCTCTACCAATCCTTTATCCTGAGCTCGTTGTAATATAGAGGCTCCAAAAGGACTTCTAAGCAATTCGGGTAAAACAGTAATAATATCTATTCGCATATTAAGAAGCTTCTAAGAGCGGGAACAATGGTATGCTCAAACGGACTTTATATTCTCCCAAAAGTAGTGTTTGTACTCCGAGTCTTTTTTCCAACCCATTCTTTCATACTGTTGTTGTGCAGCATTGTCGATAGCCGTTTCGAGCGCAAGTCCCTTGTATTCCATTTGTTTACAATGGATTTTAGCCTGCTCTAGCAGTGCTTGACCAATACCTTGGCCTCGAAAAGCAGGGATAACAAAAAGATCGTTTAAAATAAAATACGTGGCCATACTAACAGAGGAGTAGGTCGTGTAGAGTTGGGTAAAACCCACAGGCTTTCCGTCCTTTTCAGCTAGAAAGATAACAGCAGTACGGCTAGTTAGGCGTTGTAACAAAAATGCCGTACCAGCAGCAATATCTGAGGTTTGTTTGTAAAAAACGCGATAGGCATCGAATAAAGGGGCCACCTTATCTATTTCGGATACTTCGATACGCGAGATTTCCAACATAATTTTAGAATCAGGGGCTCTTTTTGTTCTTGTTGATTTCGTCTTGAAGTTTTCGACTGATCTTCTGTTCTCTCTCAAGTGCTTTTCTACGGTGTTGTTCGTATTCTTCCTCCAAATTTTGAAGTGCACCTTTAGCCTGTTGTGTAAGGGTGTTATTTCTCTTGAATTTATAAAGCAAAACTGCTACCAATAAAAGAAGTCCAATAATAATGGACCACACCACCACTTTGTAAGTCGATTTGGTGACCATACTCCCAAAAAAAGGCATACTGTCTTTTTCTTTAGTCAGTTCTTCCAGGTTGCTAGTGGTTTCATCAAGCTTCGTTCGCAATGACTGCAGCGCAGTTTCATTCTCTGCGATGTTCGCCCTTAAGGAAACAATTACCCCATTGGCAGTGGAAACAGAATCCAATACATTTTTTTGAAGTGCATTTAGCGTTACAAGGCGTACGACCTCATATCGCTTTCCGTTTTGATTATAATTGGTAGATTTCCGGGTTAAGGTTTCAAATTGCCCTTTAATAGAATTGTCTTCTTCAGGCTGTTCTGGCGTAGTCTCTTGGGCAATAATTACTGAGAATCCCATTAAAAGGGACGCTCCAATAGTGGTGAGGTGTCTCGTTGTCATTCGTTTTACATTATGTTTCTGGGGTGGCGGCGAAGTTACGCCATTACCAAAAACTGCCAAAGACAAAAATCTAGTAATACGTATATCGCCCTACTTGCGCAAGGTATTTGGCCAAACGAATAATCTGATGTGCATAGCCATGCTCGGCGTGGTACCAGATATACAGTGTTAAACTTTTACCATCTTTGGAAACAGTTGTCGCGCTGCTATCATAAATACAAGGTGCAGCAGTGCCTATTGCATCATTTGGAATAGGAGCGCTATTCAAAGCGTAAGTAATTTGCTCTACCAAATCTCCTTCTAATGCATACTTTTTGACAATAGTATTCACAGCTTTTGCCGAGGTTTTTTGATTAGTTGTAAGGTGTAAAGCAGCCAAATATCCTTGAGATATTGGGGTATGAATAGTATTTGAAGAGAGTTTTCCTTTAAGCGTAGGAAGTATGCTAGACAATACCTCTGCTGTATTAGAGGTCGCAATAATCCCATACGCTTTTGGCGTGTTATTTATCGGTTTTACAGCGTCGACTCCAGTAGAGACGCCATCTGCACCCATGATATCTATATGACCTTTTACAATACCCAAGGAGTCTTCTATTACTTTTAGAATTGGAGCAATAGCATTTGCACGACATGATCCCGTAGCGCACACTTTGGTCTTGGTTGGCGGATAGTCCTTGTGATTCACTCCATATACAATCATAGGTACGGTATCACTCCAAGAGGCCAAAAGCACCTTTGCAATACCTTTAGCCTTTAAAGGAGCAGCTATGGATTTTTTCGGAGTAACTTTATCTCTAGTATCTACTACAAGCGCCTCTGAAATATCATATCTGGTGTAGTCGACTTCATGGGGTTCTTTGGTATTGATAAAATAAACAGTTACCCCATTTATAATAAGGGCTTGTTTTTTTTCATCAATGGTAATGGTACCATTAAACTGTCCATAAGGAGGGGTAGTTCGCAATTGTAAAGCTCTATTTGCTAGTGAACTGAAGTCTGTTCGATCATTCGTTACAATCGCTCGCAGCCTTAATTGGTTACTCAATCCAGCATTTCTTGTTAACTCTCTGGTGAGTAGCTGGCTTATTTGCTCAAATCCGTAAAGCACAATATACTTAGGGTGAGTTGCTTTAGATTTGTGTGCTTCTTTAAGCTTATCCTGTATAAAAGTTTTAATATGATCATGCCCATTGGTTTCCGAGTGAAATTCATAAGTAAGCTTCCCAATGTCAATCTTTGATGGTGGTAATTTTAAGTCAGCAATGGCTCTTAAAATTTCTACTGCGTCAAAAATAGAAATGGGCTTTTGGACAAACTCGCCGGCATATTGATGTAAGTTAAGAATGGTACTTACGTTTTTATCAATTACCTCATGTTTAAAAAGTACAATACTAATAGCCCTGTCGTACCATAGATCGCTTACCATTTTGATGAACTCCACGGTTGCTTTGCGCATATGTGCCTTAAAGCCCAGTTCTTTTTCGAAAGATTTGTTGTTGTCCATTTTTTTAAAATAACCTTATCACCTCTTAAAAATAAAGAATGCTATTACAATCTGAAATACCCACAAAACAAAAACGCCCATACTTTGGGCGTTCTTATTACTTATTAGGAAAACCAATTACTGAAAAATAAGTCTTTCCTTTTCTCCGTCCTTATTCAGTAGGGTGATACTCGTGCTTCCGTAACGTGATAAACGGCTAAACAGTGCTCGAGCATCTTCGATATCAGTAATTTCCTTATCGTCTACCGCTGTCATTACTTTGCCTATTAATCCGTAATTGCTGTAGCGTTCCGGGACGTTAGTAATCTTCACTCCTTTTTTAATACCAAAAGCTTTTTGATCTTCCTTGGAGAGATTCTTAACTTCCACACCCATAAATGGCAGACGCTCAGTTTGCTTCTTTTTTAATACAACGGTTATTGTTTTTTTAGTGCCATTACGGTCTATGGTTACTGCTACTTTGTCTCCTGGTCTTTTGGCTGATAAATAACCGGTTAGTTCTGCGAATTTCCGCACCCTTTGGTCATCCACTTGCTTGATAATATCACCAGATTCAATTCCTGCCTCGTCAGCACCGGAGTCTTCTTCGATACCAGAAACGTATACCCCTTCAATTTGATCCAATTCTTGCTCCTTAGCTTGTTGGCTATCAATATTTAAGGCGGAAATACCTAAAATCCCTTTTTGTACGCGGCCGTATTCTAACAAATCGTCCACCACTTTTCTTGCAATATTACTGGGAACAGCAAAGGAGTAGCCTACGTAAGATCCGGTTTGAGAGGTAATTGCAGTATTGATGCCAATAAGATCACCATTTGTATTTACTAGGGCACCACCACTGTTTCCCGGATTTACCGCAGCGTCTGTTTGAATAAAAGACTGGTTACGACCAGGGGAAATAGATCTTGCTTTGGCACTCACAATTCCAGCAGTAACTGTGGAAGTGAGTCCAAAAGGATTACCAACGGCAAGTACCCACTCTCCTATGCGCGTAATATCGGAATCTCCAAAGGCTAGATAGGGGAGGGGGCCTTCAACATCAATTTTAAGCAGCGCGATATCCGACGACGGATCAGTACCCACGATCTGAGCCTCATAACTTTTGTTGTTGTTAAGGGTAATCTCTAGAGACTGCGCCTTTTCTATAACGTGATTATTTGTTACGATATAGCCGTCAGGAGATATAATGACCCCTGATCCAGTACCAATCTGCGATTTCTGTCCACCTTCGTAGCCATAAAAGAATTCCGCAATGGGATTGCCGCGAGTGACGGTCATATTTTTTACATAAACAACAGCATTAACTGTTTTTTCGGCGGCTGAGGTAAAGTCGACATCGTCAATACCTGATGGTAGTGCTGCCGAAGATAAACCTGCAGTTACGAAAGGGGTCTCCCCTTCATCACTAACATAATTATAGGTTTTTTTTTCTAGAAAAAGTTTATACGCTCCAAGTGTTATACCACCGGCGAGTAAGGCAACTGTAAATAATTGTGCTGTCCGTTTCATGATTCAAATTTATTAGCAATACACGTTTCAAATGTTAAAACTAGGCATAATAATTACCTATTTTAACAGTTTAACTGCTTTTTAACTGGCGGTTTCCCCGTTGTGTTAATATGCTATATTTGTGAGGTGAACCAAACAAAAATACACTCCTTTACCAAGTACCAAGGCACCGGTAACGACTTTATCATGATAGATAACCGAAAGGGTGTTTTCCCCAAAGATCAAGGGGATTACATTGCGAATTTATGCCATCGTCGTTATGGCGTTGGGGCTGATGGACTCATTCTTTTAGAAGAAGATGAAGTTCACGATTTCAAGATGGTTTATTTTAATTCGGATGGTCGAGAAAGTACCATGTGTGGTAATGGTGGAAGATGCTTAGTTGCTTTTGCTAAACAGATGGGCGTAATCACTAGTAGCACTAAGTTTAGCGCTATTGACGGTATACACCACGCCACCATCCAAGGAGATCGGGTAACCTTGGGAATGGTAAATGTGGCAACTATTCAACAAGGAGTAGGTTATGTTTTCTTAGACACTGGGTCTCCACATCATGTTGAAATGGTCTCCAATCTAGAAGATTATGATGTGTTTGAGGGTGGGCGACAGTTGCGGTATGATCGCTACGGTGTAGAAGGCAGCAATATTAATTTTGTAGAACAATTAGATACGGACAGTTTTAAGGTTCGTACCTATGAGCGAGGCGTTGAAGAAGAAACCTTATCCTGCGGTACAGGGGTAACCGCGGTCGCTTTGGCGATGTATCATACACATAAGACAAAAGCCACCAATATTACCATTCTTACTCAAGGAGGAGAACTTCAAGTACAGTTTGCAGTACATGAAGGTCGTTATCAAAATATTACCTTAACGGGACCAGCAACCAAGGTTTTTCAGGGTACGTTATGAAATCAATATTAACGGGTAAACGGTGTATCCTAAGAGCGTTGGAGCCAGAAGACTTAGATTTTCTCTATACCATAGAGAACGACCTAAATATATGGGAGATTAGTAATACGTTAGCCCCTTATTCTAAGGCATTGTTACAGGACTATTTAAGCAATGCACATAGGGACATTTATGAAGTAAAGCAACTTAGATTATGCATTTGTGCGCCTACTGGAGAACGCCTAGGTCTTATTGACCTTTTTAATTATGATCCTAAACACAAACGGGCAGGCATTGGTGTTATTCTAGCGTATGAAAAGGACCGTAAACAAGGTATTGGTACCGAAGCGGTTACTTTACTGCTCAACTATGCTTTTTCTGTTCTGGAGCTACATCAAGTGTATGCCAATATGTTGGAAGATAATACGGCGAGCAAACAACTTTTTGAGCGTCTGGGGTTTCACCTAGTAGGTGCCAAAAAGGACTGGATTTATTGGAATGGCTCGTATAAACATGAATTGATGTATCAAAAAATAAGAAGTTGAGTAATCTTAAAAAAGTATTGTGGGCTACAGCCCTTTTGGGCTTAGCACTGTGTGGGATAATTACTTATCGTATATATAAGGCCGTTTTTGTGGCCAATACAGCCTTTGAACAACCAGAGGTAGTGATTTTTGTGTCTTCTGGGACCTCTTTTAAAGAACTTAAAGTCTTGATGACTCCCTATGTTAAAGATTTGCAGACTTTTGAAGCGGTAGCGATACGCAAGGGGTATTTTGCTAATGTAAAGGGAGGTAAATACCTACTTAAAAAGGGGATGAACAACAATAGCTTGATCAACACCTTAAGAAGTGGCAATACGGCAGTTCGCGTTTCTTTTAACAATCAAGAGACCCTAGAGGCGCTTGCAGGTCGTATTGCGGCACAGTTAGAACCCGATAGTCTAGCGCTGCTGCAGGCCTTTAATGATCATGCGTTGTTAGCAGATAACGGTTTTGATGTACATAATACCCTCACACCTTACCTCCCTAACACCTATGAGTTTTTTTGGAATACAAGTCCAGAGGGCTTTACCAAACGAATGCTTGAGGAATATCGTCGTTTTTGGAACGAAGAACGCGTTCAAAAAGCAAAAAAACTAGGGTTATCTCCTGCCGAGGTATCTTCCTTGGCAGCTATTGTGCAAAAAGAGACTGTAAAGATTGATGAGCGACCTCGGGTGGCAGGGGTATATCTTAATCGACTGAGCCGTGGCATTCACTTGCAAGCAGATCCCACGGTGATCTACGCGCTAAAAAAGGCTTATGGCAAGAATGATACTATAATAAAGAGAGTATTATACCGGGATTTGGAGATTGACTCCCCCTACAATACCTATAAGTATGAAGGGCTTCCGCCAGGTCCTATTGCAATGCCTGATCTATCTGCCATTAAAGCCGTTTTAAACCCAGAATCGCATGAATATCTCTTTTTTGTAGCAGATGTTTCGAGACCTGGATACCACCTTTTTGCTAAAACTCTAGCGCAACATAACGAGAATAAGTCGCAGTACATCCGATGGTTAGATCGTCAAAGTATCAAAAGATAGTGTAGTTCATCGGCTTTTAACGACCGTTTAACGATTTTGATTCTCCTTTGTGAAAAACTTGTGAGTCAGGTGCTTCTAAAATAGAAATGTCATATTACCTTTGCCCGCCAATTTAAATCCTTAACTGGATTTTAAATTAGAACTATATGAAAAGTTGGATTGGTATTTTAGGACATCTTACCATTATTTCGGTTATCCTGAGTTTTGGTTCGTTCTCTTTTCGAAAACGGACTGTATACGTTCCTACAGAATTAAGAACAACAATGTTGGAACCAGCATCTGTGGATAAAGAAAGCATTGATAATGCTCCGCAGATAACCCCTATCGTATTTCTAGATGATTCGTTTATTGGATTCAAAGAAGCGCTAGCGTTTAAAGAATCCCAAGGTAATTACGATACCATCAATACGCTGGGGTATCTTGGTAAATATCAGTTTGGAAAGGGTACGTTGAAGTTAATGGGAGTTACAGATCTAGACGCTTTTTTAAATAACCCTATACAACAAGAAACCCTATTTAAAATGAATGTTGCCCGTAATAAGTGGATACTAAGGCGCGATATTAAAAGGTTTGTGGGGAAAACAATAAACGGAACATTAGTAACAGAATCTGGTATAGTGGCCGCAGCTCATTTGGCCGGTGCTGGTAATGTTAAAAAATATCTGCGCTCGTTTGGGCAAAAGGATTTTTCGGACGCCTACGGTAGTACAGTTGCGTATTATATCAGACGTTTTGGTGGGTATGATGTTTCTGCTGTAGCTGCTGAGCACGGTTGCAGGATTTAGAGGATCAGCTTTGCCGCTATGGGGTTAGTTCCTCTGATTTGGCTACATCGCTACTATGCCTGTACAATGAATACTGTCGGCCTTTTGTGAAGGCTGGACGAGGTGCGGCGCCATTCGTTAACCGTTTTACTTTCGATTTGTTCTGTGGGTAATGTTATGTCTGTAGCCACACAAAGGCGCGTATTTGGCTTAAGTTTTTTAATGAGCTCTTGAAACAACTTGTCATTTCGATAGGGAGTTTCAATAAATATTTGTGCCTGACCTGTATCTAGTGACAGTTGTTCTAAAGATTTGATGGCCCTAGATCTAAGGGCAGTTTCTATGGGTAAATAACCCGTAAACGCGAAATTTTGGCCGTTCATACCACTAGCCATCATGGCCATGATAATGGATGAAGGCCCTACGAGGGGTATTACCCGTATTTTTTTGTCGTGGGCCACGCGTACCAATTCCGCTCCAGGGTCCGCTATTCCTGGAGCACCAGCCTCTGAGAGTAAAGCGATATCTGTTCCTTGTATACATGGATCCAAAAGTTTTGGAACTTCCTGGGCATCTGTATATTTATTTAACAATTCAAAAGAAAGCTTGGGCTGCGCTTTGGTAGGGCTTATCTTTTTGATAAAGCGCCGAGCAGTCTTTTCGCTTTCAACAATGTAGTGATCTACATTTTCTATGGTACGTTTAATAGAGATGGGAAGAACCCCCAAAGGGGCATTGTCGCCAAGCATTGTAGGGACTAAAAACAAGCGACCTACCACGAGATTGGGTTTTGTTGGTGTAGCCTCCATCACCATTACAATTTGGTTGCGATTACTTCACAAGCCTTATCGATAAGATCAAAAACATGATCAAATCCTGCCTCCCCGCCGTAGTAGGGATCAGGCACTGCTTGGGTTTTCATATGGGCTGCTTTCAGTAAAAGCTTTACTTTCTGAGCTTGGCTGCTGGTTCGAGCTTGTGCCAATACATCGGCATAGTTGGTTTTGTCCATAACATAAATATGGTCAAAATTTTCAAAATCAGAAGGTAAAAATTTTCGACTTCGCTGCTGGCTAATATCAATTTGGTGTTTTTTAGCCACTGCAATGGAACGAGAATCAGGTGGTTCCCCAACATGATAGCCTGCCGTACCCGCAGAATCCACATAAATCTCAGTTGGATTTGTTTTAGCTTCCAGAATTCCTTGCGCTAATGGTGAGCGACAGATGTTTCCTAAACAAACCATGAGCACTTTGGTCATTGGAGCGTGGGCTACGAGAATTTCTTGTCCAAATCTTCTTTGTACTTTCTAAACTGTTTATCAGTTTCAGCCAGATTTTCAACTGTTTTACAGGCATGTAGTACTGTGGCATGATCCCTTTTCCCGATCTGGGAGCCGATACTGGCCAAAGAAGCTTTGGTAAATTTTTTGGCAAAAAACATGGCCAACTGGCGGGCTTGTACAATATGGCGCTTACGTGTTTTTGATTGTAAGGTATCCACATCCATATCAAAGTAATCTGATACAATCTTTTGGATATAATCAATGGAAACCTCTCTTTTGGTATTCTTTACGAACTTCTCAACAATTTGTTGTGCCAATTCTAAAGTTACCTCTTTACGGGTAAAAGAGGCCTGTGCAATTAAGGAAATAATAGCACCCTCTAGTTCTCGGATATTTGTTTTAATATTTTTAGCGACATGGTCCACAATGTCATCGGACATTTCTACGCCATCGCGGTATAATTTATTCTTTAAAATGGATACGCGTGTTTCATAATCTGGACTTTGCAGCTCTGCAGATAGTCCCCATTTGAATCTCGAAAGCAAACGTTGTTCAATATCTTGCATGTCAACAGGTGCCTTATCTGAAGTCAGGATGACCTGTTTGCCATTTTGATGTAAGTGATTAAAAATATGGAAAAAGACATCTTGCGTACCTGATTTACCAGATAAAAACTGAACGTCATCAATAATCAATACATCGATAAGCTGGTAAAAGTGAATAAAGTCATTTCTGGTGTTCTTTTTTACCGATTCGATGTATTGTTGGGTAAACTTCTCCGCGGAAATATAGAGAACTGTTTTTTCCGGATATTTATCTTTAATTTCTACTCCTATAGCATGTGCTAAATGTGTCTTACCTAGTCCTACGCCTCCAAAAACCATAAGTGGATTGAAAGACGTTCCTCCGGGTTTATTAGCTACAGCCATCCCAGCAGAACGCGCTAACCGATTAGAATCACCCTCTAAGAAATTATCGAAGTTGTAATTGGCGTTGAGTTGTGATTCAATCTTGATATTTCGAATACCAGGAATAATAAAAGGATTCTTGAGCTCTGGATTTTTAGCAGTTATAGGCACGTCTAATTCTTGAGGGGCCATAGCAGAACGATTGGTGCTCGGAATTTTTTCAGTGAAAGATTCTGTGTTGCCGTACTTATGCTCCATTTTGATGAGATAAACCAATTTTGCATTGGGTCCCAGTTCTTTTCTTAAAGCAACTTTAAGAAGCTTCACATAGTGCTCTTCTAACCACTCGTAAAAAAATTTACTAGGAACTTCAACACTCAAGGCATTGTCGGCCAGCTTTACGGGCTTAATGGGAACAAACCATGTTTTAAATGCCTGCGGTTGTATATTGTCTTGAATAAATGACAAACAGTTTTTCCATACTGAGGATGCAGTAACATTCATGCTAAAGTATTGCTTTGCTTGGTGGATAGCGATTACGCTTTTAGATTAAAACCTTTTGGGGGTGTCCCTTCTTTTAGAGCGAGACAAATATGTGTACAAAAAACCTAAAAAAAAAATCATCCAGTAGTTGAAATTACACTTTTTTTTTTGCATGTTTTAGAGTTAAACAAAACGTAAAATAAAGTTACATTTTTGGAAAATCACAACTACACAAATACCGTTTCTTTGCGAACCAGATACTCAGAAACAGATCAAATGGGGATTGTATATCATGGTAAATATGCTGATTATCTGGAGATTGGGAGAGTTGAATGGCTAAGAAAGTTGGGCTTTTCGTATAAAAAAATGGAGGCCAGCGGTGTTCTGCTTCCCGTTACCGAACTGCATATCAATTATAAGAAATCGGCTACCTATGATGATGAGCTTACGATTACAACAACATTACGCCAAAAACCAATGGTCCGTATTGTTTTTGACTATACCATTCACAATCAGAATCAAGAATTGCTTATAGAAGCCCATACTGTCCTGGCATTTATGGATCGTGACACGGGTAGACCTACCCGTTGTCCAGACTATTTACTTGAAAAGTTATCCTAATCTTTTGCTACGGTCAAATGCGGTATATTTTCAAAATACACTAATATTTCGCCCAATTGTTCTTTGGTCACCATTACTTTCAGTTGGCAGTTTTGTTTAAATTGTTGTTCGATAATTTGTAATTGCCATTTTTTGATAATTCGCATTACCTGAGGGGTCTGCGCATACTGATAGCAAAGGGTGAGCCTTCTCATTTCGAAGTGTTGTACAATAGTTGCATCGGCCAAAGCTAGTTCTGCTGCGGTCTTGTAGGCCTGGATCAACCCCCCGGTTCCTAGTTTGACACCACCAAAAATTCGAATAACTATTACCAAAACATTGGTTAGGTTTCGTGCTCTTATTTGTCCTAAAATTGGCATTCCTGCCGTATTGCGCGGTTCTCCGTCATCACTACTTCTCTCGGAACACGGATCACTACCCAGGCGCCACGCATAGCAGAAATGCCCTGCTGTTGGATACGTTTTCTTTAAGGCAGCTAGTATAGGTTTAACTTCCAAAGCCTCGCTTACAGGATAAGCTAAGGCAATAAACTTACTTTTCTTGACTTTATAAGTGACGGGTGCTGTAGCACTAGTAAGCGTATAGTACATAGCGCTTTTATTATGGGTTTAGTAAAGCGCCACCAAAATAATACTAAAGATGGCCAATAAGAGGCCAAGATAGTTTTTTGCACTAGGTCTTTCTTTGAAAAGGAGCATTCCTAAAAGTGCTGTAAATAGCACTATGGCAACGTTATTTACTGTAAAGATAGCGGAGCTTGAATAACTGGGGTGTTGTAAAGCACGCAGCAAAAAGAAAATGGAAAAGTAGTTCGGAATTCCTAACGTTATACCTGCGCATAGGTCTCGGATAATATTCCCTTCTGCTCTTTTTTTACCATTTAATACAATAAAAATAAGACCTCCACAAGCGGCCGCTCCAAAAACGGTAGCCGAAAACAAGGGATATTCCGCAGCGGTTAAAAAGGCATCTCGGATATAATTTATGGCGGTGTCGATAAGGCCAGAACCTAAAAATACGATCAGCGGTAACCCTAAATTTTTTACAGTTGTACGGGTACTATTCTTTTTTATAGAAGCCATATAAACCGCGGCTAATGCTAGACCAATACCTACTAGCTGCCAAGCACTAGGAGTGTCACGATAATAAACCACAGCAAATAACACCGGAACTACTAGTGACATCTTAGTTGCCACTGCCGTTACACCAACACCATTACGTTGCGAAGCAAGGGCAATAGCATTAAAAATGATGATAAAGAGCATCCCCAGCATCAACGTTCTCCAAAACCAAGGCGTTGCCAGAAGTCCATAAAAATGAAAAGGGGTGCTACTAAAGCATAATCCACAACAACAAGCAACCACATAATTGACTACTATGGCATGGAGGGTGCGGACACGATACGTGCCAAAAAACTTAAAAACCACAAAAATGAGGCTAGAGCACAGTACGCTCAATGCCAGATCTACCATTAAAGATGCTGTTTTAATGCGGTAACATCTTCCTTACCTACGATTAGGTTCCATGTTTTAAGGCCTAGTTGTGCAGCGCTATCAGTGTTTTCTTTCGTATCATCAATAAAGAGGGTTTCTTCGGGTGCTATCCCATGGATTTGTAAGATTTCTTGAAATATCTCAGGATCGGGTTTTCTTTTTTTCATTTCATATGAAAGATAAAAGCCCTCAAAAGAATGCTGAAAACGATGCCATTTGTCACCCATTATTTTCTTTACATAATCAATATGAATTTCATTTGTATTACTTAGTAATAAGAGGCGATGAGTATTTTTGGCCGCTAAGGCCTTCAAAAAATCCAATCTTCGATCTGGAAAAT
>JBCDGY010000016.1:0-25127 GCA_039414375.1 Bacteroidota bacterium | reverse complement strand
TCTACTGGCGGTACTTTGGCCTTGCATTTGGCTGTTTGCGATCCTGATGTTGCTGCTTTACTTTTATATTCCCCTAATGTAGAAATCTTTGATCCCAATGCCAAGCTATTGGCCAAACCATGGGGTTTGCAGCTCGCTAGATTGGTCAAAGGCAGTGACTATCACGAATTTGAGGATCCGAAGCCCGAAGAGCATCAGTTTTGGACTACCAAATATCGGGTAGAAGCCCTTACGCATTTGCAAGCTTTAGTGGATGGCACCATGACAGAGGACACTTTTGCCGCAGTCGATCATCCTGTATTTTTAGGCTATTATTACAAAGACGAGATACACCAAGACAGTACGGTGTCTGTGCCTGCGATGTTGCGGATGTATGAGCAGTTGGGGACACCCGTGGAAGAGAAACGCAAAGTGGCTTTCCCCAATACAGTGGACCATGTGATTACCTCTTACCTTACTTCAAAAGATGTGGCAAGCGTACAGCAAGCCACTGAGCGATATTTAGAAGAAGTGCTTGGACTCGTGGCGGTACCAGTGTCAAAGGATAAAATGGCCGAGACACCATCTGCCACAGCGTCCCTTGCTCCCTGAGTTTACTCTAAGGTTACCACAATAAACTCAGATCGTCGATTGCGATCGTGTTCCGTATTGGAACAGCGCACTCCATTGCTACAGTGATTCAGCAATTGTTTTTCCCCATAGCCAATGGCACTCTCAATACGATTTGTGCTGATACCCTGCCCTGTAATATAGGCTCCTGTGGACTTGGCACGTCGATCTGAAAGCTTTTCATTGTAGCGGTCACTGCCTCGTGAATCTGTATGGGCTTCTATTTTAATGACCATTTTAGGATATTCCTTGAGGACCTCTACAATCTTGTCTAACTCCTGTGCCGCGTCGGGTCGTATATCTGCCTTGTTGAGATCGAAGTAGATGTTATCAATCTTAATTTTTAGGACTCCGTTTTCCATAACAATAAGCTCATTTAGTGCTTTAGTCATGATCAGGGAAACCTCATTTGTATTACCGGGTTCGTTAGAAGTGGTAAAATCCGCTTCGACCCCTTCGTATCCTTCTTTGGTGACCGCTATACGATATTTCGATATACAATCGAGCTCGGTATCGAAAATAAAGGCCCCATAGGCATCCGTTGATCCGGTAGAAAGTGTTTCACCATCATCGGTGTAAAGTGCCACGGTGGCATTTGCAACAGGATTGTCGTTTGCTTTTCTAAGAACAGTGCCCTGGACCAACTGCGTGCATTGACGTTCCAGCCTATGAAAAGAATAAATATCATCGTCTCCGTCACCACCTGCACGATTCGAGGAGAAGTAACCTCTATTAGAGGTTTCCTCTACGATATAGGCAAAATCGTCGGCCGGCCCATTGAGCACTGGTCCCAAATTTGAAGGAATGCCCAAGGTTTCTGAAATGGTCACTTCAAAAACATCCAATCCACCGAGGCCAAGGTGCCCATCAGAAGCAAAATAAAGCTTTTCTTCGGTTACAAAAGGGAACATTTCACGTCCACTGGTATTGATGTTTGCTCCTAAATTTTTAGGTTCTCCGAAGCTGCCGTCTTCCCTTACGGAAACTACATAAAGATCGGGACCGCCCATGCCGTTGGGCATGTCTGAAACGAAGTACATTTTGCTGCCATCGGGAGATAATGCCGGTTGGCCTACCGAATAGTCAGCACTATTAAAGGAGACCTCGGCGGGTGGTGACCAGCCAGCTCCCTCAAGCCGACTATGGTACATCTTTAAATGATTGGTACCCTCACCATCCCTTCCAAGGTCCTTTTCTGTATAGTTATTTCGGGTAAAATAGAGTTGTGTGCCATCTTCATTAAAAGTGGTGATAGCTTCATGGTATTTGGTATTGATGTCGTTGCCAAAGCGTCGTATTTCAATAAGATCGCTACCCAATTCCACGGTATCGGCTTCATAGAGGTTTAAAAAGGGTTGTTCGTTCCATTCGTACAAACGGGTATGGAGATTCATACTATCTCTACTACTTGCAAAAACTATTTTTTCGCCGTGAAACATCGGCCCAAAATCTGCGTAAGGGGTATTGATAGACAGATGAGAAATTACAAATTGAGGTTGCTGATTACGAAGCACGTCTAGTGCTTCGTCGTTGTTCTGAAAATGTGCCACTTTAAAATCTTGATCTTTCATTTGTTCCTCGTAAGCCTTCATTAGGGCTTTTGCTAAGGCGTAATTGCCTACACCTTTTAATGCTAATATGTATTTAAAAATATATGCTGGGGATATGGTTCGCTCATATTTGGAAAACAGTTGACCATACCACTGTGCAGCCTGGGCCATATCGTTATTATTGTAATAAGCATCCCCTAGTTTTTCTAAAGTTACTTGAGTGTCGTCTCCCTTTCGAACTTCACGCTCGTATGCCGCAGCAGCATCGAGATAATGAAAGTCTTGGTATTTTTTATCGGCGTTTGTCGGTCTTTTCTCCTGTGCCCATCCCTGGGTTAAGAGTAGTGCGGTTAACGTATAAAAAAAGTAATTTTTCATAGGGTAGGGCTTAATAAAACCTGGGGGATTTTAGGCGTTTTTCTCGGGAGATCATTTCAAATCTTAGGAACACTTCATGGGTGCCACTCGTAAAATTGCGGAGGTCAGTAGTGGTACGATCATAGGCATAGCCTAGTTTTAACTGAGGGGAAATCTGAAGCCCTAAAAGCCCAGAGAAGGAGTCGTCCCAGCGATAGGCAAGACCAAAGGTTACTGTTTCTCTAATTAGAAAATTGGCCGATATATCTGCAATTATCGGAGCTCCGGGCACCCATTTCACAAAATAGGCTGGCTTAAATTTAAGGTCTGGGGTTACATCGAAAATGAGCCCTCCAATGGCAAAATAATGAAGCCGTTCCGTCGCGATTTCCTGGGTTTGCCCATCATAATGGTCTTCAGAGAAAAAGTTGGGTATTGCAAATCCAAGATAGGCTTTGCGTGTATGGTAGTATACCCCAGCTCCAATAGTCGGGAAAAAGCGATTCTCAATATTATTTTGAAAAGCTACATCCGGATTTTGGGTAGTGCCCTTTGAAAAATCAACATTAAATGAACGCCCACCGCCCTTTAGGCCTAGCGATAAGCGTTGACCCCTATATCCGATTGGAATAGTGTATGCGAAGTTGCCATCTAAAAATAGTTCATTGGAAGGTCCCAACTCATCATAGGTGGCTACAATGCCCAGGCCTACACGTTCTGTAACCGGGCCATCGATGGCTAACACTTGCGAGGTCGGGGCTCCATTAATGCCTACCCATTGGGAGCGATGCATCGCTAAGACAGACAAGTGTCCTCGAGATCCGGCATAACCGGGATTCACCGTTAGCGTGTTGTACATATATTGCGTGAATTGCGGGTCTTGTTGCGCACTTAACCCGGTGAGGGTTAAACCGCTGATTGCAAGCAGAATGGCAATCCGTGTTATGGTATTTAATACTGTTTTCATTATCGTTATTGCAGCAATCATGATTTTATCTGTTCAGGTATAACCAGTTTGTGATAGGTTTAGAACCATCACCAAGTTCGAGGATGTAGTAATAGGTCCCTACCGGTAGGAACTTATCTTGATAGATCACCACTCTCCCGTTAGATATACCATTAAATTCATTGTTGTAACCTTCTTTTTCATAGACCACATTCCCCCATCGATTGTAGATTTTAAGAACACTGTTTGGATATTGAGAGATACAATCGATCACGAAAGTCTCGTTAACCCCATCTCCATTGGGTGAAAATTCGTTGTAGAACACCAAACAATTCGGCTCAATAGTCATTGTAGCTGCGTCATTAGAAGGGTCAGTATCAAACTGATCAACAAAGGCGAGGCTGGCTGTATTTGCATAGTCGTTTTGCTCCAATACTTCAACTGTTAATACTAGAGTTGCTACATCCCCTCCGTTTAGAGTGTTGATCTCCCAAAAACCTTCGGCTACATCATAGTTGCCAGAGGTAGCATCTACCGTAACTAAGCTATAACCATTTGGCAACCGTTCTTCAATTCCAATATTGGTAGCGGGTAATGCGCTTAAATTGCTTACCGTTATGGTAAAGGCGATCTGTTCTCCAATACTAGGGGCAGCATTATTCACTGTTTTTTCGACTGCCAAATCAATCGATTGTGGCTCAATTATTATTTGTGCTTCATCATCGTCAGGGATACCATCCAAAAGATCATCAACGTTTTGATTTCCTCGGGGATCACTATCTGGATCTGCTTGATTACTATTAATAATCAAAGCATTATTGGTATACTCCCCTTCGGCACCCGTGGGGGCGTTAACCTGAACAAGTACAATTAATGTTTCGGTAGTACCTACAAGAATAGGCCCATTAAGATTCCATACCCCATCGGTCTCATTATAGGTGCCCGCAGTGGCAGTGTGCGCTTCGTAACCAAGGCCTACAGGAAGCAATTCGCTTACTTGCACCCCAGTTGCTTGACTGTCTCCACTATTGGTTAGATTAATAGTGAACTCAATGATATCGCCTACATTCGGTGCAGGATCGTCCACTGCTTTGGTGATAGAGAGATCCGCTAGTCCTGTTGGTACAGGAGTTACGGTATCTTGATCGTCTTCGGAATTCAGATTGTTATCAGGGGAGGAATCTGGATCAAAGGTGTCCATAGCAATTAGCTCAGCAATATTGGCATATTCTCCATTGGACAATACGGTTGCCTCTATTGTTAAGGTTTCTGTTGCCCCATTAGGTAGGGAATTCAGACTCCAAGATCCTATAACCTCATCATATAAACCGTTAGAAGGTGTTGCGCCTACAAACTGATAACCGCTAGCCAGAATGTCTTCAATCACCAAGCCAGTAGCATCACTTGGACCAGCATTGGTAACACTAATGGTAAAAATGATATTGGAACCTACTGAAGGCGATGGATTGTCTACTGTTTTGGTTAACGAAATATCGGTAATCACCCGTGGAAGGGTCAATTGCTCATCTTGGTCATCTTCTGCTAATAGGTCGTTGTTAGGAACGGAGTTAGGGTCTTGCTCATTAACCGCAATGATTTCCGCTGTATTTAAATAGCTCCCTGTGGTATTGATACCTACTACAATGTTCAGTCGCAAATCAGTATCTGCCGCAAGTGAGGCGATATTCCATAATCCGGTATTGGGATCATAATTACCTCCGCTATTGTCTGAAATGTATTGGTAACCAGAGGGGAGTAGATCCGCAACTTGAATACCAGTTGCTTCACTAGGTCCAGCATTGCTTAAGGTTAATGTAAAGGTGATTTGATCAGAGACATCAGGAAATTCATTATCTACGGTTTTCACTAACGATAGATCGGCCAACGGAATAGGAGTTGTTAAAGCTTCGTCTTGATCATCTTCGGTAACCACACCGTTGCCTGGTACAGAATCGCTATCAACATTGTCAGCTGTTATAATTTCAGCGGTATTGGCATAATCCCCACTAGGGTTAACGGTAACCATAATTTCTAGGGTTTCCGTAGTGCCGTTGGGTAATTGACCATTTAGACTCCATACTCCGGTTGTTTCATTGTAATTACCTGCTGTAGCGGTATTAGAAACATAAGTATAACCAGTTGGTAGAAGGTCCAAAACGGTTATTCCTGTGGCTGTACTGGGGCCATTGTTAGTAACATTAAGGGTAAACTCAATAACCTCTCCTACTAGCGGTGTGGTATTATTGACCGCTTTGGTAAGCGCTAGATCAGAGACCAAAACTGGGGTGGGTACAACGGTCGATTGATCGTCTTCCGTATCATCATTATTGGCTGGGAAGGAATCTATATCCTCCTCGTTTACATCGGTAAGTTCGGCGGTATTGGCGTAGATGCCATTGGCCAGTACGCTGGCCTCAATTACCAATGTTTGACTGGTACTATTGGGTAGGGTGCCAACAGTCCACGAACCATTATCATCGGCATAAGTACCAACAGAAGGCGTTGCAGACACAAAGGCGTAGCCTGAGGCCAATAAATCGGTTACGACCACTGCGGTGGCATCGCTAGGGCCATCATTAGTTACGGTAATGGTAAATGTGATATTACTACCGATATTTGGAGTGTTGGTATCTGCTATTTTGTTTACTGAGATATCAACCAATTGTCTTGGTGTAACCAGTACTTCATCTTGATCGTCCTCAGTTAGGAGATCATTGCCGGGGGTACTATCGATATCTGTTTGATCGTGAGCTATTACTTCCGCGCCATTTATATAGTCTCCGGAAGTGTTAATGCTAGCCGTAATGTTGAGTACGGCGCTGTTGCCAATCCCTAAGTTGGGAATGCTCCATAGGCCAGTTCCTGGAACGTAAGTGCCTCCGCCACCATGTGAAATATAATTGAACCCTGAGGGGAGTGCATCGCTAACCTGAATATTTGTTGCGGTACTAGGCCCATCATTGGACAACGTAAGGGTAAATACCACATTGTCGGTAACCAACGGTGTAGCATTGTCCACAGTTTTGGTTAATGATAAATCAACAATAATTTGTGGAGTAACCACGGCTTCATCTTGATCATCTTCTGCAAGAATATCATTATTAGGCGTGGAGTCTGTATCAAAAATGGAAGCACTAATTATTTCGGCGCCATTGGTATAAGTTCCAGTTTCGTTCACCAGTACATCGATGACTAAGGTTTCATTCCCTCCTGCGGAAATATTACCTACCTGCCAAATACCAGTATTCTCATTGTAGATGCCAGAGGTGGAACTGTACAACACAAAATCATAACCAGAAGGCAATAAGTCTCGAACTACAACACTATTGGCATCAACTCCTCCAACGTTAAATACGGTGATCTCAAAACTGATCTCACTACCTACCGGAGGGGTGATGTCATTATCTATTACAATTTTGGTCAGCTCTAAATCACCAATGTTAGGGGATAGGGTAAGGGTATCCTCATCGTCGTCGTCTCCATTTCCATTACCATCCTCGTCTACCGTTTGATCGGTAGTTGGATCGCTATCGGGATCGTGCTGATCACTGGCTGTAATTTGTGCTGTGTTTACATATTCTCCTACAGCGCCAGTGGGTGCATTTACCGTGGCGGTATAGGTCAATGCAATGCTGCCACCGTTGGCTAGTACGCTTAAACCGGACCACGAGGCACTATTTCCCGTTGGGGTGCCTCCTTGATTTACCCCGGTTAAGGTATATCCTGTAGGAAGGAAGTCTTCTACGGCAACCCCAGTAGCCGGATCAGGACCTTGGTTGGTTATGGTCAATGTAAAGGTGACACTGTCTCCAATATTAGGGGTTAGATCACTTACGGTCTTTTGGAGGCTGAGGTCTGCTTGTTGGGGAATAAGGGCTGCGTTGTCCTCTTCGTCTTCGCTTTGGTCGCCATCGTCATTATTTGGGGTGCTATCAACATCAAATTGATCTGCCGCAGTTACTTGCGCAACTTGCTGATATTCTCCAGAAGCTCCTGTTGGTGCCAGTACTTCGGCATCGAAAGTAAGTGTTAGCGTATTGCCATTGGTGATAGAAAGACCGGACCAGTCGATAGCACCACCACTAAAAATACCTCCATTACTAATGTTGGTTATGGCTCCATAACCAGGGGGTATTAAGTTTTGTAAGTCAACCCCGGTAGCTGGATCGTCTCCTAGGTTGCTTACATCTAGTGTAAAGGTAACCACCTCACCCACATTAGGATTTGGATCGTTTACCGAAAGGTCAATTGCTATATCGATGAGTTGTGGGTCGATAACAAAGAAGTCCTCATCATCTTCACTTTGGTCGCCATCGTTGTTAAAAGGTTCACTATCTGGATCATTTTGATCACTAGCCGTGATTTCTGCAATGTTTAAGTACTCATCAATAAAGCCTCTTGGCGCGTTTACCTCAACTTCATAAGAAACCGTAGTGCTCCCTACTGGTAAAGTAGGTATTTCCCATCGTAAGAAGGTGTTGGCTATAGCTGTACCTCCATTATTAATGGCCAGTAAGGTAAGGCCTGCGGGTAGCTCATCTTCTAAAACAACGTTGGTTGCGGTGTTAGGTCCGTCATTGGTTACGGTTAGTTCAAAAGTGACGGTTTCCCCAATATTGGGCGTACCAGTCGAAGTTCCAGAAATGGTTTTTTCCAACCTTAAATCAGCTTCTTGCAAAGCAAAAGGAGCACTATCCTCATCATCTTCACTTTGGTCGCCATCGTCGTTATTTGGAGCGCTATCCACATCGACAAGGTCAGAAGCGGTTAGCTGTCCAGTAGTATTGTAGTTTCCATTGCCGTTTACGGTTACCTGATAGTCGAGGTCTAAGGTATCGCCATTGGCTACATCGAGGTTGGACCAGGTAATGGTACCGCTTCCAGCGTTGTATACTCCCCCGTTTGTAATGCTACCAGGAACAATGTCTAATCCTGGAGGTAGGGTAACCGTAACCTCGGCTCCAGAGGCATCTCCAACTTCCGCAGGATTATTGAATAGGGAAACGGTATAGTCAACGGTGTCTCCTACATTTCCGTTAGCGGTATTGTTTGAGATATTCAATTCTAAGTCAACCTGTTCGAGGGTTATCTGTGCGCTGTCTTCGTCATCTTCGCTTTGATCGCCATCGTCATTATTGGGTTGGCTATTGGGATCATTTTGATCCGAGGCAGTAATCTGTGCGGTATTTTGGTATTCGTTGGTTGCTCCTGTAGGCGGATTAACGGTAGCGGTAAAAGTAACGGTTGTAGAACTTCCGTTGGATACGGATAGTCCTGCCCAGGTGATGGTACTTCCAGTAAGGCTACCTCCGTTGTTTACCGTACCAATGGTATAGCCATCAGGGACTATATCTTGTAGGGTTACCCCCGTAGCATCATTGGCTCCCGCATTGGCCACTTCCAGTGAAAAGGTAACCAGATCCCCCACACTCACAGACGAAGGTGTTACCGTTTTGGTTAAACTAAGGTCAGCAGTTTGCAAAGCAAAAGGTGCACTGTCTTCATCATCTTCACTTTGGTCGCCATCGTCGTTGTTTGGAGCGCTATCCACATCGACAAGGTCAGAAGCGGTTAACTGTCCAGTAGTATTGTAGTTTCCATTGCCATTCACGGTTACCTGATAGTCGAGGTCTAAGGTATCGCCATTGGCTACATCGAGGTTAGACCAGGTAATGGTACCGCTTCCAGCGTTGTATACTCCTCCATTGGTAATGCTACCTGGGACAATGTCTAATCCTGGAGGTAGGGTGACGGTAACCTCGGCTCCAGAGGCATCTCCGGTCTGCACGGCATCATTGTTAAATAAGGAAACGGTATAGTCAACGGTGTCTCCTACGTTTCCGTTAGCGGTATTGTTTGAGATGTTCAACTCTAAGTCAACCTGTTCGAGGGTTATCTGGGCGCTGTCTTCGTCATCTTCGCTTTGATCGCCATCGTCATTATTGGGTTGGCTATCGGGATCGTTTTGATCCGAGGCAGTAATCTGTGCGGTATTTTGGTATTCGTTGGTTGCTCCTGTAGGTGGATTAACGGTAGCGGTAAAAGTAACGGTTGTAGAACTTCCGTTGGATAAGGATAGTCCTGCCCAGGTGATGGTACTTCCAGCAAGGCTACCTCCATTGTTTACCGTACCGATGGTGTAGCCATCAGGGACAACATCTTGAAGGGTTACCCCCGTAGCATCATTGGCTCCCGCATTGGTCACTTCCAGTGAAAAGGTAACCAGATCCCCCACACTCACAGACGAAGGCGTTACCGTTTTGGTTAAACTAAGGTCAGCAGTTCTAACTGTAACTATGGCATTGTCTTGGTCATCCTCTGTGGGGATATCATTATTTGGATCGGAATCTGGATCGTTTTGATCACTTGCAGTGATTTCTGCACTATTGTCATAGTCGCCGGTCGCATTAATAACAGCATCAAAGGTTAAAGCTAGGGTAGTACCACTGGGGACGGTTAAATTGGACCAATCTATCGTGAAGTTACCGGGATTATAAACCCCATCATTACTAACAGAGCCCAATACCACGCTGTAGCCATCAGGAACAACATCCCGTACCGCTACTCCCGTAGCATCAACACTACTAGTAGCATCATTGTTAAAGATTGAAATTGTGAAAGAAACCGTGTCTCCAGTATTTACCTCACTGGCACTAACTGTTTTGGTAAGCTCTAGATCGGCATTGCCGACAATAGTAATGATAACACGATCATCTTCATCATCACAAGTACCATTAGAAACGGTCCACTCAAATTCATAAATTCCTATATCCAAACCTGTTAATTGGGTATTGGGATCATTGACATTGATATAGCCTGCAGTGGTGGGTCCAGAAATTTGTGACCAGGTTCCAATACCTGTTGTGGGTGCAGTGGCCGCCATGGCAACAGGCGAAAATTGTGCATAAGAAGCATCCGGGCCCGCATTAGCGGTGTCAAGTTCAGGAGTAACTTCAATGGTAACCGCATCAGAAAAGATGCAGCCGTCGTTATTACTTGTTGTAGTCGTCCAGGTGTATTCGTAAATACCAGGACTCAACCCTATTATTACACTTTGTGGATTATTTGGAGAAGCAATAGTGGTCGCCGCTCCGGCAGTTTGTGTCCAGGTGCCGTTACCCGAGGTGGGCGTTTGAGCGGCCATTCTGGTTTGATTTTCATTACAGAGCAGTTGATCAGGTCCTGCATCGGCCTGTGAGGGTGCTACATCGTTAAAAGTTATGGTAACCGTATCCGATTGGGGTGCGCAGGGGCTAGGGCTGGTAAAAGGACCATTGGTAACTTCCCATGTAAGTACATAAGTGCCTAAGGAAATATTTGACAAGCCAGTAACTGGATTGTTTGGGCTATCGATAGTTGTAGCGGACCCAGAGGGAGCAGAAGTAATGCTCCAAGTTCCTATACCTGAAGTAGGGGTGGTGGCATTGGTTAAATAGTTGGCAATACAGGCTTGCGGGTTGTCGTCTCCGGCTTCTATAGGGGTCGGCGGGTCATAGACTTCAAAGCGAACTACATCAGCGAGTACTACGCAATTACCATTGGCAAAACGCCACTCTAATACATAAATACCTTCCGTAGTTAAGTTATCGAGGCTTGCTGTGGGATTGGTAGGATCGCTTATTGTTGCTGTGCTCCCTACGGGTTCAAAGGTGATTACCCATTCGGCAGTAGTTCCATCTGCTGGGGGTGCATTGCCTGCTAGGGTTAGTGAAGTGCTAGAAGCTGTACATAAATCTTGGTCGGGACCAGCGGTCGGATCAAAGCTCGGTCTTTGACTAACCTCCACGATTACATTGTCGGTACTGCCGGGACAGGTACCTCCTGACACAAAATTGTAACTGTTGGTTTGGTATTGAAATTCATAGGTTCCGGGACCTGAAGTACTTACATCCACGCTAGCTAAAGGAGAGTTGGGCGTTGGTTGATTGATAGTTGGGGCAGGACTAGAAGGGCCAGAGACTAGAGACCAGGTACCGGTGGAGTTAGGCGTTCCTTCCAGCAAAAAGGAAGTAACATCGCATAGGTCTTGATCGCTACCAGCATCGGCACCAGCATAAACCTCTATGGTTACATCGTCGGAGGTCTGGGGGCAGTTGTCGGTATTGATACTGGAAATAGTCCATCGGAAAGTATAGATACCGGTTTCTAATCCAGAAACGGTGGTATTAAATTGACTGGAATTACTAAAAACAGGAGTTGAAGGCGCTCCGGAAAGCACAGACCAAACTCCGATTTCGCTTCCTACAGTGTAAGGGTTGCCTCCAAGGACGGCGTTCGTACTATTACAAATGTCCTGGTCGGGTCCAGCATTAGCAGTCGTAGGGGGCACCCCAACTTCTATACTAACCTGATCGGAATCGGTGGAGCAGCTACCTGCCGTTACGGTCCACTCAAACACATAGGTACCACTAAAACCAATGGTTACCGTGGCGTTTGGATCGGTGATATCGCTAAAGCTAAATCCACCAGGGCCAGAAACATAAGACCATTCTCCAGTGGCTCCATTAGAAATGGTAGCCGCTAAATTGACGGTATTACTACAGAGTCCATTTTGATCGGGACCCGCATTGGCGTTAGCAGTATCTGCCAATACCACTTCAACATCGTCAGACGCTGATGTGCAGCCTGCCACGCCGTTAGTAACAGTCCAGGTGAACACATAAGCCCCAGCATTGGTGAGGGTAACGCTCGAATTTGGGTCGTTAGGAGTATTGATCGTAACACCTGCTGCTGGCGCTACGCTCCAAGTTCCCGTTTCCCCAGGACCTACTGGGTCAGCAGCCAGATTGATACTTGAAAGCGGCAATGCGATGCATTGGTCATTACCTGCATTGGCCAAACCAGGTGCGTTATCAGTACCGGTATTGATATTTAAGGTAGATGATGATGCCGATGAACAGCCTGATGGGCCTGGATTTATATAATCTATCGTCCATTGTAACTCATATGTAGCCGAAGGAGAGTTAAAACCAGTAGCTGTAGCATTAGGGTCATTACTATCCGAAAAGGTGATGGTATCTGGTCCAGAGACCTGACTCCAAGTTCCAAATTCTCCTGCTCCTGGCGTATTTGCAGCTAGTAGGACCTGGGCGCCAACACAGGCACTTTGGTCAGGGCCTGCTGTGGCGCTTCCTAAGCTGGACGAGCTGGAACTGATGGTCACTTGATCCGCTATAGAAGGGCAAGAACTACCCCCTAAATATTCGTATTGAAAAACATATTCTCCTGGCACTAATCCCGTAATATCAGTTGTAGAGGAATAAGGTGTTACTATAGTGGCTATTTGCGGGCCGCTAATTTGTGTCCACAATGGCGTGCCATCTGGAGGCACATTCCCTACTACAGTAGTGGTGGTTTGTCCACATATAATGCTAAAGTCAGTACCGGCATTGGGAGCTCCGGATACCCCGGATACAAAGACGTTCATGGTATCGTATCCATCTGTACAACCGACTGGTAATTCTCCACCTTCGCTGCGGATAAATTCTAAAACATAGGTGCCATCTTCTTCAAGTTCTATATCGAGTAATCCGGTAGGATTGGTATAACTTGTTGGAAAGGGTGCTAAAGGAGAATCGGCAGGACCACTGAGGATACGATAAAGCGTACTTCCTGTACCCGTAGAAACTACAGGAATTTCAAAATTGGTCTGCCCACAATTTCCATAAAAATCATCCCCTCCATTAGCCTCGACAGTGCGAGAGGACCCTCTGAAATCCACGCGGTACTCTCTAGAGACACCGCAACCCGTATTGGTATTGGTAACCGTGTATACAAAGGTGTAGGGATTGCCCGGAGACACAAGGTTATTGATGATCGTACTACTACTATTGGGAGTCACTATAGATCCAGGGGGTAATGCGGTTCCTCCTGTTTGGGTCCAATTCACGGTTTCTCCGGCAAATTGGGGTACTTCTCCTTGAATGGTAATAGAATTGATACCATTATCACAGATAAATAAGTTTACACGAGGCCCTGAAACACCACCAGAAACATCCTGAGTGGGTGCCGGTACATTAATCGTCATGGTATCGGAGGCTTCCGAACAGGGTCCTTGTACTGTCCACCGCAATTCATAGGTACCTTGGATAAGATTAGAAACTCTCGTATCGGCATTGTTGACATCTGTAAATACTGGATTACTTGGACCACTTACAAAAGACCAAGTACCTATTTGTGTTGCAGGATCACATCCTCCGAAAGTAGCATCAAGTTCAGTGGATTGTGTGGTGGAATAACAGTTGCCTAAATTTTGATCGAAACCAGCATCTACCGGATCTACTCCGCCAAAATTGGTAATAACAATTTCTGATCTGGACTCACAATTTTGCCCTGGCGCATATTCTGGACCTTCTATGATCCATGCGATACGGGTATCTCCACAGCTAGTAGGAGGCATAGAAATTGTGGTTGTTGGCGAGTTGGGGAAATTAATAGTAATGCCAGCGTTATTACTAGACGATACAATGGCCCAGCGCCCTGTTTCACTAGGATTTTGGGGGGTATTTCCATTAACGGTGATATTACCAGCATTATCTGGACAAAAGTCAACATCTAAACCGGCATTGGCTTCGGTAATGGGTTCTATGGTAACTGTTACTTCTTGTGTTTCCGTAGTACAGTCCGCAGAAAGTAAAAAGCGATAGGTATTGCCACCAGTCATTCCTAAAACGCTTGAGGTGGGCGAGTTCACATCACTGATAACTACTGACGGTCCTCCGATTTGCGACCAAGTAATGGTGCCCGCGGGAGTAGTTCCTGTTGGGTTTTGCCCATCAAAAGCAAAGGGACTGCCTTCACAAATCGTCCATGTTCGGGTACCTGCATTAATAGTACAAGTTTGTGCAGATAGTTGATAAGAAACCCCAATCAGTGCTAAAAGACCAAGGAAAATTTTTAATAGGGATTTTATGACAGGCATATGAACATCTTTTCGTAAGAATATTCAAACCTATTCTCTAAAAAAACCGACTCAAATTATATGTTGTCATAGGTCGATTAGCTGTTGTCAACAGCGGCATAATCGATGACTAACCTTTTTAAAAGTTAAGAATTATCTTACAATATTGAAAGATGAATAATCGAAATAACCGACCTATTTATGGGAGTTCGAGGCCCGAAGCGAATCGCGAAATTTCGTTGGAAGATGATGTAGATTTCAGACAGATATCTACATTACAAATTATAGGGTAACCCCCAGGAATAGTAGGACTTCGTTAATAAGGTCTGAGTTGAAAGCGCATTTAAACTTTTGGCTTTTGCCATTCAGTTTCTAAAAGCATCGATTTCAGAGGTAGACCTTATTTTTGTACTAATTATCGAACCCAGGTTAAAAGCTCCTTGTGGTTTAAAACAGTAGCAAATTCCTCATTTAAGTTGGCTAAGGTGGTCCAATGGATAATATCTGCACTATAGGTTTTTCCGTCTGGTCCTTTACGATCAAAGGTTGCGGTAGCATCGGATAGCACATAGGTATCATAACCAAAATTACCAGCCATTCGGGTTGTAGTCGACACACAATGGTTGGTAATAAGTCCTACGATAATAAGTGCAGTAATGTTTTGCTGGTCTAGGCGTTCCTTAAGGTCCGTGCCAATAAAAGCACTATTTACATCTTTCGTGATGATGGGTTCATTTTCTTGAGGCAGCACTGCTTCATGAAAGGCAAAGCCCGGATGGTCTTTGTGCAGTTTAGATTTTGGATTACTAGAACTATGTCTTACGTGAAAAATAGGCCATTGAAGTTGTCTCCAGCGTTGCAACACTTTACCGCAAATGACTTCGGCTTCTTTGTTGTTTCTGTTGCCTCCCCAATAGTTTTCCTCTTCAAATCCCTTTTGTACATCAATCAGTAGTAACGCAGGCTTCTTTTCGCTTAAATTCATTTCAAAACGGTGTTTTTGGCTCAGTCAGTTGCAGGCTGAATGATTTCTTTTAGGGTGGCCCAGCCCGAAGGACTTTCTTTGTAACGAATATAGGTAACCAAGGTACGTCCCCGAAAAACAAAGGGATCGCCATTCTTTTTTGGTGTTCCCTTAATAGCAAATTTGGTCTGTTCCAAAGCAATATCACCAGCTATATAAATGTCTTCTACGGTATTCTCAACGAACATGAGCTGGTAGTTTGCCAAGGTCTCGTTAATGCCTTTCATTACCGCATCTCGGCCAATGGCCAGGTTATTGTAGGCCAGTGCCTTAGTTACTTCCGGGTGATGCAATTGTCTTATCTGGTCAATAGCACCTGCTGCGAAGGCTTCTCGAATTTGTTGTCCATGATCGAGGATTTGTTGTCTTGTGGTCTTATCCTGGGATTGTAGGGTTGACCAACAAAGTATTAACAACAACAGACAATTTTGGAGATTGAAAGTCTTCATAAGTAAGGTTTTTTAGCAACTAACATGGGCAATGCGCTCCAATTTTTTCACCCGAATTATGCATCAGAAAAAGCCCTGCCTTGTCTGCAGATAGGCCCGCCTAACTAAGAAGCAAGTATTACAGCTTGAAATCGCTTCAAAATAAACAACTCTATTATGTTGTCGATTTCACTGTAGGGTGACTATGTCAAAATCTAAAAATCATTTTATTGCGTTTTCAACCTTCATTACGCCCCTCTAATGCATAATCCGGTTTAAAAGTAAAAGGTTTCTCAATTTAAAGATTGTTTTTAATAATCGAACTCAGGTTAATGGAAATTCTTAGAGCCATGACGGATCATAAGAGTCTCCCACATACTTTGAATTTTACAAAGGTCTCCTTGTTGCAGTTGCGCTAGACTGGTTTTTGTAAAAGGCTAAATGGAGAAAAAGATACTTTAGAGGCCAGGTCTAAAAAATGGAATAAAGACACCAAAAGGCCTGAGTGCTGTAATGCCTATTCTTGTGATGTTGCTGAGATACTATTTAAAAGCAACTCTGCTTCTCGATTGGCAGCATCTATTTTTAAGGCTTTTTGAAGATGCTTAATTGCTGTTGCTGGAGCACCTAGCGCTACATGACTTTTAGCCAATAGAAAATGGAGGTAGGAAGAAGACTGTTGCCTTTGCAAGATGGTATTGCCCAGGTCGATAGCCTCTTGATGCTGCCCAAGATTTCCCAACATACTTATTGCACTCTCCCAATCCTTTACATTATAAGTATCGCTCTTGATCAAGGTTTTTATTTCAGGATGATGCCGTAATACATAAAAAGCGGGTAAATAAACGATCCATTGTTTGTTTTCTGTAAGTCCTTTTTTAATCCAAGTAACAGCGGCTGCTTCATTACTCATTTGCAGGTGAACTTGTGCTATTTTGGCGTACATTCCTGTCCAACCTTGTAAAAGCGCTTCTGCTTCGGCCAATTTATTAGTGGCTCTTTTAGTATTACCAGCCTCATAAGCATAGTAGGCTTGATTGAGGCGGATTCTTCCATAATGGTAATTGAGGAGTCGCTGTAAATCAGCTATAGGGGTTTTGGAATGGTCAACCCTAAGGTCGATTTGATTGAACCATTCGTTTTCTGAACCCTTTACCACCAGAGCTGCGGATTGTTTGCCTGAAATTTGACCTCCTGCCTGTTGCCCTGCTACTAAACTGGACATAAGCCGTTCGGCAAGCGTTCCCGCAGTGTTTTCAAAAGTTTTGGCCATGTTGGAGAGCACTTCTTCGGCTAGTTGATTGCCCAAAACCACATACCCTTGCCCCAAAAAATGCGAGGCGTAACCAGGCCAGTATGATAGGGCTTTACCTGTAAAGGCAGCTACCTCACCCTGCGCATCAATACCAGCCACTTGCCGATAATGCGCGTCTTCATCTTCTGCTTTTACCGCTTCAATAGCCTCAGTAATCGACTTGCCTTCTTTTAAATTCGCCAGTCCTGCATGGCCATATTTTGGTGCTGTTTCCGCGATTACCGAAAAAGCACCTACCCCTGGTGTGATGTAGATGGTGGAATTGCCTACATAGATATTATTGGTAGCCACTGCGATGCCCCATTCCTGTGCTTGCTGGTCGAAGGCTACAATAGAGAATGTGGCGTTGATATTACT
This sequence comes from Bacteroidota bacterium, assembly GCA_039414375.1. Classification (GTDB taxonomy): domain Bacteria; phylum Bacteroidota; class Bacteroidia; order Flavobacteriales; family Flavobacteriaceae; genus Croceivirga. The sequence continues at coordinate 7,641 of JBCDGY010000016.1, read as the reverse complement.
GTCGTTTAATAAACTGGGTACGTTTTGGCTATACCCATAAGACAAAAAAAGAAGACTAGTAACTAAACCCCACTTTCGTTGATGGCTTATGGTCATGGGCAAACCGTTTTTGTGACAGCAGTTGATTTTTTTGAAGCTTACGCAATTGTCAAACCCCAAATTGGGTTAGATGATGATCGAGGTGCTTATGGAATAAGGTACTCCATTCCTTAACACTTAATTTCTCAAAGGCGTGGGACTCCCGATTGTCAAAATAGTTAGCCCCTAATTCTTGAGTCTTGTTCAAGTTTTGGATTAAGGCTGTTTTTTCAGTCTCAAAATCCCGCTCGTCTGTTATTAAAAACTCGGGAGCAGTTCTCGCATTTTTAGGATAGGGTTTTGGTCCTACTACTGCTTTTTTGGCGAGCATTTTTATAATGAACTTTTGAAATGCTCCAGGTTTGGGATATTTATCGGTATATACCATATCATAGGATACATTGCAATGGGCTAGCATTTGTGCGACATTCATCTTTCCCCATTGTGGTTCCGAGGTGTCTTGCAGTTGCTCAATACGGCTTAGGAGGGTATTGGTTGTTTCGGCTTCAAAAATGTTGGTCATCAGTAGTTATTAAATTATATAAGGCATCAGTATTCAAAATTAGTTTGGATATCAAACCTTGGTCATACGCTATGGTAAATTACTAAAATTCAATGGGATTGAAGCTTTATTTTGTGGTAGATGGTGTTACAGGACTTTGATTATAAATGATTTTAGCGATCTTAAGTTGTCCTTGCTCCCTAGTGAAAACAAAAAGATTTTTGGTAAGAAATGGTGTAGCAGTTCCTCCATTACTTGGGAAGAAGGTCCCCGATACAGAACCTCGCATTAAAACAATAGTGCCATAGGTTGAAATTTCTCCAATTTGGTGTTCTATTACTACACGGCCATAGGTTTGTTGGGTTTCCAAATAAGCCAATAGGTCTTTTTTATTAGAAATCACCGGAGTGTTAGGGGCCATATGTACAATACTATCCGAGTATACTGCTAATTGTGCTTTTTTGCTGATCTTTTGGTTGTCTAAAACTTTAAGAATAGCGGTGATCTCTTTACGGATTTGATCAGGGGTATGTACTCTTACAAAATTGCCTTCGTAAAAGAGCCCCGTAGGTTGATCTTTATTATTGTACTGAACTGAGTTTAGGGCATACTCGTTCTCATTGATCCAGCGGTAGGTGTAGATACGGTAGGTATTTGGCGTTTCTCCTTCAAATTGTAGTTTTAGCTTTAGGTTGGGCCCATCGTAAAATGCGCCACTACCTTTTCCGGCGCGAAGGGCACCAAAACTGGAAAGGTGATCGACCTTTTTGGTTACGGGATTATACGACCAGAAGATATGGCCATTGGGCGCTGGGCCATCAATAATAGATAGTAGGCTGTTATCGGTATTGAGCGCACTACAAATCGTATGGTGTCCAGGAATTGTTATGGTATCATTTTGTCCTCCCCAGTTTTGTGTCCAGGTATCGTTCTTTAAGGTCCACTCCCCTATAAAAGGTGCAAAAGGATTGTTATCCTCTTCTGGATTTGCTGCTAGGTTTTGGTTGGTTTTTCGACCATTGCTTTCATAGGTTATGGACGTTGGCTGCGCCTCTAGTAAAGGGACTAGTGTAAGGCAAAAAAGAAAGGTTAGAAGTGTTTTCATCAAGCGATATGAATTGGTTTATCCGCCATGATCAGCGGCATTGTTAAATTGCCAAAGCACATTCACCAATTGCCACTTGTCATTAAGTTTTACAATATGCATGTAATCAATCCACTCATCTGCAATGAGTTTTACGGAAGCGGTTCTATCAAAAATGTCAAGGATAATCACCTCTTTTTTTGGATTTTTTGGGAACTGATCCCCTTTTGTATTGTAAGTCTCCGCTAGTAGTATCATGGCGTCCGTAAAAGTTTCACGGAGATACTCCTTTCCACTACGTTTGTGGGTCCAAAAAGTGCGCTTTACCATTCTTGGGTGTGCAGAACGCTCAAATTGTTTGGGTTTTACTTGATGTTGTGCTTCAATATAGTCTAATGCTACCTGTTTGATGGCAAGGGAGTCCTTGGAGGTTTGTCCGTATAAGTAACTACAACAAAGCGCATAGGGGAGTACAAGACCGATGGTGATTTTCGTCATAATGATTCTCGTTTGTAAGTGCTTTAAAAGGTTAGATCTACTGTATCACAAGATTTTTAAAGTGTATACTGGTGACATTTTACCCAATTTACCCAATAGTTTACGGATTATTGGAATTGCTGCCTTAACCTTATGAGGATTTTAAGAGGGTTCTCTGAAATGCCTTTTATTCTTCTGGAATAGTACCTTTTAACTGGATATCGCGAGAGGATTTTATCAGATTTACGGCGAAAAGAAGGAAGTCCTAAAGGAAATGCCCAAAATACTTCATCTTTTCACTAAAAATTATTGAAAATAGCCCACGATTTCCGGCGCATTTTTAGCGAAAATCTAAAGCGATTTATTGCATTCTGTAAAAGCAATAATAATCGAACTCAGGTTTTTATACTAACGCTTATAACTATAAATGAATTGATGCTGCGATCTAGTGCAAGTGCTATTCTTCCTTTCTTTGTCGAAACAGCCATTGATAGAGTTGTTGCCCTTCTAAATCGGTAACCCAGCTGTAGTGACACGCTGCGCCTTCGCATGGAAAATTATGTTCGGTATAGAAGTAGCTTTGGCCAGCCTCAATTGCGGCTCCAATTGCTGTACTAGTAAGGTTACTTTCTTGAGTGTCCAAGGTGTGCGTGATTACAGGGTTTAAACCTAGGTTTTGTAGGTGTTTAAAAATGGGCCTTGCCGTTCTTATAGAACCTTCGAAATCGGCGATATGGACAATATTCCAAATCGAAATATCGTCGTACACGCCATTGGAAATATCGTTAATAATAGGATCGGCATTGGCAGCAGCGCCCAAACCATGACTTAAAGGAACTATAGCGGCTATCCGCTCTTTTAAAGCACCGCTTAGCTTCCATACCGCCCCTCCACCAATGGAATGTCCCACAAAGTAAATGCGATCGGTATCAATTTGGTGTGAAGTGGTGATTAGGTCTAGCATTTCCACTAAAAGAGCTTGTGCGGCTACATCTTCCCAACTGTTATATCCTGGAAGATCAAAAATGCCACTGTGAATGTTGGGGGCCAACACATAGGCTGGATATTGTTGTTGTATGTTTTCTTCAATCCAAGTGGTCATCATAAACCCCGCAGTTTTCAAGGCCTCAGATAGGAAGTCTTCTTCGGTAGAGACATGAAATTCTGTACCGTGCAAAGCCACTACTAGAGGAAACTCAGTAGTAGAGGTATAGGCTTGTTGGGGTTTAAAAAAACTATAGGGAACATTGGTAGTGGTGGCTTCAAAAGTATGGGAAAACTTGTATTTGGTAAATGCATATGCAAAGTCGGCGGGAGGTTGTTGGGCCGCTGGATCGTCCTGGGAGCAGGAATGTAAAAGGGCAATGGCAAGGAGGTAAAACAAGTGTCTCATGCGTAAGGTATTGTTTTTTGATGATGTGCTTCCAAGGCAGTATAGCGTAGTGTAATCTACAATCATCGGTATTCTTACCAGCGTTAGTTTGGGAAAGACGGGAATCTCTTCTTTAAGTTTCGTAAGAAAAATGAGATTTTTTAAAGGATTCTTTTGGGCTAGAAGGTAGCGGAGAAGTTTTTAAATGCCCTCAGACTACAATACTGAATTTTAGGAGCGGTCATTGCTTTGGGATGCACCTTATCTTCAATCAAAAATATAGGGCTCATAGGCTTTCCACCATTGTTGAATAGGCAGCTTTGGTTTTCGACATCGGTAAACGGGAATATTGTGCTCCTCATCTATGGCGTAAGGATGTTTAATGGTTTTAATCAATTCAACATCTTCAAAAATATAGGTTACAGCAGCTGTTTCATTTCCTAGACTAATCCAAACAACAGCATTTTCATTGCCTGGCCCCCATTGCCAAAAGCTACCGTGTCTACTGATGGGATTGGGTAGGTCATATTTTTTTCCCAATATTTTCAAAGCCCCCGCTTCGCCATAGTTTTCTGCCCAAAGCACACAATGCCCCCGCTCGTAGGTACTTAAAGAACGGTAGAGGCTATCTACCGTTTTAACTTGTTCCTCCCAACCAAACATATCAGCATAATCGCTGGTGAGTTCAAAGCGCCCCTCTTTGGCTTTAAGATTAGCGAATTGTACATACTGTTCAATAGGTAAAACTGGGGTGAGATGCGGAATAAACGGAATAACAGAAATTAATAATAGTACTGGAATCAAATAAGCCCAAACTTTGCGTTTATTGGTGAGCCACTGGGTAGTCTTAACGGCGCCTGCAGCAAAAAGTATGGGGTACAGTGCAAATACGTAATATGCCTTGGATTGGAGGAGCCACATGGTTACAAAAATGGCAATTGCGGCAATCCCTAGAGGGCGATAGTTCTTTTGTTGGAAAAGATAAATAACCCCTACAATGCTAATAATTAAGGTAAATGGAAAATACAGTTGTTCCAAACCAAATGCAAATGGATTCATTTGGTTCAATTGACTGCGCTTTAATGCTTCCAGATGCTTTAGTAAGGGAAAGTTGTTCTGAATTTGCCAGAGGACGTTTGGTAGCACTATGAAAAATGCTAACAAACCAGACAGATACCACCATTTGTTTTTAAAGACCTTTCCTTTTTGATGGAAAAGCATACCTACAACAATTCCAAATGCCCAAATGATAATGGTGTATTTGTTCGTTAATCCCAAGCCTAAAGTAGCTCCGGTTAACAATAGATATCGTGGATGCTCCGTATTTAGATATCGGAGTAGGTAGTAGAACCCTAAGGTCCAAAACAACTGATCAAAAGCTACTGGTTGGAATAAGGTGTGATTTCTATAGAAAGGCAAAAATGCCAGGGTACAAATACCTGCTAGAGCTATACCGTAGGTATTGGCTTTCATTTCTTTAGCTATCAAACAGCAAAGTACTAATATGGCAACCCCGGCAAGGGTGGGAAACAGTCTTGTACCCATTAAAGTATAATCAAAGAGGAGGTAGGACAATTTTCCAATCCATCCAATAAGCGGGGGAAATTCCATAAATCCCCAATCGAGATGCTCACTAACCGATAGGTGTAACAATTCATCCCTATGATAGCCATAATTTCTATTCCCAAGCAATTGAATAAGCAACTTTACCGCGGCTAGAAGGACAATAAGGAAGAGGTTTTTTCTCATTTTAGAGGGTAAATGTCCTGATAAATAATAGGTTTTAAAGCCAAACAATTGGGCTATGCTATTGTGCTCAAGTTAGTAGTTTGCAATGATATTTCCTCAAGAGATTCATCAAATATCAATGTCAATAAGAGGTATTATAAATCCAATTTTTCTAAACGGTTTCCAATGGTAAATTGCTTCATCTCAGTTTCTAATTTTGAAAAGTCCTCACATCCTACCTTCTTGATAATCATGCCATTTCGCAACAAAAATATTTCGTCACAGGTTTCCCGTAAAGTAGTGAAGATATGGGATGACACTAACACTGTCTTCCCCAGTTTTTTTAACTTCTTGAGCAACTCAGTTACAATAAAGCTACTCTGTATATCAACCCCATTAAAGGGTTCGTCCAAAATATAGACTTGATTTTTTTGAAGTAAAATGGCGGTTAAAGCCAGTTTCTTCTTCATCCCAGTTGAATATGTTGAAGTGTAGTCATTCAAGGGTAAATTGAATATGTTTTTATCGTCAAGGTCCCCTAACTTTATATTTCGAGCATTTGCCAAAAGTTGAATATATTCTTTTCCTGTAATCTTTGAAAAGAAGAAAGGTTCTGTCAATAAAAGACCCGTGGTATTTTTTAAGTTATCAAAATCGGAAGCAATTTCCCCTTTGTGGCGTTCAAGGCCAGCAATACATTTAAAAAGAGTAGTTTTACCCGCTCCGTTTTCACCAACAATACCATAAACCTTTCCGCACTTTAATTCCAAATTTATAGCACTAAGTACCGTTTTATGGCCATACGTTTTGGAGAGGTTTTTAATTTGAATCAAGTAAAAGTGGCTTTAGATTTTTAATCGATTGATCATAAAAATAAGGGATTACTCCAATTAGGATTGGTGGTAGAATAATAGCCATGGTTATTAGAAGGCCCTCAGGTATATTAATTTTTCGAGGATATGCGGCATACTTTGCCAATACAAAGGCGCTCAAATAAGCACAACCTAAAAGGAAAAAGCCTATTAGTGTTAGAATATTCTTTTCAAAATAGGAGCACAACCCTACTAGAATTGGTGTTGATAGCAGCGAAAAATAAATCAGAGCGGTTTTTATTTTTTCAAATAGAAAGGTACTTGGCGATTCTCTAAAGATCCATACGAAATAAGCTTTTTCTGCCTCATTGTAGTATGACATACAAATGAAACAGGTTGCGATAATTGAAAAAACGCCCAGGTTATAATTGTTTGCAGTAATCGCTATCCAGCAGACATAATAGGCGATTAGTAACAAAAGCCATGTTTTTCTAAAGCCTATTGGAAATTCAAATGGTTTTTTCCCAAAGGGAGTGGGAATTGTAAAGTTCCTATTTGTTTTAAAATCAAAACAAATCATTAAGGGTGCAGTAATTGATAGGAGTAATACCCATAACCACTGTTGTTGATAAGCTAGAAAGAGTAAAAAGGGTATACTCAAAATTCCATTTTCAATAATCCTTAACGCCCAGTATTTCGGTTGTGGAAATATCGATTTTAGAAATTCATTTTTTTTACGATTGCTATTGCTCAATATTATTACCAATGCTAAAAGAACATAGGCGTATACGGCAATTGTGGTTTTAGCAAATAAATACTGAGATAGAACGAAGAAAACAATAAGCATTAAGGGATAAGCAATTAAAGGGGGTAGCCCAAAATCTATCATTTTCCTGTTCAGGAATTTATAAAGCAGTACAAAATAGGTTTCCATCGGTTATCTTCTGCTAACTTCCATATTTTCTATTAGGAAGTTACAACGGATATTTTTCCTGCTCCATAATTACCAAAAAAGTTAGGGCACATTTGGTTAATGGTCCATCGAACAATGCTTTAATATGACGGCCTTTGAATTAATTTCTTTCAAAGGCAATCACGGTATTGCCATTGTTGTAGTATATCAAAAGCTCCGAATTGCGAATTTCAAAGCGTTCTGCGGCACTTATTTTGTACAATTCCGTCCACTCGGGTTCATTAATAAAAGTAGTGCTCACAGGGCTTATAGTGATTTTGCAATTATCCTCAAGGGTATATTCCCCATTATAGCCATTGGTTACGGTGATACCAGATACAGTTCCCGCTCCTTTATCGTTGGGTTCCGAAAAGCTGGCGGTAATATCTCCATTATTTAAGTCGAGCCAAGTGTTGTCTTCGGTTTTGGTTATTTTGTTCCCATTGTCTAAGAAATACACTACTTTCCAGTCCCCCGCTAAGTCATAGGAGCTATCGGAATCGTTTTTTGAACAACTGGTTAAAAGAAAGCATGCTACTGTCAATAAGGCTAGGAGTTTGTCAACCGGAAATTTTTTCATGTTCATTTATTTAATGACAAGATTGAAAAAATAGTTATGGTTGCGTTAAATAGTCT
>JBCDGY010000015.1:0-25715 GCA_039414375.1 Bacteroidota bacterium | reverse complement strand
CTTAACTTTAAGAATTGGTAGTACTTAAGAGCTTACCGTTTCTTCCGTTTCTATAGTAGCCAAGTAACGCTCGGCGTCCAGTGCCGCCATGCAGCCTGTCCCAGCAGCCGTTACAGCTTGACGATAAATTTTATCTTGAGCATCTCCACTGGCAAATACCCCAGGCTTATTTGTTTTGGTAGATCCTGGTTCGGTTATCAAATAGCCTGTTTCGTCCATTTCTAATTGACCTTTAAAAATATCCGTATTGGGTTTATGACCAATAGCAATAAAAAGGCCTGTGATTGGAATATCTTCTTTGGCGCCAGTTTGGTTATTTACCATGCGTAGGCCTTCAACAACTTGTTCGCCAAGTACCTCTTCTATTTCGGTATTATAACGGATATCGATATTCTCAAGACTGTTTACACGATGCTGCATGGCTTTGGAAGCCCGCATATGGTCTTTCCGCACCAACATTGTCACCTTTTTGCAAATATTAGCCAGGTAAGAGGCCTCCTCAGCAGCCGTATCACCACCCCCTACAATAGCCACTTCTTGACCTTTGTAAAAGAAACCATCACAAACGGCACAAGCAGATACCCCACCGCCCCTTAGGCGTTGTTCGCTAGGTAAACCGAGATATTTGGCCGAAGCTCCGGTTGAAATGATAATGGTTTCTGCAGTAAGCTGTTTACTATCATCTATAGTTACCTGATGCAGCCCTCCTACTTCATTACTCAGCTGTACCGCAGTAGCCCGCCCGATTCGCACCTCCGTACCAAAACGCTCTGCTTGCTGTTGCAACTGCACCATCATCGTAGGACCATCAATGCCCTCCGGATAACCAGGGAAGTTATCTACTTCTGTAGTTGTGGTAAGTTGTCCTCCCGGCTCCATTCCCGTATAAACTACAGGTTTAAGATCGGCACGAGCCGCATAAATGGCAGCAGTATATCCTGCTGGGCCCGAGCCTATAATCAATGTTTTAATGTGTTCAATTTGTGCTGTCATTACGCTACATTCTTCTAAGTTCCACGAATATGCAAAAGTAGTTTTTTTAAAGAAAAGCTTTCGAAAGTAGTGCTATTGCTTTTTCACAAAATTAAGCCTACTCCGTTTAACCAAAAGGGGCTGTACGACCTCTTACCAAAAGCTTTCGCTTAGTATGCCAAGACTACTTTTTGAAAGGCTGCTTTTGCACTACCACAAACGCCGCAGCAATACCCATCATCGATATTTTCGAACAAGGTTCTAGGAGGAATGTTAGCGGCAACATCGCCTAGGTTTTCATCATAAACCGTTAAGCAATTGGAACACTGATATACCTGATGCAGGTCTTTCTCCAGTTCTTCTGGTTTTTCTTGTTTTGGCTTTTGAAGGGAATATAGCTCTGAAAAGTACTTTTTACTTAGTTCCATCAACAGTTGCCCCAATTGCGTTTTATCCACCTCTTGGGCGTATAGCACATACTCTGCGGTATTGGGATCAAAGTTCTTAAAGTGCAAAACGTTGTAGGTAGGTCTTACGGTAAACCCAGCTGTAATTTCCGGCGGTGGGTTCTTTTCAATGATAATAGACGAAAAGTGGGAGCGCTTGCCTACATCGTTGCTAATTCCAAAAGTAAGTCCATAAGTGCTAATATCATTTTCGTCAAAGCTGTTAACCAGATACTTCTTTAAAGCCAAAGCCTCGGCATCATCAACAGGCAAATGCCAGTTCATCTCCAACTGAGAGTGGCGTACATTGATACCCCGTTGCCCCAAAAAACGCTCGAGCTCAGGACGGCCTTCATTTCGAATACCCTTAACAATCAAAGATTTCCATGGTGTGATCCCGATTTTTCCGATACTATTATCCAAACAGAATCCACAAAAATCTTTTAAAAATTGAATATCATAGCGGTTGTTACGCCAATACAGGCCCAACCAGTAACTATCAAGCCCCATACGGTTCATACCCTCATAATAAGGAAAAGTGACAAAAGGGGTTTTTAGTGGATCTTTGAAGGTACGGTTGTTGGTTTGTAATTGCTGATTGAGAATAGTAAACAATTCGTCCACGTTCGCCACCGTGGTATAGACTTCCTCAATGGCCTTCGCCAAGGCAACAATATCCCAACTATAAATAAGTACTGGGTAGTAGGCACGTTCCTTCCAATGCGGAAAAATCAAATTCAAATACCAGTAATCTTCTTGCTCCGAAGCAATAAAATTGAGATTGCCAGTGAGGATGGGCACCAAGCGTTGTTTGGGATCGGTAATATTAATTTTAAGCTTTGGCTTATAGTTAAATTGTTCTAACAGATAGAGATAAGTAGACCCTTTTAACCATTGGGTCATATCAAAAATATCCGCAGAGACATAGGAACATACGATATTTTGATAACTACGATCGCTAGTGATGTCGGTACCAAGGGTACTTATTTCGGACAGGGAAGTGACCGCACTTTTGGGTAATGGAAAAAGCAAATCTTGTCGCGAACCAAAAAACACTTCCGACAGTCCTACAGATTCCAAAAGCGTCATGCTATCTTTTAGCTCCCCAGGGGAGGTTACTCCTCCTTTAATTAGAATGCGATGCAGATCGTCGTTTTCCATGATCTCTACTTTACAAACTCATTTAGACTTTTTCAAATAGCTGCTAAGCCATCACCGGTTTGGCCGCATCGTTTAATATGGCTTTCACTTCTGGCTTGCAACTACCACAACCCAATCCAGCTCCAGTCACTGCACAGAGGGCTTTAAAATCGGTACACCCTTGAGCAATAGCTTCTTGTAGGTTACCTACCCCTACTTGGGAGCAGGAACAGACTAGTTTTCCCTTTAAAGGGGCAATATTAGAACTACCCCTAAGTAGTTCTTCGCGTTTATCAGATAGTTCTATGGCTTCTTCTATCAATCTTTTAAACTCCGCAAACTCACTTTTATCGCCCATAAGCACAGCTCCTAATAGGGTATCATCTTTGACGATACATTTTTTGTAAAATCGCTTGCTCACATCCATCAAAATAATCTCTTGATAGCTAGGATCGTCCTTGGGAGCATTTACCATTCCAATACTACATAGGTCCAAATCTTCAAACTTCAAAATATTCATCAATACCGAACCCGTGTATAGACTTCCCAAATCGCCCAAAAGGTAGTTCGCCGCTACATCTGCCTGTTGTTCGGCGGCTGAGGTAATTCCAAAAAGCGCATTTTCAAACTCAGCAATCTCTCCTAGAGCAAAAATGTTAGGGTCGCTCGTTTTTAAGTAAGCATCTACAACCACCCCTCGCCGGGTTTGCAATCCTGCTTGCTTCAGAATATCGATATTAGGTCGCGTTCCTATGGCATATACAATAGCATTACAACTAAGGGTACGCCCTGTTTTGAGGGCAACATTCAATACATTTTTGCGCTCTCGCTCTTCAAAAACAGTACTTACTTCGTTGTCAAAGTAAATCTGAATACCTCGGTCCGTTACATCGTCGGCTAACAGTCGGCTGGATATCGGATCTAATTGACGTTCCATAAGTCTGGGCGCTCTTTGAACAATACTAATATTGATATGTTTCTTTTTGAGGGCAGCAGCCAATTCAAGACCCAATAACCCCCCTCCCACAATGACGACATGTTGCTCTTCATTAGGCAAACCGGTTTCTTGCAAATAACGCTTAAGGGCATCTGCGTCGTTGCGTTCTCTCATCGTAAAACGACCCGGAAGGTCTAAGCGTACATCATTGGGAACAAAAGCTCTACTCCCCGTGGCTACAATAAGTTTATCGTAAGGATGCGCAACACCATGGTCATCGACGACTACTTTTTCTTCCGGGCGTATGCTTTGAATACCGTTATTGGCATGCAAGCGAACATCCAACTTTTCTAGCTCGCCCTCTTTTAACTTTTGAAGGGCTTCCCAGGGGAGATCTTCATTCACATACTCTGGCAAAAGCACACGGTTATAGAAAGGGTATATCTCTTTGGAAAATATTGCGATCTCATCTTTGGTATTTTGCTCCCTAAAAGATTGTACAAAGCGGTAAGCAGCAGCTCCCGCCCCAACAACTACTATTTTTTCTTGAGGCTTTACATACTTCTCAACATTGACACTGGAATATTTAAAATCAGGTTCTTTAGAAATAGGATCGACTAAATCTCCGGTAAGGTTGTTGGCCCTCCCAAAATCTTTATTTAAAATTTTACCCCAGTGCATGGGTAGGAAAACAACCTTTTCTCGGATATCAAAATCAATTTTGACTTTTACCCTAACCGAACCTCGTCTACTCTTAATTACAGCGATATCCCCCTCCTTAAGTCCTCGGACATAAGCGTCTACTTTGTTCATCTGTAAATAGGGCATGGGAATATGGGTCAGTAGGCGTTTTACCTTACCGGTTTTGGTACGCGTATGCCACTGGTCGCGTACCCTACCTGTATTGAGGATTAGTGGGTAGTCATCATCGGTTGCCTCGGATCTATTCTCAAGATATTTAGGGGCATTAAAGTGTGCTTTTTGATCACTGGTGAAATAGTGCTGGTCAGTGAAAAGACGAGGGGTGCCAGGATGTGTGCTATGAGGTACAGGCCATTGAAAACTACCCTCCTCCTTCAAACGTTGGTGTGAGAGTCCTGAGATATCGATATTGGTATCTTTGGTCATCAGGCAATACTCATCATAAACCTCACTTGCCGTGTTATAATCAAAGCCCGAAAAGCCCATCTCTTGTGCAAAACGCCAAAGAATTTCAGCATCGGGAAGCGCTTCCCCTGGTGGATCGATAACTTTTGGCAAATAGCTAATGCGCCTTTCAGAATTGGTCATCGTACCTTCCTTCTCCAACCATCCTGCTGCGGGCAATAGCAAATCGGCATGTTGGGCGGTTTCAGATCGGTGAGAGATGTCTTGAACCACTACAAAATTGGCATTTTCCAAGGCCTTCTCTACTTGTCTTGCATTGGGTAGGCTTACTACTGGATTCGTACAGATAATCCAAACAGCTTTCATTTTTCCAGATTCCAGGGCCTTAAACATTTCGGTAGCGGTTAAGCCAGGTTCCCCCTTGATTGGTTTACCACCCCAGAAATCTTGTACTTCTTGGCGATGTTTTGCGTTTCCCAAATCGCGATGTGCCGCCAATAAGCTAGCCATGCCACCCACCTCTCGCCCTCCCATAGCATTGGGTTGCCCCGTGAGCGAGAAAGGCCCCGAGCCAGGTTTTCCGATTTGACCCGTAAGTAGTGACAAATTGAATAACGACAGGTTTTTATCGACACCGATAACGCTTTGGTTAAGCCCCATGGTCCACATACTGATAAAACCTTTAGCATCAGCAATCATGCGAGCCGCCTTTTTGATGTCTTCCACGGCTAGGCCGCACTTATCCGCAGCCTGACGTAGCGTAAGCTCAAAAGCTTTTTGCTTACAGGCTTCGAAATTGGAGGTGCGTCTTTGGATAAAAGCACGATCTATGCGTTTCTTCTCTATCAGCCAACGTGCTATAGCATTGAAGAGAATGGCATCCGTACCTGGTAGCAATTGCAAGTGCATATCTGCTAGGGCACAGGTTTGCGTCTTACGCGGATCTACGACAATGATTTTTACCTTAGGATTGGCTTCTTTGTGTTGCTCTATTCTTCGAAACAAGATAGGATGGCACCAAGCAGGATTAGCGCCTGCAATCAAAAAACAATCGGCCAACTCAATATCTGCATACGCTATAGGGACTGCATCATTACCTACTGTTTTCTTATAACCTACCACCGCCGAACTCATACAAAGACGAGAGTTGGTATCAATATTATTTGTGCCTAAAAAACCTTTGGTCAGTTTATTCGCTAAGTAATACTCTTCTGTTAGGCATTGTCCTGAAACATAAAGTCCGACACTATCGGGACCATAGCGATCGATAATACTCCTAAAAACCGCCGCTACTCTCTTGATGGCGGTATCCCAGCCTACCCGCTGGCGGTGATGCCCCCTACTCCAACGCATTTCTGGATAAAGAATACGATCCGAAGTATCTTGAGCTACGTAGTTTAAGGTTTTCCCCTTGGTACAAAGCATACCACGATTTACAGGATAAGCTTCATTACCGGTAACGCTTAAAACCCCTTGGGCATCCTTTTCCACAGTAATGCCACAGCCTACTCCACAATAGGAACAAACGGTATCAAAGCGGTCTTTCTTAGGCATACTGGTTAGGTGTTACGTAGACTTCTTTGTTGGTAAAGTTAAAAAAATACGTATAAATACGTAGTGCAGAAATGATAAAAAGAACCCAGATTTATCCGATATTCCTAATTTATGCGTTGAAAGGGGGCAAAATCTTAACCAAGCAGTTTGTATTCTTCGGCCTTTTTGGCCAAATCCAATAAGTTTTTGACTTGCATCTTTTTCATGAGGTTAAACCGATGCGTTTCTATGGTACGTCTACTGTTCTGTAACTTTTCAGAGATTTCTTTGTTCGTTAAACCCGACAATATCAACTCTAGCACTTTAAGCTCTTTATTCGTCAAATCAAAAGCGGTTGATTTAGAGGCATTATTGTCTGTCTCTTCCAAAGTAATTTCTGAAGCGAAAAGATTATTGACCAACACATTGGAAATATCTCCACTAAAAAAGGTACCTCCACCATGAACGGTATTTATGGCCTTGATAAACTCTTTTTTATCGGTGTCTTTAAGCAAATATCCATTGGCGCCTGCACGCACTGATTTTAGTATGTACTCCTCGGAATCGTGCATAGAGAGAATGATACATTTGGTGGCACATTTACCCCCTTTATTCAGGTGTTCTACAGCCTCAATACCTCCCATTTGCGGCATTCGAATATCGATAATTAAAATATCCGGAGTTTCTTGTTGAACCATTTGTATGGCTTCGGTACCGTTAGATACTTCTCCGATGACTTCCATAACCGATTCTTCCTCAAGCAAGGCACGAATGCCATCTCTGACCAAGGCATGATCGTCAGCAAGTACTATCTTAATAGTTTCTGTTGTAGTGGATAAGGCCATTTCGTAAAAATAATAGATTTTACAGAAGCATCATAAAAACACAAAGGGCCACACCGACCAAAGTTGATGTGACCCCTGCGAAGCAAAGCATCGTTAGGAGACCTTTACAGGAAGGGTAAAAAAGTGGTTCGCTATCCAAACTATGGGAAATTTCTTCCTTCTCAAAAATTTTAAGTCCTCACAACCAAAAGGTTGCTGCGGGTTAAAATCTCATCGAGCGTCGAACTTTCCTCATACTTTGAATTTTGCAAAGGTCTCCTTAGTTTATTTATTGGCTTTAGCCGATGTAAATAAGGTTGGTTTAATGATGAGCATGGCCCATGCCCAGTTTTGTGATCCTTTAAAATCAGTGGCTCCAGAACGTAACGTTTCGAGTTCTTCAAGACCATCTGAAGCAAAAAGCTGTGAATACCCTACCTTCAAAGCAAAGCCATTAAATTTTTGGGTAAGCACAAGGTCTATTTCGTTCCCCAGACTGCTTTCTCCGAGTGGGGTATCTTCCATTCCTGAGAAATTGAGGAACTTGGCAAACAGCGTGGTTTTTGCACCAAGATTAAAGGTAGCGCTCGCATGAACATCTAATAACCCTACGTTGTTGATCCAATTGCCTACGTAGAAATGGTCCATAAAGCCATTGAACTTATGGTTTGTTCCAAAATGTGGCAAAAAGGCTTCGATTTCATCAGTGCTTTTATCATCACCGCTAATCGCTTCAATACCGAGGCCTAATTTAGTTTTGGCCCCTGCTTTGTAGGTAGCCTCCAATCCTAACAAATAGGCGCCGCCGATATCGGCACCGTTCAAAAACTTACCAGTTTGTAAGTAGGCATTTCCTGCCAATCCAAACTTGCCCTTGTTATACGTCAGGTGCGTACCTGCGGTGAAAGTACTACGGATATCACTCACATCACCTGTTTCTCCATCAATTTGTTGAAAGCCAAGATTGGTCAGTAATAAACTAGCTCCAAATCCACCAAACTTCTTTTTGGCATACAAATGCTGCATGGTTTTGTACTGAAAAGGATTCCCAGAGTTGAATTCGGTTCCCGCGTTCTTAAATCCGAATAAGGGACCTCCTTGTCCGTCTAAATCTTGATTAAATGCAAGACCTGCATCAAGCATAAATCCATCCTTGCGGTACTTTATCATGGCCAAGTCGTGGTAACGCCCTTGCTGCGCCCAATCTAGTCCTCCAAAATAGCGCTGATCGTCATATGATAAGACCTGGCGACCCAATTTTGTGGACCATCCTTTTCCAAGTTGTAGTTCGGCCCACGCCTCAAATAAATTAAAACTATTGTTGCTATCAACTGGTAATATTTGAGGGTTTTCACCCCAAATTTGAAGGTCTTGGATGTTGATATAAATCTGATACGATTCTGTTTTGTAGCCTGCACCTATTCTTGCACGAGTATTGATTACAAAACCAGCATCTACACCCTCTGGCTGTAGAAATTGAAAGCCACTTCTATACTCTGCACGTGGCCTAAACTGGGCATCTAGGGTAAACTGTCCTTTTACTGATATTGCCGATAGGGCAACTAGAATTAAGGTAATTAATGGTTGTTTCATCATTTTCATTATTATGGTATTTGGTTATTGAATTGTTTAGTGTTCCAAAAAGTCGATCAAATGTTTGCGATACTTGTAATAGTCATCGTGATCCAACACCGACTTTCGGGAGCGGGGACGTTCGAAGTCTATAGCAAGCACATCACCGATTTTGGCTCTGGGCCCGCTTGTCATCATCACTACGCGGTCCGCCAGAAAAATAGCTTCGTCTACGTCGTGGGTAATCATCACAGCGGTAATTTTTTCTTTGTTCCAGATTTCAATTAAAATGTCTTGAAGTTCGCCTCGGGTTAGGGAATCGAGCATGCCAAAAGGCTCATCGAGCAAAAGTACCTTGGGCTTGATAGCAAAGGCACGAGCGATACCCACGCGTTGTTGCATCCCTTGCGAAAGTTCATTAGCCTTCTTATGAAACGAGCCATCGAGCCCTACTTTATCCAAGTAATACATGGCCATATCTTTACGTTGCGCCTTCGTGGCATGTGGAAAAACGCGATTTACGCCTAACATCACATTCTGCAGCGCCGTCATCCAAGGCATTAGACTTGGTGCTTGAAAGATCACCCCACGATCGGGTCCAGGACCTTTAATGGGATTGCCCAAAACTGAGATACTGCCTCCTGAAATTTCGTTGAGCCCTGCAATCATAGATAACATGGTGGTTTTACCACAACCAGAGTGTCCAATGATCGTTACAAATTCTTCTTTGAGAATTTGTAGGTCTAAATGCTCTAGAACTACATAATCTCCCTTTGGCGTCGGATATACCTTTTTTAAATCGCTAAGGTTGAGCATTACCTTATCCGAAGGGAAGGAGATGCCATTCATGTGCGTGGTAGGCTGCGTCGGAGTTGCTGTTTGTACTTCCATAACTATGGTCTTAAGGGTTAGGCTACAAAGTTTTTAGGGCTCAAATCAGGTAACTCGTACACTTTTTTCGAAGCCGATCGTCGTTCTTCACCGATACCCATTAGGTATTCGATGATGGCGTTGCGCGTCTTTTTATATTCTGGATTGTCGTTTAGCGCTGTCTTGTCTCTAGGTCGGTCTATATTGATCTTAAATTCCGGCCCAAGTGTCGCATTGGGTCCTGGACGTAAGGGTATAATGCGATCCGCCATATAGATACCTTCGTCAACATCATTGGTAATCAAAAGCGCAGTACGCTGGTCTTTACTCCAAATATTTAAAATCTCATCCTGCAGATTTCCTCGAGTAAGGGCATCTAAAGCCCCTAGTGGTTCGTCCATAATGATCATTTCTGGGTTCATTGCCAAGGCCCGAGCCACAGCCACCCTTTGACGCATACCCCCAGAAAGCTCTTTAGGACGTTTATTAATCGCTGGGGTGAGGTTTACCATCTGCACATAATCGGCCACGCGTTCTTTAATTTCGGCTTTAGATGATTTTGGAAAGGCTTCACGAACTGCCATGGCTACATTTTGACCTACTGTGAGCCACGGCAAAAGAGAGTAGTTTTGAAAGATAACACCGCGCTCGTGACTGGTATCTACAACTGGTTTTCCTTTAAACAACACTTCACCACTCGTGGGGTGCAACAACCCATTGATCAAGTTCACTAGGGTTGTTTTACCACTGCCTGTAAATCCTACAATTGCTACAAATTCACCTTCTTCAATGCTCAAATTGATATCGCTAAGCACTTCGGTCTTGTTCGTGCCTTCCCCGTAGGTTTTGAACACGTTCTTTAATTCTACATAAGCCATAGTGCGCGTATTTAAGCAGTTGCATTTTTATTGAAGGACACCGTATTCTGAATGACCAACATAATCCTATCCAATAGGAAACCAATAATCCCGATCACAAACATGGCCACAATAATTTTGGAGTTAGAGTCATTCGCTCCGTTCTGAAATTCTTCCCAGACGAAAGATCCTAAACCAGGACTTTGAGCTAGTAGCTCAATAGCAATGAGTACCATCCATGCCACAGAAAGCGTAATGCGCAATCCTGTAAATATCAAGGGCAGAGAAGAGGGTAAAATCACTTTGAATACTTTTTGCAAAGCCCCTAACTTCAAAACCTTGGCCACATTAATATAATCTTTATCGACTGACGAAACGCCCATAGCGGTATTCACCAAAGTCGCCCACATGGCACATAATCCTACACTAATAAAAGAGATGATAAAGGCACTGTCTTGGTTGGAGTCTTTGGTCATGGTTTTTACAATCATAAAAACCAAGAGCAACCATACCACGGGAGAGACTGGTTTAAATATTTGAATCAACCAGTTAAAAGAATTGCGTAGGGTTGGACTTAGTCCAATTACAATACCAATAGGCACCGCAATTAAAAAAGCCAATACAAAGCCTGCAAAAACAGTTTTTAGACTAGTAAATATTTGATCGACAAACGAGGGGCGACCCGTATACGTAATCGGGTCTTTGCCCGCTGCTTTTCTTTTAGCATTGATCGCCGCAGTTTTTTCCTTAAAGGCCAATTTGTCCGCACTAATGGTTTTGTGATCGGCAATTAAGGTGTTGAAAGAGGCCCAAACCTGAGATGGTGAGGGTAGCGTATTCGGTTGACAGCTAATATCACCTGAAAGAATACAAGCTTCCATTTGATCGGCAGCAGCCTGCCCTTGCTCTGTTAACGCCTTTTGAATCTTATAATCCGCTTCAATGTTAAAGAGTGCTTTGGCACCTAAATGCCATAGTAAAACAAACAATAGAATGGAGGCTAGAGGCACGAGCAACTTTCTAGCTAAAGACTTTCCATTAAATTTTGGAAGCTTAAGATTCAATTTTGATCCAAGGGACTTTAAAGCCCCCACCACTTTGGGTGTTTCAACTTTTGCTACGGTGATACTTTGCTTCATGATGCTATGATTTATAAGGATGAATCGTCTTTGTTCCCGATATCAAAACTGTTGATATAGCCAATAGGATCTTTGGCGTCGTAAGCGTTTCCATCAATGAAATCAGAGGTCGCTGGCTTGTAACCATCGGTATCTGGAATGTCCGATGCAGGAATATGCCCTTCGGTCACCAAAAGATCTGCTGCTTTCTTCCAAATATCAGGTCGATAAATATTCTTAATGGTCTCGCTATACCAAGCAGCTGGCTTAGCCTCAGGAATTTGTCCCCATCGACGCATTTGGGTTAAGAACCAAATACCATCAGAGTAAAAAGGATAGGTAGCGTTGTATTTGTAGAAAACATTAAAATCAGGCATAGAACGCTTATCTCCTTTCTCAAATTCGAAAGTTCCCGTCATAGAGTTGGCTAGCACTACTTCATCCGCCCCTACATATTGTGGCATAGACAGTATTTTTACAGCTTCGGCCCTATTGCTCGGTTCATCTAACCATTTTCCGGCACGAATAAGCGCTTTGGTTACTGCAACTGCTGTATTCGGGTTTTCCTCCACGAATTTTTTAGTCATCACAAATACCTTTTCAGGATTGTTTTTCCAAATGTCGTAGTTGGTCGTCACAGGCACTCCAATTCCTTTAAAGACGGCTTGTTGGTTCCAAGGCTCTCCTACACAATAGCCATAAATAGTACCTGCTTCTAAGGTGGCTGGCATTTGTGGCGGCGGAGTTACAGATAGTAATACCTCAGCATCGATTTGCCCTTGTACATTATCTGCAGTATACATCCCTGGGTGAATACCCGCAGCAGCTAACCAATATCTAATCTCATAATTGTGTGTAGATACTGGGAAAACCATTCCCATTTTAAAGGGCTTTCCATTGCTTTTGTAATCGGTAATTACTGGCTTTAGTGCATCTGCTTTTATAGGATGCACGGGTTTACCAGCTTCATCTTTTGGTACATTAGGCTTCATTTTAGACCATACGTCATTGGACACCGTTATACCATTACCATTAAGATCCATAGAGAAAGGTGTTACCAATTCTGCCTGACGTCCAAATCCGGCTCCGGCAGCGATAGGCTGGCCAGCCAACATATGTGAACCGTCTAACTGTCCATCGATCACACGATCTAATACATTTTTCCAATTGGACTGTGCCTCAACAGAGACAAACAAGCCTTCCTCTTCAAAAAATCCTTTTTCTTTAGCAATAGCTAAAGGCGCCATATCGGTAAGTTTGATAAACCCAAAAGTCAATTGTGGCTTTTCAATTTCTAAGGCTGCACTTTCACTATCAGTAGTCTCTGCATCCTTTTTTGCTTGTTTACCACCACAAGCCATCAAAAGGATGACAGCGCATAAGCTCATTATTTTTGTCAGCGTTGATTTCATTGTTCTATGTTTAAATTATGGTTTATGTGTTTCGTTCTAGACAAACATACGTATAAAAATACGTACTTATACGTATGTTTAAGATTTTTATACGTAGTTCACTTAGTTTTCTAAAAAGCGAAAAATGTTGCTTTAGATTTTGGGAAGTTGAAAAAATATAAGGGTGTATAATGAGAAATCCTTAATGCGAAAACGTTTTCAAAATTCAGAATTCATGATACATCCCACCTTTAGGATCTTGTTATGCGCAAGCATCTCGCGACAAACTAAGCAATATACTTAGGCTTGCCTATAGGTTTCAGGGAATAATACGTATGTATTACAAATAAGAGTGAAGTACCCTTTGAATTTCTTCGTCATAAAAGGCATCGTGATCCGCAACCACAGCGCCAATAACAATAATCCCTGGTTGTGATACGGCAACCTCTGTGAAAGCAGTATCAGCAGTGTCTAGCATAGCTGTAATACAACTTTCGGATGACAAAGTTCCATTTTGGATTAAGGCCATAGGAGTAGCTCTTGGTCGGAAACGTGCTACAAATGCCGCAATAGCTTTAATCTTACGAACGCCCATTAATATGACTAAAGTCGCCGAGGAGCGAGCAGCCCATTCTAGGTCTTTAGAAAAGTTTCCTGTTTTTGTGGTCGCCGTGGTTACCCAAAAACTTGTGCTTACGCCCCGTTTTGTGAGGGGTATACCTTGACTGCAAGGCACGGCTAATGCACTAGAAACGCCTGGTATAACCTCAACTGGGATACCAAAAGATGCCAAATAATCGATCTCCTCAGAAGCACGTCCAAATACAAAAGGATCTCCTCCTTTTAAGCGTACCACACACTGGTTGCTCAAGGCTTGCTGTACCAATATCATATTGATCTCTTCCTGTTTTAGGCTATGACGACCACTGCGTTTTCCTACGTATATTAAGGAACAATTGCTCTTGGCATGTTGTAGTAACTTGAGATTCACTAAGGCATCATAGAGTATCACATCTGCTTTTTGTATGGCACGCAATCCCGCTAAGGTGATTAAATCTTCCCGGCCTGGGCCAGCACCTACTAACCATACTTTTCTTTCTGGATGACTCCCTTTATTTAAAGTCATATACGTAGTATGTTAAGAATTTGATAACGAAACTACGTAATTATTTTCAAAATGAAGCTTCAATAAATAAGTATTTATACGTATTATTGTAATTCAAAATCATCGCTATGCAAACGATACTTGTAGTAGGAAATGGAATGGTAGGGTACAAATTCTGTGAAAAGATGGTCGCCCTCGCAGAGGGCAATACCTTTAAGATCAAAGTATTTGGAGAAGAACCTAGACCGGCGTATGACCGTGTACATCTTAGTGCCTATTTCGAAGATCAAGATGCGAAGTCACTAGAACTGGCGCCAGCCTCGTGGTATCAAGAGAACAATGTAGAATTGATTACTGGGCAGTATGTTAACGATATTGATCGCACAGGAAAAACGATAACTACTAAAGCTGGAGACACCTATGCGTACGACTATTTGGTATTGGCTACGGGATCGGTGCCTTTTGTACCACCGATTCGAGGGGTTGAGAAAGCAGGAGTGTTTGTATACCGAACCATTGAAGATCTGGAAGGTATGATGGCGTACGCAGCGCAGATCAAAAAGACCAAATCCAATGGTAAAGCAGCCATTCTAGGGGGTGGTTTGTTAGGCTTAGAGGCAGGGAAAGCAGTTCTCGATATGGGCTTAGAACCTCATGTAGTGGAGTTTGCCCCCAAATTGATGCCACGGCAGTTGGACGCCCGTAGTAGCAAAGTATTACAATTGACTTTAGAAGACCTTGGCATACATATACATCTGAGTAAAGCTACCAATCAAATACTAGGTAATGGTGCGATTACGGGAATGGAGTTTGGGGAAGATGACCAACTCGATGTGGATATGTTGATTATTTCTGCGGGCATACGTCCTAGAGACGAACTTGGTAAAATTGCAGGTTTAGAGACTGGAACTCGGGGGGGGATTGTAGTGAATAACAAAATGCAGACTTCGGATCCTTCTATCTATGCTATCGGCGAGGTAGCGCTATACAATCAGATGATCTATGGCTTGGTGGCCCCAGGTTACGACATGGCTCAGGTAGCTGCACAGCAAATTGCGGGTGACGCCGCCATTATTATGGTAGAAGACATCGATATGTCTACCAAACTCAAGCTTATCGGGGTAGATGTGGCCAGCTTTGGTGAACCCTATATGCCACCAGAAAAAGGACTGTCCATCATTTTTGAAAACAAAACCAAGCACCTCTACAAACGCATTAATGTTAGCCATGATGGCAAAACTTTATTGGGGGGTATTTTGGTGGGCGATGCGGAAGACTACAACATCCTGCACCAGATGTATTTGAACGGCATGGCCTTGCCCGACAATGCGGAAGAGCTCATCGTTGGCGCACGTAGGGAAGGCGGATCCGCTTTTGGTAGTGCAATGGACTTGCCAGATACCGCGCAGATCTGTTCCTGCGAAAGCGTTTCTAAAGGAGCTATTTGCACTGCGCTTTTAGAAGAAAAATGTGATTCTTTTAAAGATGTGGTGAGCTGTACTAAAGCAACCACCGGTTGTGGAGGTTGCAAACCCATGGTCACCGATTTGGTGAACGAAACGCTAAAATCCATGGGGAAAACGGTGAAAGAAGTTATTTGTGAGCACTTTGAGTATACCCGACAAGAATTATATGGAATTATTAAAGTAAAAGGCATTAAAACTTATGATGAAGCCCTGGACCATTTTGGAAAAGGAGACGGCTGCGAAGTGTGCAAACCTGTATTGGCTTCCATTTTTGCGACTATCTACAATGATACCGCCAACAAAGAAGCGGTAATTCAAGATTCTAACGACCGCTTTTTAGCCAATATTCAACGCAACGGTTCGTACTCTGTAGTACCTAGAATTCCTGGTGGAGAGATTACCCCAGAGAAGCTTATTGTATTAGGAGAGGTTGCCAAAAAGTATGATTTGTATACCAAGATAACGGGCGGACAACGCATTGATTTGTTTGGCGCAGAACTCAATGACCTACCCGCCATTTGGCAAGAATTGATCGCTGCTGGCTTTGAAAGCGGACATGCATATGGCAAAGCCCTAAGAACCGTTAAAAGTTGCGTAGGCTCTACCTGGTGCCGTTACGGAATGGACGAAAGTGTGAGTTTTGCTATTGAATTGGAAGAACGATACAAAGGGTTGCGCTCGCCCCATAAACTAAAAGGTGGGGTATCTGGCTGTATTCGAGAATGTGCCGAGGCCCGTGGGAAAGACTTTGGGGTAATCGCCGTAGAAGGCGGCTGGAACCTTTACGTCTGCGGTAATGGTGGAGCTACTCCAAAACATGCGCTCTTGCTAGCGGAACAAATTGATAACGAAACCGTGATCAAATACTTGGACCGCTTTTTAATGTATTATATCCGTACGGCTGCTCCATTAATGCGTACTGCCGCCTGGTTAGATAAGCTGGAAGGAGGCATTGCGCAACTAAAACGCATAGTCGTAGAAGATAGCTTAGGACTAGCAGCCGATTTAGAGGAACAAATGCAAGGCCTTGTAGACCGCTATGAATGTGAATGGAAACAAGCCGTAGAAAACGAGGATATCAAAAAACGCTTCCAGCATTTTGTGAATACCGATGATCGCGACGATAATATGGTTTTTGTGCCCATGCGTGAACAAAAAATGCCAGAGGTCTGGGCACAATAAGTGCACTCTCTGAGCCTTACGCTAGCAAAAAGCCTAAAAGACACTAACAATGGAACAAACTTTGGAAACCTACACCACCATGCACCAAAACGAAATTACCCAATGGTTTAAGGCCTGTGCAGTGGCCGACATCCCTGAGAATGGAGGGGCTTGTGTAAAATATCAAGACAAACAGATTGCTATTTTTAACTATACGCGCAAGAAGAAATGGTATGCGTGCCAAAACTTATGCCCCCATAAAATGGAAATGGTGCTGTCCAGAGGTATGTTGGGGGACGCCGAGGGAGTAGCCAAGGTGGCCTGCCCACTTCATAAAAAGACCTTTTCCTTAGAAGATGGCACCAATCTCAATGGAGATTTACCAGCCATTACCACCTATCCCCTAAAAATTGAAGCGGGTTTTGTGTATCTTGGTTTTTCTGAATAGCAGTGAAGAAGAAAAACCAACGCCATGGAAGCATCCCCCCTACTACAGGAAGCTTTTGCACTTTTTGATGCGGCTAACGCAGAAGACCCTAACAAAGAGGTTTTTGAAGGCCAGTTATACCCCAAAGAATTGCTGTATGGCCAGCGGATGACGGCTGTGCTGAACGCTTTTGATCCAAGCGCCTCTGAAGCCTTGCAACTTACAGCCAGATGCCAGCACCTGTGTCGCTGGGAAATACCACGTGACTCCTATGAAATGAACAGAACGGGTTACTTGCGATGGCGACAAGACTTAAAAAAATTTCACGCCGAAAAAGCCAGTACCCTCCTGGCACAAGTTGGATATGACCCCAAAACAATAGAACGCGTGGCCTTTTTGTTATTGAAAAAACGCTTGAAGCGCGACCCAGAAACACAGACTTTGGAAGATGTGATTTGTTTGGTTTTTTTACAGTACTATTACAACCCCTTTTTAGAAAAGCACGAAGACGATAAAATCGTGTCCATCCTCCAAAAAACCTGGGCAAAAATGTCCGATACAGGTCATAAAGTAGCGCTGCAACTGCCTTTTAATGATCGAGGTTTAGCCCTCATTAATCAAGCCCTGGCCTAATTGGGAAGGGTATGGCCACATAACACCAGCACCAAAGCCAAGAGGGCACCCCAAGGCTTAGACGAAGAGACCTTTTTTCGAATTAGAAGATGGTACTTAGGCGCCTTAGCCGCTATTGCACTTACTATAATCGTTGCACAAATACTAATACAGCAACATTTGGATGCTCAGTTGGATGATTCCAGGGTAATTAATGTAGCAGGACGACAAAGGGCCTATAGCCAAAAGCTGGTTAAAGAAGTATTGTTGCTGAGCAATGCAGAAGCTGTAGATGTCGACCGTCAACAATTGGCCACGGCTTTGCAACAAACACTATCGGTATGGACCATTTCCCATGAAGGGCTTCAACAAGGGAATGATAGCATAGGCTTACCTAAAGAAGAGAACGTAGATATCTTGGCGCTTTTCAAAGATCTTTCGCCCCATCACAAGGCTATGGTTACAGCAGCACAAGACATTTTGCAAGCGCAGGCCACTGCTAGTGACTCCCTTAACCCTGATACCGCAGCACAGCTACAGCTCATTTTGAAAAATGAGCAGCCTTTTTTGCAAAAGATGGATGCTATTGTGAATGCCTACGATTCTATAAGCAAGCAACAGCTCCAAAAGCTAAAACTAAAAGAATACCTGTTGTTGGTGGTATCCTTATTGATTTTGCTATTAGAAGTGCTTTTTATTTTTAGACCGCTATCTATACAAATCAAGGAAACCATTTCTAATTTGTTACGCGGTAGGCGGCAGTCAGAAGAAGACAACAAACAAATTAAAAAAATATTCAAGGAAAAAGAAGCTTCTTTAAGAGAACTACAAGAACTGAACTTTGCCATCGACAATGCAGCACTGTTCGCTAGTATAGAAATGGATGGTTCCGTAACCGCCATAAGTAAAAAATTCTTGACGCTCTTAGCGGAAAATCGGGAGCCTTCTAACCTACACCTCTCGGAGATTTTAACGCAAAACGAGGGGCAACAACAATACTTACGGGAAGTTCTTTCACCTAGTAATAAAAGTATTCGTATTGAAGAGATTGAGATTACTACGCGTTCTGAGCAACGTATTTGGTTAGAGATGTCGATTATCCCGATTTACCAATCTCGTCAAAAACAAGGCGTACTCATTTTATGTTCAGACATCACCGAGCGTAAGAAAACCTTACATAAGATAGAACAACTGACCAAGCGTAACTATGAAGAGCGTATAGAACAACAACAATTGCAAGCTAGTCAGGTTGTGGCCGGACAAGAAGAGGAACGCAAACGTATTGCCAAAGACATCCACGATGGTATTGGCCAAATGCTTACGGCCCTAAAGTTCAATATTGAGTCGATCAATTTGAAACAAAAAGACAAGGCAGAAGAAAAAATTCAATTTTTAAAGAAATTGACTACGGAATTGATCAAGGGAGTACGCACCGCAACCTTTAACCTGACGCCACCGGAATTGGACGACCACGGTATTTTTCCTGCTTTACAAAAAATGACACAGGAGCTCAGTAAACTCACGGGTAAACGCATCTTATTTGAAAATAAAACCAACCAACAGATACGATTTGATGCTTTAGCTGAAACCAATATTTATCGCGTTACCCAAGAGGCCGTTAACAATGCCATCAAGTATGCTGAGGCCAACTATATATTGGTAAGTCTTAACTTAACAGATGATTTCCTAAGCGTAGTTATCGATGATGATGGCCGAGGTTTTGACACCGCTATTTTAGAGACGCCTCCAAAAAATAATAGTGATGGTGGCATGGGCGTATTTTTTATGAAAGAGCGAATGGGATATATTAATGGCAGGTTATTTTTTAATTCAACTCCTGGGCAGGGTACTAGGGTTACCTTAAATTATAAGCTAAACAGAGAAAAAGAAGTGATCTATGGAGCGGAATGAGCTGTATCCGGTATTTTTAAAGGTGAGCAACCTTAAAATACTCATTGTGGGTGGGGGAAATGTTGCCGAAGAAAAATTGACTTTCTTGTTAAAGTCCAGTCCCAAAGCAGCAGTAGAAATGATTTCACCCATGTATCGCGAGGCTACAGTCACACTGGCAGAGAAACACGGCATAACCATGCGTAAAGGTAGGTACCGCCGTCGCTTCTTAAAGGGTAAACATATCGTTGTGGCTACCACAGATCGCCCTAAGGTAAACGAACAAGTGTATGCAGATTGCCGTAAGCGCGCCATTTTGGTCAATGTAGCGGACAATCCCCCTTTCTGTGATTTTTATATGGGCGGCATTGTCACCAAGGGTAACGTTAAAGTAGCTATCTCCACTAATGGCCAATCCCCAACTACAGCCAAGCGGTTGCGACAGTTTTTTGAAGATGTGATTCCTGATAATATTGATGACTTGGTGAAAAATTTAAATTCCTATCGAAAGACCATTAAAGGTGATTTTGAAGAAAAGGTAGAGGTACTCAATACTTTTACCAAAGGATTGGTCGAAAAAAAGAAGCGCAATGAAAATTAGAATCAAAGGCAATTCTGTACGGCTGCGCCTTACTAAAACTGAAGTGGCACAATTTTGTGAGACCGGACGTTACGAAGAGCAAACCCATTTTGGGACAACTACCTTGCGCTATGTGCTATTAGCCAAAGCCAATACCACGGTAATTAGTGCCGACTATAAAGACAATACCATTACGATATGCCTACCAGATGCGGTACAAGATCACTGGGCCACCAGCGATCGGATTGGGTACCAGAACGAGGTGGATTGGAACGATCCTTCGGCATTATCGGTGTTGGTGGAAAAAGACTTTACCTGTTTAGATGCTACCATCGAAGACCAATCAGACAATTATCCCAATCCAAGGTTGTTGTAGCTTTTATATGTGAGTTATAGCTTTTAATTTTGGGGTATCAAACAACCATCCAATGTGCGCTTATCGTCGAACACTAACGTTCTTATTTTTTATTGCCTTAATAGGTTTATTCACGAATTCTTGCTCCCAAGAATCAGATGAAATTCCCACGGTTGAAGATAATACCAACACTGTTGAAGACAATACCAACTCGGACTACATTCCACTAACGCTTCTAGGTTCTTATGAGTACAGAGACTTTGCACAATTTGACATTTTTGCTGACGGTAGTGTGGAGGAGACTTCTTTAAATGCTGAATTAGGGCTTGAAACAGAAAGTCTTCAATTAAGTGGACGCGTTGCACCGCCGTTCGCGCTTTTTTATGAGAGGCAAATAGCATCTGATTATAAAATATGGCAAAAAAATGTAGTCACCGGCGCGATAGCCACAATCCCCAGTTTCTGCGCCCAGTATTCGAATGATTATCTCGGTTATGACGATTTTGGGACTAGTGGAGCAACAGTGTTCGGTTATGGGAGAAAAAATGATACTGTGTTGTATATTGACTTACATAAACATGGAGAAAATACCTGTAACCGGATAGAAATTCCCTTTGCTGATGATGGAGGCAGGTGGAAAACCAGAGGTGCAAAGGCATACGGCGATTATTTGGTGTTTTATGCTTCAAAATCATCAAGCGATACGCTCATGGAGTCGCTTCATGTAATTGATCTGAATAGTCAAATCGTTGCACACGAGTTTTTTTCGGACCAATATATTTCTGGGGTTTTTATCTACAATAATGAGTTATATATTTCTTCTGGTAGTGGTGGACGTGCTTATGAAGTTTATGATATGGGCGATACAAGCCCAAAAAGAATACTAGAATTACCGTCAGGGATTGACTATATGAATATTTTGGAGCAACCCAATATCCACAACAACCTCATTTTATTGCAAGATACACCGCCTCAACCTTCTCTATCCGCTGCAGTACCCATGGTCGCCAATATAAAAACTGGAGATACCGTATTTCAAATAGCACCCGATGCTTTATGGGATCAGTATGAAACAGTTGCTACAGAAGTGTATCCGCAGCTATCAGAATACGATCGCGTAGTATCGTTTTATGACTATGTCGTAGACTTGGCATCTGAACGTATTGGTTTTTTATACAGGAGTACAGACGATAAAGGTTTTATTGTATTTACGGATTACGACCTCCGATTGCTATCCTTTGTAGAGCTTCCTTTTCATCCCAACAGCATTATTTTGCATAAATAACCTAATGAACTGGTAATAAATTAGTTTCATTTATAAAAACGCCTTTAAGAACCCTAGTGTGCTACATTCTTTTAAATTGAATTAAAGTTTTAGAGGCTTTGCTGATCTTATACTTGAGATTGCAAAGCAACATAAGGAAGGCATATCTAAGTAACGTCTTTCACAAAATACCCTAAAAGTGTGATGCTCTTTGAATTAAAAGCACGCTTGATCTCCTTAAAAGATTAAACGCTCTTAACCAAAATGTTGCGAAGTGTTAAGGCATTGAGGGCATTACACTTTCTATTTACTTTGAATTTTGCCAAGGTATCCGAGAAATAGTAGTAGAGAAAAATCCTTTGTAGACCCTGAAGGATTCCATATTTTTAGCGAAAGAGATGCAGAACACAATACGCTTAAAGTTTCCTATCAAATATCAGAATATTTAAAACTATCGGACTAAGTAGCAACCTGTACTTAGTAAATAAATACCTATGAACAATTCTATTTTCACATTTGTATGCTTACTTGGAATTATCAATATATATGCACAACAGGTAACGGAATGGGAGAACCCCGCTGTAAACCAAGTAAATACAGAACCTACGAGTACTGATTTCATTGATAACAATAAAAAAGATCACCTATTACTCAACGGGACTTGGAAGTTTAATTGGTCGCCCACTCCAGAGGCACGACCAAAAGAATTTTACACTACTTCTTACGATGTTTCTAATTGGGACAATACACCGGTACCATCCGATTGGCAGATGCAAGGCTATGGTTATCCCCATTATACCAATATTATCTATCCATTTCCAAAAAACGCGCCTTTCATTGACCATACTATGAATTCTGTAGGAAGTTATAAACGCAGTTTTCAAATACCCGCCACTTGGGATAAAAAGGAAGTTTATCTCGTTTTTGGAGGTGTCAATTCCGCCTATTACGTATGGATTAACGGACAACAAGTAGGCTATGCAGAAGGCTCTAAAACTGCGAAAACTTTTAATGTAACAGAATTTATAACATCTGGCGAAAATGATTTGTCGGTAGAGGTATACCGCTACTGTGATGGCTCCTACTTAGAAGATCAAGATTTTTGGCGTTTAAGCGGTATAGAACGTGACGTGTTCCTATATGCGGTTCCAAAAATTCATTTAAGTAACGTTAAAATCAATGGAACACTAACGGAGGATACCTATACCAATGGTCTATTGCATTACGAAGTAGCGGTGACCAATAAAACGTCTAAAAAAGCCAAAGGCTATCACTTAGACATTCAATTACAGGATGCTAAAGGAACCACCCTCTACAATAATAGTCATGAATTAAAATTCGAAAAAGAGCAGACCACAACCATTGCCTTGAAGCAAAAAGATGTTGGTACAGTCGCCGCATGGACCGCTGAAACACCTAATCTATACCTAGCCAAAATACAACTTAAAGATGGCCAAAATAACAGCGTTGATGCCACTGAATTGAAGATTGGCTTTAAAAATGTAATGGTCAAAAACGGTCAGTTATTGGTTAATGGAAAGGCCGTACTCCTAAAGGGTGTTAATCGCCATGAACACGATCCTGTTAACGGACATGTCGTTTCTACTGAAAGTATGATCGCAGATATTAAAGATTTTAAGCGCTTTAATATCAATGCGGTTCGAACTTCTCATTATCCTAACAAACCGGAATGGTACCGACTATGTGATGAATATGGCATTTATGTGATTAGTGAAGCCAATATTGAATCTCATGGGTATGGGTACAATAAAGGAGAAACGCTAGCAGGAGATCCGCAGTTTAAATTGGGACATATGGAGCGGATACAAAATATGGTACGCCAATACGAGAATCACCCCTCAATTATAATGTGGTCTATGGGTAATGAAGCTGGTAATGGGGATAATTTTGTCTATACCTACGACTGGATGAAATCCTACGATTCCACGCGCCCTGTCCATTACGAACGTGCTGGCAGGCCTGGGGATACCATACATTACCAAGGCAGAACAACAGATGTTATTAGCTGGATGTATGAAGATCAAGACACTTATGTGATGCCCAAACATTTTAAAAATGATAATAAGAAACCCTTAAATGAACAGCGCCCATTTTTTTGGTGTGAGTATAGCCATGCTATGAGTAATAGCAATGGTAATTTTAAAGAGTACTGGGATTGGGTACGACAACACCCAAGGGTTCAAGGCGGTTTTATTTGGGATTGGATGGACCAAGGGCTAGAACAGACTACTCCAACAGGGGAAAAGTACTATGCATACGGCGGCGATTTTGAACCGGAACACTTACATAATGATGGAAACTTCTGCGCCAATGGATTAATCGCTTCGGATCGCACACCGCATCCAGGACTTTTTGAAGTGAAAAAAGTCTATCAAAATATTCTTTTTAGTACAACCGATCCCAACACCTATGAGGTATTTAACGAATATTTCTTCACAACTACGGAGCGCCTTGCCTTTGAAGCTGTGCTCCTTGAAAATGGCGTAGAGACTGTTAGAAAAACCTTGGACCTCAAACCAATACCTCCACAAAAAAAAGCCAAGTTCAATTTAGACTTTGATTATCCATTGGACGCAGGAAAGGAGTACTATGTGAATTTTATTGTTACCAATAAGGAAAACGAGCCCTTACTCCCAAAAGGCACCGTATTAGCTACCGAACAATTTGAATTTCAAAAGGGGGATAATTACGCGGAATCCAATGAAGCATCCTTTAAAATAAAGACCACTATTTCTAAAGACAAAAATAGGTATAGCATATCGGCAGGCGACTATACCTATGCATTTAGCAAACAGGGCTTTGGCCTTGATAGCATAAAACAAGGAAATAGTGATCTATTGAAGGAACCGGCTAAAATGAGCTTTTGGAGGGCTCCTACCGATAATGATTTTGGCGCTTGGGAATCTTCGAATACCACATACGACATCGACTATTTTTACTATAGAAATGCCGCCGAAGATAAAGTGCTAACTTCTTTTGATTACACCAAAGACAAAACAGGTAATCATGTCCTAACTTATAGCTTCGATTATGCAAAATTGGAAGCCTCTAATACAATAACATATACCGTACACACCAATGGCTACTTAGAAGTAGACTGTAGTTTTTCTCCAAAGAATCCTGAAATCTTAAAATATATGCCGCGTTATGGTATGAGATTGGTACTTCCACGTGAGTTTGAAAATGTTGCGTACTATGGACGAGGTCCTTTAGAAAACTATGTGGACAGAAAATCGGCCTCCTTCTTAGGAAAATATGAGGATAAAGTGGCCAACTTTTATGTACCCTATATAAGGCCACAAGAAAATGGGAACCGTACCGATGTGCGCTATGTGACCCTTACAAATAGTCTTGATTCTGGATTTAATTTAGTGTCTAATAATACTTTTTCCTTTTCGGTACATCACAATAGTATAGAAGATTTTGATTCAGGAACCTCAAAAAAGGCGCAACGTCATACTACCGATATCAAAAGTCGCGATGCGGTGTACTTACATATTGATGGTGGCCAAACGGGAGTAGGTGGCGATAATAGTTGGAGTATGACCGCTTTGGCCAATGATGAGTATAAATTGAATGTCGAAGAGCTTCAATATTCCTTTATCATTTGTCCGCTAACCAAGGGATCAACTCCTAAAAAGTAGCATCTTAACCAGTTAACAATCACTAAAAACAAAAGGGCTGGACAATAATAAGTCCGACCTTTTTACTTTGTCATATGCCAGCCATAAATACCAAGAGGAGACCTATGTAAAATCCAACTTTGGAAAGTTGCTGACTGCTCAAAAAGCAGGAACTGTGGCTGTTGTGTATAGCGATAAGACTACCGAGGAACACTATAAAAGCCTAATAACTAAAGCAGCGCAACAATTAAAACATCGCTTTAGCCTCGCCTTTTTAGACCTTGAAGACCTCCCAGGAGCCGAAGGATTGAAGGCCATTCGAATATCGATTTAAAAAGTCCGCTATCATACCCGTAGTATGGATATTTTACAGGCTTACTTGACTTTCTAATTTTTCCTCAGATCATTAGAGACCTTTGCAAAATTCAAAGTATGTGGAAAGTT
>JBCDGY010000014.1:0-25717 GCA_039414375.1 Bacteroidota bacterium | reverse complement strand
ATAATGTAAGTACTTTCTCGTGCCTTGATATTCCACAAAAAGCGTAAAATTTTTTCACTTAATATTATAAGGGGGGGCCGTTCTTCCTCCTCTCAACCAGGAAGACCAAGTTGATTTTTTGAAATAGTTTGGATAATTAAGGTAATAGTCTCCTTCGCGATTCCAGCGGATATACCAAACCCGATCAGCAGTACTAGAGGGTTTAGAAGTTTTACGTCCAGTATACAACCAAAGTTTAATCTCATTATAACGGTAATTCCCCTTAATATCAAATTCTACATAAAAGCGATCATACCAAGAGTAAGTCTTATTGGGATCTGAAGTAACCTTAAAGTTTTTAACATCGGGTAACTGCCCCATCACGATTTGTGCGAATAGGAACAAAAAAATAGGAATAGTTCTCATTGGATTAAGTTTTAAGGCTAAACTATTTTATTGTTGTTGCTATAGTATATATTCGAGGTTAAGCAATTATTAATTTCGACGAAATAAAGGTTAAAGGCTTTATGAACCTTTCAGGGTATAAATCTAAATGATGCACTACTAGATGAAAATTTGGGATGTTAGTTCTAAATCGAAGGATATGCAAGGTTTTGCAAGATAAGAGCTTGCAGTTATCTCAACTATAGTACTGGTGTTGGGATGAAGCCTTCTTATGCATTTTTTAAAGACTTACCAAAGCTTTGGTAGATAATGCGGTTGACCTTAAGAACACTTTCTATTAACATAAATTTGATATCAACAAAAAAAACCCCGCATTGAGCGGGGCTTTTTACAGAATTTGTAAGACAGGTTTTAGAAATTCACACTGTATCCTATAGATATGGCTTGGCCTGGATCTCTTCTCGAAAAAAGCTCATTACCGGTACCAAAAAATTCAAATTCACTTTCTCTCAAATCAAAGAGTAAGTTAGAAAAGCCAAAAGACAACTTTTTGCTATCATTTTCACCAAAGGTCTTGCTGATGTTTAGCCTAAGGTTGTGAAAAGGTAAGGTGTAAACATCGGGGATACCACCACTTCCTACAATTTCAAGGGTTCTTCCTTGCACGTTGTAGAATAAGCCCCCTTGCCAACCATTATCTTCGCCTTTATAGCTTAATCCAGCATTGATCAAATAGGGAGACTGCCCTTGTAACTGTCTGCTATCGCCAAGGCTTTGCCCATCCCTTAAGTTGTTCGTTCGGAACTCCAGCTCCGTTTCTCCAAATTTTTGTTGCGATTCAATGATCGAGATGTTCGTATTAAAAGACCAATCTTTCAAACCTGCAATAAAATCTAGACTCTTTCTAAGTTCAATTTCGGCACCGAACACGATCCCATCACTAAGATTTTGGACGGTAAACTGTCCTGGAGCTCTTTCAAAGAACTGCAGTTCAATAGGGTCTTTAAAGGTTTTATAGAAACCACTGATGGCAAAAAAGTTGGTGCCCTCACCGTAACTTTCGTAACGCAAATCGAAGTTGTTCATATACGATGGTTCAATCTCTAAGTTTCCAATAAAAAACGTACTGGAAATAGGATCAAAAATTTGGATCGCCGAGGCCTCTTTAAACGAGGGACGTGCTGTAGTCCTGGAATAAGAGGCACGTAGCTTTTTGTCCCCTTCTTCGTCTACCTTAAAAATGAGGTTAGCAGAAGGGAAGAAGTCTAGCTTGTCAATAATCAAACTATCGTTAAATACTGTGCCATTTTGGTTTTCCCCATTGTAGTACAAATCGAATTGCTCCATCCTGAGGCCAAGAATGGCATCAATCCTTTCGGACACTTTAAATTCTTCAGATACATAAGCGGCCCCTACTACAATATCCGAATCATAACGATCGGTAGGACCTGTAGCTCTTGCAACATAGGTGCCTTCTCCCGTTCCAGCATTCAGAATATTAGTTGGCGCTAGAATGGCATCAGGATCCCCATTAAATTCTACGGAAAAATTTTGAGGCTGCGTGGGAAGGTTATACTGATCTATATCGTACTTTCTGTTTTTAAAAGTATAGGCCCCACCAAACTTAAACTTGGAATCTCGACCAAATAGTTGATGTTTTCTCTCGAAATCTACCTTTCCTGCCAAGTTAATCTCATTTAGCTCCCTCCAAATTCTTGTAGGATCTCCGGATTCACTGGGGCTAATAGAAAAGGAACCGTTGTCATCATCGATTAAAAACGGAGCTACTCTAAAATCTTTATCAAATGTCTTGGCTAATGTTGGTGAGAGTTTCCAGATAATTTTCCAAGAGGCATCTTCATTGGTGTGCTGCCCGATAAGCTGTGCTGTAGAAATGGAACGCTCTACATAAGTCAACACATCTCTTTTGTTTCGGTTTACGGTACCAAGTCCCCCGTTAGATTGTATAAATATGGAGGCTTCCGATTCTCCGTTTTGAATATGCATGAGGTTTAATTTGTATTTGGCACGCTCTCCCTTAATAGCAGCGCCCACTAAACCTGTTAAAAGAACATTGTTGGAACCACTGGTACCCGATTGTTCCCGTTCTTGAAGGGGATCAGAAATAGATCGATCCGGATTATACCGAAAAGACTGCCCATCGATATAGTCCTCATATACTTCTGTAGTATTTGTATACCCAAGAGAAGCCAAAAAGCCTATTTTTTTGGTACCCTCACTATTAAAGTTGTATTGATTTCCAGCGGTAAAGCCTACACTAAAATTAGGACTGCTTTGTGCGGATTGCGCAGCCATTTGCGGGGTAAAACGCCTTGTTTGCTCTTCAATAACACCTACATTGGAGAAACGAGAGCCAATATCTTCATCTCTAGGAATAGGAAGGTCCCTTGAGCCGTCATCAAAACCAAGCCACTGGGTAGAAGCCTGATCATAATTCAAATAATTATCGTTGAAATGCATGGTGGTATTATAAGTACCACCTATAGATACACTATATTCTGCCTTTGTAGGGAAATCTTTGGTCACAATATCTACAATACCACCGGTAAAATCAGCAGGATTGGCGGCAGAGGCAGACTTAATAACCACGATGTTTTCTAGAATGTTGGTAGGGAAGATGTCTAATTGTAGCGTATTGCGATCGGGATCTAGTCCAGGGATATCCATACCATTTAATACCGTTTTGGTATAGCGGTCTCCTAAACCTCTCACATAAACAAATTTTCCTCCCTGAACCGATACCCCAGGCACGGTTTTAATAGCACTAGCAATATTGCTGGCACCAGCTCTTTTGATACTTTGTAAGGAAAGTCCGTCCATTAAAGTGACAGATCTTTTTTGAAGATTGAGAACGGAAGCTTCGGTGTTTTTACGGACTGTAGTGGTTACTACGACTTCCTCTAGTTGATTGGCTGCGGGATTTAGCGTGACATCCACAACAGTCTCTTGACCAGATTTAATCTGTACTTCGGTAATTTCTGTTGTTTGATAACCAACATAGCTAAAGACTATGGTATAGGTACCTTCTTCAACATCTAGTGTGTATTTACCATCGAAATCTGAAGTAGTCCCATTGGTTGTTCCTTTAACCAAAACATTGGCAAAAGGTAGAATATCATTGAATTCACCATCATTAATGGTCCCAGTGAGTATGCCTATTTGGGCAAAAGAAGTGACCACACCAAATATGGAAATAAATATGGTCAAAAGGGGTAATTTCAAGTTCATGATAGTTATTAGTTATGTCGGGTTTCGTTATTTGTATGAGAAACAATTGCCCGTCACTAAAGTAACGGGCAATGTTCATATATAAAACTCTTATGCTTTAAAACATTGGGTTCTTGCAGAGAACAATGTTAGAAGCCAAGACCTGCTTTAGTATTTGAGTAAGTCCAGGCGAAAGCCGAAGTATCAGCTCCTACCGTTTCAGCACCTTGAGTAACAGTGGTAGTCCAATCTGCGGCATCAGTTTCGAAATCTGAGGCAATAGGATCCTCAAAGACATCATTGTCATCATCTTCATCATCACAAAGATCGATACAAGCTACTTTTTGAGCGAAGATAGTGGCATCTGCGCCTACCACTTCCCAGTTAGAAAATGTTAAAGTACCATCGTTATAGTTAGAAGTTACCCCATTGTTGTCAAGCTCAACATCTTTTCCGGCAGGGAAATCGTAAGCGAATACATTGGTAGTAGTTCCTTGTGCATTGCTACGGTAATCTGCATATTCCCCTTTAGAAGTCACGCTGTTACCAACTAATGTTAATCCATCGATAGTAAACAATCCAGAACCAGAACCTTCTGGACCATCAATTTCTAAAGCATGGTCGGAAGCATCGCCTTGAACAACCATAGAATTGGTAATAGTACCAGAGTAAGCTTGATCGATATCGATAGCATCATCCCCTTGTGCCCATACAAATAGATTAGAAGCATTTACAGTTCCTCCGAAAA
The DNA here is from genome assembly GCA_039414375.1 of Bacteroidota bacterium. GTDB lineage: Bacteria > Bacteroidota > Bacteroidia > Flavobacteriales > Flavobacteriaceae > Croceivirga. The sequence goes on along the minus strand of JBCDGY010000014.1, from coordinate 21,357 downwards.
ATTCTACACCATCGTCAACGTTAGCAACGACTTCAACATGGTCTATAACTGCTCCTGTACCAACACCACCAAGTGTTAGTCCGTTGATTTCGTTACCCTCTCCAATAAGGGCACCTCCATGTCGAATAGATACATAACGCACAATTGTACCATCGTTAGAAGCGGCATCGGTTCCACCATAAGCACCACTAGTGTCATCAGCAGGAATCCCCTCGATTTGGTTTTCAGCAGCATCTTCCTTGAAAGAAGAAGGAGCACTACCAAGAATGATTAAACCGCCCCAAAGTCCTCTTGAATTTTGATCAAGATTAGTACCAGCAGTACTTCCAAAAGCAATATTGTCTTCGATAGAAGTGAAAATGATAGGCTCGGCAGCCGTTCCATCAGCTATCAAAGTAGATCCACGAGCAACAATCAATACTGAAGCGTTAGTTCCAGTACCCGTTTCAGCCTTGATAATAGTACCTGGCTCAATGGTTAGTGTAGCACCATCAATAACTCTGATACGTCCAATCATACGAACGATTTGATCGTTAGTCCAGGTAGTGTTTTCAGTAATGTTTTGAGTAACTATAAGCGGATCTGGTTCCGCGCCTGTATTGTTATCGTCATCGCAAACATCACCAATTCCATCACCGTCGGTATCGGTTTGAGCGGAGTTGGAGGTGTTAGGACAGTTGTCCACACTATCCTCGATACCATCGTTGTCAGCGTCAGCGATGGCTACCACGTCATCGTCATTGCTGTCGTCGTCGTCACCACCACAAGCAGTGAAAGTTAAAGCAGCCGCTGCGAAAACGAACATAAAAAACTTTTTCATAATAAATAGTTTGTGTTTAAATTTCATTTGTTTAATGAGAGAATCCCTCTGTCTTAAATTCTTTGCAAATAAATGGGGGTGCTGTAAAAGTCATGTTACGCTCATGTTAACAGTTTATTTCAGGAGTATTACCATAGTGTTATGAGATTAAATCAATGTTAAGAGAAACAGGCGTTTGTTGATTATATTTACATTTGGCGAGACAATAGAAGCCAGCCATCATGAAAACAAAGGATATTAAGATTTTGCTTGTTGATGACGAGCCCGATATTCTTGAAATTGTTCAGTACAACCTCTCCACAGAAGGATACGACGTTTTTACCGCAAAGAATGGGGTAGAAGGCGTAGCCAAAGCCAAACGAAAGTTACCACACCTTATTATTTTGGATGTAATGATGCCGGAAATGGACGGTATAGAAGCCTGTGAAGTAATGCGCAACACGCCTGGACTAGAAAATACCATTATCACCTTTTTAACTGCGCGTGGTGAGGACTATTCTCAAGTCGCTGGTTTTGACGCTGGGGCAGATGATTATATTACCAAACCCATCAAACCAAAAGTGCTGGTAAGCAAGGTGAAAGCTTTGCTGCGAAGGCTTAAGGAAGATAAGCCCGATGCCGAAGACATCGTAAAAGTAGGCCATATTGTCATCAATCGTGAAGAATACAAAATTGTCAATAAGGGTGAAGAACTTGTACTCCCTAGAAAAGAGTTTGAATTGTTGGCACTATTGACTTCTAAACCAAACAAGGTTTTTAAACGGGAAGTCATCTTAGATAAAGTATGGGGTAACGAGGTTGTTGTAGGTGGCCGAACTATAGATGTGCATATTAGAAAGTTACGCGAAAAAATCGGAGACCAACATTTTAAAACGGTTAAAGGCGTGGGTTATAAGTTTGTGCTCTAATGGGGGTGGCCCTCAAAAAATCGTATCGATTTGCGGTACGTTCTTCTCTCTATATTACCTTTTTTGCTACTGCATTACTAACCCTATTATTAGGTTTTTTTGAGTTAGTGCATTGGCCCTTGTTAGGTGCTTTTGTACCGCTTGTTTTTGGAATTTCTTTCTTGGTTATTCAGATAAGAGTAGAAAGGTTTATTTACAGAAGGGTTAAAAAAATCTATGATGATGTCTCCCTTTTAGAATCGTCTCCTTTCCCTTCCAAGCCTTTTACTACCGATATGAAAACCTTAACTGCGGAAATTGAAAAGTTTGCCCAGGATAAAAAGCTAGAGATCGATACTTTGAAAGTACGAGAAGAATATCGGCGTGACTTTTTAGGGAATGTTTCACATGAATTGAAGACGCCTCTTTTTACTGTTCAAGGATATATTTTAACGCTATTGGACGGGGCGCTCAAAGACAAAAAAGTTAGTGAGAAATACCTCAAACGCGCGAATAAAGGAGTAGAAAGGTTGATCTATATTGTAAAAGACCTCGATATGATCACCAAATTGGAGGCCGGGGATTTACACCTGGAAAAAGCGGAATTTGATATTATTGAATTGATCGAAAACGTTTTTGAGCTTTTGGAAATGCCCGCTGCTAAAAAGAGGATCACACTAACATTTGATATGCCTTACCCAGAGCCCATTCTTGTTTTGGGAGATGCCGAAAAAATACAGCAGGTGTTAACCAATCTTTTGGTGAATGCTATCAAATATGGGCACATGAATGGTACTGCGGAGGTAAGTGTGGAAAGTCTTATTAAAAACCGGGTAATTGTTCGCGTTACCGATAATGGAGAAGGTATTCCAAAACACCATATTCCGCGATTGTTTGAACGGTTTTACCGAGTGGACCAAAGTGGTAGCCGTAAAGAGGGGGGCTCAGGACTGGGGCTGGCCATTGTAAAGCACATCATAGAAGCCCATGATGAAAGAATTTATGTTGAAAGCGAAGTAGATGTAGGGTCCGAATTCTCATTTACCCTAGAGAGGTCCTTAAAAAGCGAGGAATAATCTAGCGTGCTCTCAAACTGCGTTAGTCCCGAATAATGGCTTACACGTTTTAAATCAGCAAGGGTAAAAGCTTCCTGTGTAGCATAGGGTACGATGCCTTTTTTGTCCAGCCTTTTGGCTAAGTACTCCTGCTCATACTGTCCAGGTGTCGGAATAAAAAAGGCTTTCTTCTCTAATTTTGCCAAATCCATTACGGTGGTATATCCCGAACGGCACAATACCAAACTACCTGCTTGTAAAGCTTCGGCCAGCGCCTCAGACTGCATAAAATTGTACACCGTTACCACCGCGTTGTCATAATTCAGCGTGGTTACCTTTTGCTCGGACTCTATTTTACCTTTTACAAAGAGTACGTTTCCACTAAACTGCTTTAGTTCCTCTAGCAACTTCTCGGCTAACATACCTCGTTGTGGCTCTGGACCTGAGAGTAACACCATTAAATCATATACCAGGGGCACTGTTTTGCGTTCGAAGCGGCTTAAAGGACCCAAATAAGTAATATTGAGTTTTGATTTTTTTAAGTGCCCTAGCTTTCCAGTAAGATTAGGTTTGCCCGCAACATCGGGTACCCAACAGGCCTGAAACTTTTTAATAATCTTTTGGTGCATTTTTGAGCTAAACCAAGTGGTGTTCCCAGAAAGCACATTTAGTTGATGGGTTATAAATACACAAGGCACTTTTTTGGAGTATACCCCTAAACGATTATCTGAGATTAGGGCATCGATTTTGTGGGCTTTGATGATGCGTTTAATGGCCTTTTTCTCCTGAGTCATCGCCTTCAGCACTTTGGGGGAATCCCAAATCATTTTAAGCTTAAAATTCTTGCCCTTTTCAGCATAGGTAATCTTGTAAGAGGGCAGCGTAAGATGCTCTAAGTTGGGAAACTCTTTCTGTAAAAGGGTTAGGGCTACACCATCCGAGGCAAGTATTGGGGTATGGCCATGTACCAATAAGGCCTTGATAATAGGGATGCAACGGGTAGCGTGTCCAAGTCCCCAATTTAAGGGTGCGATTAAGATTCGTTTGCCTTGCTCCATATTACAAAGAAACAAAACCTCTCGTTTTAAAATGGTTAGTTTTGCAAGACCTTTGCAATAACTTAAAGAGACCTTTGTAGAATGGGTAAAAAAACGGTAGGTGCGTCAAATCATGGAAAATTTCGTCCTTCTCAAAAATTTTAAGTCCTCCCAACCAATAGGTTGCTGCGGGTTAAAATATTCAAGGTCTGAGAGCGCTCCAAAAATTCAAATTTTGCAAAGGTCTCTTTGTATGATTTCAAAGTAAGTAGTATTGGGAAGTAAGAATAAGCTCAAGCGGTTTAGGGAAAACGAAACTTTTGCTAACGTAATTCAACCAACTAGGGAAGAAATACTTGATAATTTCTCTTTAAAAGGCAACTGGGTGAGCCGCTTTAGCAACGAAGGACCTATTGTTCTTGAGCTAGGTTGCGGTAAGGGGGAATATACAGTAGGTTTGGCAGAGCGCAACCCTCAAAAAAACTATATTGGTATTGATATTAAGGGTGCACGACTGTGGCGGGGTGCCAAAACAGCACTGGAAAGGGGACTATCTAATGTCCTTTTCTTACGTACTCAAATTGAGCTTATCGACTTGCTTTTTGGTGAAAATGAAATCGCCGAAATTTGGATTACCTTTCCTGACCCTCAGATCAAATACAAACGCACTAAGCACCGTTTAATTAACACTACTTTTTTGACTAAATACCGACAATTGCTTTGCGATGAAGGGGTTGTGCATCTGAAAACAGATAGTGCTTTTTTACATGGCTATGCTTTAGGACTCTTACACGGCTCTGGTGCCGAGGTTTGCTATGCCAATCACGATGTGTACCACAACGAAGGTAGTCCTAATGAAGTGCTGAATATTCGTACATTCTATGAAAATCAGTATCTTGAGAAAGGAAAACCAATCACCTACCTTCAATTTAGACCGACCAATTGAATGACCCAATTATTGCTACTTTTTGTAGCCACCCTTAGTGCAGCAGCCTTAGCCTCTGCCCCTCCAGGATTGCTAAACCTAAATGCAGCCAAAACAGGGGTTGAAAAGGGGAAGCGCAATGGTACCATGTTTGGTTTGGGCATTGCTGTAATGGTTATGTTTCAAGCTTACTTGGCGGTACGCATTGCCAAATGGCTATCACGTAATCCTGAGGTAGTCGATTGGTTAATGAAGGTGGCCGTCTTGGTATTTGCATTGCTAGCCATTTTCTTTTTTCTAAAAGCTCGTAAACCCCCCATTGATCCCGCTACACTGAAGAAAGCAAGTATGCGTAATAGTTTTACCAAAGGGCTTTTCTTGGCGGCACTCAACCTACTTCAAGTGCCATTCTACAGTGGGCTTAATACGCTTTTGCATACCCAACAACTGATGAATTATAAGGTGATTGACGAAGTATTTTTTATTGCTGGGGCAGGCCTGGGGACTTTTTTAGTGATGTATTCGTATGTGTATTACTTTGACAAATGGGACCAAAGGACACACCGTTTTTCTAAAAATTCCAACTATATTTTGAGTGCTTTAATGGTGGTATTACTAGTGATTACTTTGGGTCGAATTTATACACAGTAATATGTTAGAAACCTATGATTTTTAATTAAGCCCTTCAGTTCAGCGTAATTCGCAAGAAACGTCAAGAAATACAGAAATAATCAGGCGAGATTTCAGGAATGCAAAAGCAAACCAAAGAATATTCCTTGAAGCTATAAACCGAGCGATTGAGTTTATCGAGTTGAACACTTCAAACAACATTACTTTAGAGGAACTTGCTGCATACGCCTTCTTATCGAAGTACCACTTTCATAGAATTTTTAAATCAATCATAGGAGATACAGCAAAAGAATATCTCACTCGATTGAGATTAGAAAAATCTGCCCTTCTACTCAAAAACACTAAAAAAGAAGTGAACGACATTGCCTACGAATGCGGATATACTTCTCCCGAAACATTCAATCGTGCATTTAAAAGCTATTTTTCAGTGAACCCTAGTGTTTTCCGCGAAAGTGCTAAGCAAGAAGTGGCTAACAAAAAAGTCATTCACGAAGAGACTTCTTTGGAATCTTTAAGCTTATCTCAACCCAAAATTGTAGAACTGTCGGATTTGAATTTGGCGTACATTCGACACTTTGGAAGTTATGATAAAGTCGGAAAATCATTTCAACGACTCATGCTTTGGGCAACTAAAAACTTAATTCTTAAACTCAAACCAAATACTCTAGGAATTGTCCATGATAACCCTGATTTGACGGAAGAACCGAACATTCGATTTGATGCTTGTTTACTCGTTAGTAAAGAAATTCAACCAAAAGGAGAAATAGGTTACAAGAAAATCAAAGGTGGAAAGTTTGCAGTTTTCCGCTACAAAGGTTCTTATGACTCCTTCTATCCTGTATACGATTATATTTATAACGTCTGCCTTTTTGAACAGAAATGGAAACTTCGAGATGAACCTGCACTCGAATGGTATGTCAAATCACCACCATTTTACAAACCTGAGAACCTCATTACAGATTTTTATTTACCTATCGTTTAGCAAGAAAAGTCAAGACTAAAGTACCAAGGAATACGATTTTTGTATCAGTCAAACACCTTTAGAATGAATCCAAAAATGAAAATCGTACTCATGGTTATCGCAGTTATCGTCATTCTGCCTTTGATAGCTGGAATGTTTTTGCCAAGCAAAAGAATTTTCACAAAGAAAGCTCAACTCAAAAGCAGTCCTCAACAAGTTTGAGATGTTATTACTGACGTAAAATCTCAAAAAGAATGGAGAGATGATATCAAGTCTATCAAAATGCTTTCGGTAGAAAAAGGAGCTGAAAAATGGATAGAAACTCCTATAAATGGACAACCTATTACTTTCCAAGTCAAAACCTTTCAAGAACCCAATCGCTATGATATTGAAATTGTGGATAGTGGAATTTCGGGATATTGGGAAGGGCGAATTACAGAAAGAAATGGAATAACAAGCGTAGCGTTCAAAGAAGTCATAGATGTCAAAAACCCATATTTCAGAATCATTATGTACTTATTTGTAGACTTAGATAAAACAATGGATGTTTATATGACTAATTTGAAAAAGAAATTAGAAGCGTTATGAGAAATTTTGAACAAAGATTAACAGGAGGACATCCAAACTCTTTGGGAAATACTGTTGAAATCGTAGATGAAATTCTAGCTAACCAAGAACTATTTGACGAACTGTTCAATTGTTATTTCAGCCAAGACGAGATTGTTAGATTACGTGTTTCAAATACCATGAAGCGAATCTGCAAAGAGAAAAGCGAATATCTTCTTCCGTACCTTGACCGTTTTCTAAACGAAATCGCTCTTATCAATCAACCATCTACCAAATGGACTTTGGCTTTGCTATTTGAGATGCTGGACAAACACTTTTCCGAGGAGCAACTCGAAAAAGCAAAATCCATCATCAAGCACAACTTAGAAACAGAATCTGACTGGATTGTATTGAACAATTCAATGGAAACTTTAGCGAAATGGGGGAAATCGGATATTGAGTTAATGGGATGGCTAATTCCTAATTTGAAACGACTAACCCAAGACGAAAGAAAATCTGTTGCAAAAAGAGCCAGTAAAATCTTGGATAGCGTTAACAAAAGATAACTGTGCCCAACATTATGCTATTTCGTAATGCGGAGCTAGGTATTATAGGATGGCGTAGTGCATTCTATCCGCCAAAACTTCGTTTTGACGTTTGGAAATCATAATTTAACCTCAAAACAAAGTTCGCCTCACGTTCCGCGAAACCGGAAGGTTCGTGCTTTTCAATTTCGCACTACGAATGGCGAAGCAACCATATTGATATTGATAGGGTCAATTGAATTAAAGAAAACTATAAAACTTTAGGTCGATGGAGGAACAGCATTTTTTTGAAAAGGTATATGCCGTAGCACGGCTTATTCCGTACGGAAGGGTTACCTCTTACGGGGCTATTGCCAAATATCTAGGTGCCGCAAGAAGCGCACGAATGGTGGGCTGGGCGATGAACAATGCCTTAGGGAAAGATGTGCCGGCACATAGGGTGGTCAATCGGGTTGGGGTATTAACGGGAAAGCATCACTTCGAAGGAACTAACCTGATGCAACAACTACTTGAAAATGAAGGTATAAAGGTGATCGATGATCAAATTGTAGATTTTCAAAAACACTTCTGGGACCCGGTTACCGCTCTGCCCGAAACCCCTTTGAGAGACATAAATCAGTAAGTGAATGTAACGGCGTAAATAAGCGGAACTTATCCCATCATTTTGCCTTCCGATGCAAAGGCTTCAAAATCTGGTTTTCCTGGTGTATCTTTACCATTTTTAATAAGAGATAACTTCTTGATAACCAAAATTATAAAATGAAGTTTACAAAGAAAGAGGTTTTAGCAGCCCTAGAACATATATCCGCTCCAGGTGAAGGGCAGAATTTGGTAGAGAGTGGCGCTGTAACTAACGTACAAATATTTGGTGATGAGGTAGAAGTAGACGTTACTATTAAAAACCCAAGTCTGCAAGCTCGCAAGAAAACAGAGGTTTCTATTTTAAAGATCATTCACGAAAAGGTTTATGAAAAGGCCAAGATTAAGATCAATCTAAAAGTAGATGCTCCTGCCAAGGCGAAACCCAATCAAATAAAAGGAAAACCCATTCCCGGAATCAATAATATTATAGCAGTAGCCTCAGGAAAAGGAGGAGTAGGGAAGTCTACTGTAACTGCAAACTTGGCAGTTACTTTGGCTAAAATGGGATTCCAAGTAGGACTTTTAGATACTGACATTTACGGCCCTTCCATGCCCATTATGTTTGATGTAGCGCAAGAAAGACCCTTGTCGATTAATGTGGACGGCAAAAATAAAATGCGTCCTGTTGAGAATTACGGTGTAAAAATGTTGTCTATTGGGTTTTTTACCCAACCCAATCAAGCGGTTATATGGCGTGGTCCTATGGCCAGTAAAGCGTTAAATCAAATGATATTTGATGCGCACTGGGGGCAACTCGACTTTTTATTGCTGGACTTACCCCCCGGTACTGGAGATATCCATCTCAGTATTATGCAATCGCTTCCTGTGACTGGGGCGGTGGTGGTGAGTACCCCACAAGAAATTGCACTAGCGGATGCCCGAAAAGGGGTAGCCATGTTTCAACAAGAGGCTATTAATGTACCAGTATTGGGTATCGTAGAAAATATGGCCTATTTTACACCAGAAGAATTGCCTGGTCATAAATATCATATCTTTGGTAAAGATGGAGCGAAAAATCTTGCGGAAGATTTAGAAGTTCCTTTTCTTGGAGAAATACCACTGGTACAGGGCATTAGAGAAGCAGGTGACGTCGGACGTCCAGCCGCTTTACAAACGGCAACGCCTACAGAAGAAGCCTTCGAGGCCCTAACCAAGAATGTTGTACAGGAGGTGGTACGTAGAAACACCGACCTACCACCCACAGAGGCTATTAAAATTACGACCATGGCTGGTTGTGCCGCCATAAAAAAGAAATGAATATGACTGCAGAAGAAATACAAACCAACGTAGAGAAAGCGCTAGAAGAAATTCGACCTTTTTTGCAAAGCGATGGAGGAGATATCTCTTTAGTCTCCATTGATAATGGCACCTCGGTAAAGGTGAAACTGGAAGGCAATTGTATTGGTTGTTCCGTAAACCAGATGACCCTAAAAAGTGGCGTGGAAATGACCATCAAAAAGTACGTTCCACAAATTGAAGAAGTGATCAATTTGAGCTAATAGGGGTGCAAGATTCCTTTTATCTATAGTGAGTGCTATTGCTATAACCTCTCCTACAAAATTATGATTAAGACCGATATTTTAATTATTGGTGCGGGTCCCACGGGGCTTTTCGCTGTTTTCGAGGCAGGTCTCCTTCAACTGAAGTGTCATCTAATCGATGCGCTTCCACAACCCGGAGGTCAATGTACCGAAATATATCCCAAGAAGCCCATTTATGATATTCCTGGTTTTCCAGAAGTATTGGCGGGTGATTTGGTCACCAATTTAATGGAACAAATAAAGCCCTTTCAACCTGGTTTTACCCTGGGGGAGCGTGCAGATACCCTTGAAAGAAGGGCTGATGGTACTTTTGTAGTTACTACCAATAAAGGTACTGCGCACCACGCTCCAATAATAGCCATTGCAGGTGGATTGGGGAGTTTTGAACCACGCAAACCCCATCTAGAACGACTTACCCACTTCGAAGATCGGGGGGTGGCTTATATCATTAAAAATCCCGAAGACTACCGCAATAAAAAGGTCGTCATTGCGGGTGGAGGAGATTCTGCTCTCGATTGGACTATCTTTTTGGCCAACGTAGCCCAAGAGGTGACCCTTGTACACCGTCGAAATGAATTCCGTGGCGCTTTGGATTCCGTAGAGAAAGTACAGGAGTTAAAAAATGCTGGAAAGATTAATTTGATTACCCCCGCTGAGATTATTGCGCTTCGCGGCGATAATACTCTGGAAAGCGTGGTGGTTGAAAACAAGGCTACCAAAGAACAACGCCATATTGCTACCGATGCTTTTATACCCTTGTTTGGATTATCACCGAAACTAGGGCCCATTGCAGATTGGGGTTTGGAGATTGAGAAGAATGCGATCAGAGTAGATAATACCCTCGATTACCAAACCAATATTCCTGGAGTATATGCTATTGGTGATGTCAACACCTATTCAGGAAAATTGAAGTTGATTTTATGTGGGTTTCATGAGGCAACGTTAATGTGCCAAAGTGCCTATCAACGGATTTATCCCGATAAGAAATATGTAATGAAATACACGACTGTTGGAGGGGTACAAGGGTTTGATGGTAGTAAGAAAGAGGCTCCTAAAGCTGTCGTAAAGGCTATTGAGTAGAACTCAGGTTAATAACTACTGGCAGCACATTGGCTGCCCTTTCCCTTTTTAGTACCTTTCTGCCGAATTACGAAACCGTATTTACAACACAACCAGTACTACTGAATACCTGCCCATGGCCGATATAACCATAACCATTACGGACCGAGAAGGCGTGCGCCACGATATTGCTGCACCAACGGACATGAATATGAACTTAATGGAGGTAGTTCGCTCGTATGAGTTGGCACCAGAAGGAACTATAGGCATTTGTGGTGGTATGGCCATGTGCGCTTCTTGCCAGTGTTATGTATTGTCGGATCATGTACTTCCTGAGAAGTCTGATGATGAAGAGGCCATGTTGTCAGAAGCATTTAATGTAGAAGACAATTCCCGTTTGGGCTGTCAAATACAGATGACGCTAGACCTTGAAGGTTTGGAAGTAAAATTGGCCCCTGAAGAAGTCTAAATTCTCGCTTGATAGGTAAAAAGATGGTAGTAGCGCCCCTCCTCGGCAATAAGGGCTTCATGAGTTCCGCGTTCGGCAATGGCACCATTTTCTATCACTAAAATCTGATCTGCCTTTCGGATCGTACTCAAGCGGTGTGCGATTACAAAAGTGGTACGCCCTTTGGTAAGCTGCGCAAGGCTCTTTTGAATGAGTGCTTCGCTTTCGGTATCTAAATTGGAGGTCGCCTCATCCAGGATCAATATTTTTGGATCGGCCAGCACTGCTCGCGCTATAGCAATACGTTGACGTTGTCCTCCTGATAGTTTTACCCCCCGTTCACCAATAAGCGTGTCTAGCCCTTCTTCGAAACGGTCTGTAAATTCATTAACATAGGCTGCTTTTACCGCTGCGTCTAGGGATGCCTCTGAAGCATTAGGGCTGGGGAAAAGGATATTCTCGCGAATAGTACCTTCAAACAAAAAATCATCTTGTAAGACTACCCCTAAGAACTGGCGAAAGCTCTCTAAATTAACCTGTGATAGGTCGTGTCCATCAATGGTAATGGTTCCAGAATCTGGAGTTAAAAAACTAGCGGCCAGCCCGGCGATAGTGCTTTTTCCGGAACCTGAACTCCCAACCAAAGCAATAACCGCACCAGCAGGTGCTTCAAAACTGATATTGTGCAAAACGGGCTTGTCTTCTTCATAGGCAAAGGAGACCTGCTCAAAAACAACATCTCCTTGAAGGCGGTCTAAGGTAATGGTACGGTTTGTAAGTTGCCCTTCCGCTTCTTTATTCATAAGCTCTTCGGTACGGTCCAACCCAGCAAGAGCCTCGGTCAATTGACTGCCGATATTGCTCATTTGTACGATAGGGGCTACCATAAGGGCTAATAAAAAGGTAAATTCAAAATATTGTCCAGTCGTCAGTGTCCCTTGCATCATGAGGTAACCCCCGTATCCCATCATAATTCCTGTGGTAGCCAAGCCGAGTAAAAAGGTGGAAGAGCTTGTCATTACCGCAGTTGCGGTAAGTCTCTTTTTTACATTTTGGTAGAGGCGCGCCACTCCCTTTTCAAATACGCGGGCTTCCTGAGCCTCTGCATTAAACCCTTTTATTACTCGGATACCACCGAGCGTTTCCGTTAACCGCCCTTTGACCTCTGCGTTAATCTTACCACGTTCCCGAAAAACAGGGCGTATCACTTTAAAAGCTTTTAAAGCGATAACTGCGAAAAGTACCAAGGGGACAAAGGTTAACAAAGTCATTGAAGGACTGATGCGCAACAAAAGGATTAAAGAGACAATGGCAGTAATGGAACCCCCTACCAATTGTACCAAACCAGTGCCTATGAGGTTGCGAACCCCTTCCACATCGCTCATAATACGGGAGACCAACCCCCCAGATTTGTTGTTGTCAAAAAAGCGGATGGGTAGGGACAATACCTGTTGTTGCACTTGCGCCCTAAGCTCCGAAATCATATACTGCGCCTGAATGCTGAGCACCTTAGTCAATAAAAAAGACATCAAAGCCTGTACTAAAAAAGAAAGTACCACCAGGCCGACTAAAATTTTAAGTAGCGCTATGTTTTTATTGGGAACAATATCATCTAAAAAGTAACGCAACGAAATGGGTGCGACAAAGCTAGCTGCTTTGTTGATGATGATTAGTAATAGCCCTAAAAGCACCAAATGCCTTCTAGGCCAAATAATAGTTTTAAAGGCTTTGAGGATGCTTACTTTTTTATCGGACATTGGCTTTAAAAGAGCCTGCAAGATAGTCAAGTCCCAAGGGTGAGCGTAGGTGCGCCTGCTTTTAGAGAGCCGCAGGGATTTGGTGTCCGCTAAATTCCAATTCAAAGAGTGGGAATATCGCATGCTCGGGGTAGTTGATATCATATTCCAACAAAGCCCTACCTGCGATTCCTTTAAAAAGCCCGTAATCCACAATGGATTCATAATCGCGCGAACGTTGTACCAATGCTTTCGCTTGTTGTAGCCATTGCGATCCGCCAGTAGCTTTATACAAGGCCAATTGTGCATAAGCCCTGCCGACTAACCCACAACACAGCGAGGGGTAATCGGACTTGTGTTGATAGGCGGCCATAGCACTTTGTTTAGCTGTGTTGAGAAACTCTTCTTTTTGTGTGGCTCGGTATAAGGCCACGAACAGAAAGCTAAGACCTGCGGTGCCGTTACACCAGCTGGAATTGATGTTGGCTATAGCCTTAGGGCGACTGGTGGTTACAGCCTCCTTAAAAAGGTATAGGTCAAAATACTCACCAAGTGCTAGCCCCATGGTACTGAGCTTAGGGTCCGTAGGTTTTCCAGTGACTTGTTCCCACAGTAGAAGGGCATATAAAATACCGCTCCAGCCATGGGCAATGCCCACATCATTTAGGGCGTGAAGCGCACTTGTAAGATCATTGTGAGCGTTAATCTTTGCCAGTAGTACTTGGTATTTGCGCTCTCCCAGTTCTTGTAAAATGGGATGTGGCCCAATAGCATTCATTAAGGAAGCAGTAGCCAGTAACTGCCCACTTTGTCCCAAGGTAAGATCGTCTATGGCATTGTCCCCCAAGGAAGCCTCGTAAAAATGTTTTAAGTGGATTTCCAAACGATGAGGGTCCCCTACAGCTTTTGCAATCAAAGCTGCTACCCAATGAAGTCCCGACAAACCGTGATATGGGGTGTTGCTGTCAAACATACCTTCATCTAAATCCCGCTTTTTAGATATAAAAGCATACGGCATTAGAGATCGGTGTTCTGCGTGGACCGACCATAAATCGGCAAGGTGCAAGTAGTGGGAATCTTGCATTGTTTGGGCCATTCGGTAATAGGCGTAAGCAATGCCAGCCGCCCCATAAGTTACGGAACAAATAGGGGCGGTGGGTAGTTCTTGTGCCAAATAGGTGGATTCTATTCCAAACAACTCTTGAAACCGCGACATGTGGGAGGCTTCCTGGCGATTTTTATAATGTTGAAATGCGCTTTGAGCTTCGGTAAAAGCCTGTAAAAAGTCCTGGGTATGCTGAAAACGAGCCTCAGGATTTTTGTGTAGGGCTTTAAAAAGGACTTTTTCAATGGCTTCCATACCAAATATCCTTCTTTCCCTAAAAGGAATTGGGGGTTCCGTATTGATGGCTTGGTATAGCTTGTCTTGATCAATGGGGAAATCAATGTAATGTGATCCTGTAATTAGAAAGTACAGTAAGGCGGCTATGGAGTACTGCTCACTTCGATAAGTGCTGCGCGGCGACTTTTGCTGTGCAAGCTTTGCCCTCGCATATTCTGGCTCGAAGAATTGAAAAATACCCGCCCTTCTTGGGTGGGGTAAAGCGACTCCTGCTCCTTCTAGGGCGGCGGAATAACCAAAATCAACAATGGTAATGGTGTCATCTTGCTCGCAAATAACATTCCTGGGATGCACGTCCCCATGGATGATATTTTGAGCGTGCAATGCTGCGTACTGTTCCAAAATCGTTTTGCAGAGTGTAATTAAGGCTTCCTGGGAGGAAGTACGCAGCAAGTTCGCTTTTTCGTCTGCCGTATGTCCATTTTTCCAAGTAAGTACTACATACGTTTGGCTATTATGGCTGCCAGAGGATCGCAATGATGGGGCAATACCACTACCCTTAAGATATTTCAAAATAGCAATCTCTCGTTCTAACAGGGCCGTACTGTAGTTGTCTTGATGAGAACGGACTATTTTTAGGCATGCCATACGGTCACCTTCTTGTACTTGATAGATTTCTGTGTCTTCAAATAATTGTACGATTTTTTTAATCTCATAAACATCAATAACATCACCTGGTTGAAAGGTACTTTCAATGGCTACAGCCTTAGGGGAGTTATAGGGGATCAAAAAATCAGAGCGGACCAATACGGTAAAAACGGCATAAGTATCCTGCAAAACTGTTTCTGGAACCAGGGCCTTATTTTGTGCAAATTCAATAACAGCCTGCGGAATAGACCTCGGCGATCTAAACATGTTGAGAAGTTCTGCCGTATCCGCATCCACTAGTTTGGTAGATTCTCTGGAGTGCGGTCTGCCTATCAAATAATCCTCTGGAGTATACACCAAATCGCCCAAGAGTGTAGGGTTCACTTGGGTTACCGACTCCAGGTACACATCACTAGGAAGCACATATTCAATGGGGGACTCCATGGGCGAGGGTATTAATCCGTTCAACGTCCTCCCTATTTTGGTGAAGGGTCCAGGTTTGATGGTCTAAACCTTGAAGATTCAAACGCTGCAACACGTACTCGAACTTATGGTCTATTTTTTCCATTTTTGCGTCAATAACCGCCTTGGCAATCAGTTGACATACCCAAACTCTCCAGCTTTTATGGCGATCCATTTGGAGAGCCATAGCATCTGCGCTAGGATCAGTGGCCCAAGTGATAAGGGCATTTGGGGTTTTTGCAGTAAATGGCACTTCGTGGGGTTTGGTAGCGGGAATGGCCTCAACTAATTGGGCAATAGTCCGATGAAAGTGTTCTGTTTCTTTACAATAAATCACAAACTTATCAGGCCTTAAAAGATTTTCCATACGCCCAGTAAACTTAAACTTAATGACGCCTACGCTAGGTAAATTGGCAACTACTTGTTTAAGAACTGATTTGAAATCTTCAAAAGGCACATTGATATAAATTTTGTAGTTTTTATCGATGTTGTAGCTTTTTTGATAATTCAGATGGGCGTAAGCATACCAATAAGGTTCTTTTTTTTCTTGAACCCTTATCCAAGAATTGAGACTATTAAGATCAGATAATTCCAAGTAAGTAGATAGTTTTGGGTATTGATCAATACGTTCTTTAAGGGCTGGATTTAGTGGCCTTCGGTTAAAGTAATACAACCGCTCGGCTAAACCCCGTGCGTCTAAAATATCCAAAGCAATAGCGTAACGAATTGCCTTAAGTTCAATGGAGTCTTTTTCGTGCTGCAGTGTTGTTGGACTTTCCAGATGTTGAAAGACAGCAGCACCAGTCACTTCCATCCTCGAAATGTGCACACTGATCACTTTTTCTATCAGCAAGTAACTCAAATCATCGAACGCCATAGCCTCCCAATGCTTTCTAACGCTATATTTTTCGTAATGTAAAGCCTTAAGGAATTGATAGGCGGCTTGGTTAACTACTTTTATAGAATACCCATTATTTATAGGAATTAAAACTGCGAAGCAGTCCTTTGATACTTCCAATTCCTGAGCTAAGGCACTGTATTTTGGAGGAAGCTCATGAAGTGGGATCAGCTCAAAATTGTCCGTTCGCTTATAGGTGAATCGTTTGAAATTATCATTGGTAAGACGAGTATCCAACGGTGTGTTTTTATCCTTTGGAGCTACCTTTTTTACGCAATTCAGCCAAAGTCTCTAGCCCATATTTGAGTTCTTTTTCTAAGGTGTCGAAGTCTTTTTCAGAAGAGGGAACATGTGCCTCGATTTTTTTGTCAATCTGTTCCATAATGATCCCCATTTGTTGCTGCAACACCACTAAGGACTCAATGTCCAGTCCTTCTATTTTATTTGTAAAATCCTCTAGTTTATCGTCATTCGTTTTTTTTGCAGTACAAGGGCAGCAAGCACACGCAGTATCCGAACAGCGGGTGCCGTAGTGCGTACCTGGCGGAGAGCCCGCTGCACCTGCATAAGTAACGCCACAATCGGTAAGGGTTACCTGCTCGCAATTTTCAGGAAGGGTATTATCGCAGGGCTCAAAAGTGACTTCACAGTCTGGGATTGTTACTTGTCGACAGTTTACCATGTCTAACTGGGTGCGCGCCAAACAACCTTCAATATCTTTTTTTTTAATGTTCGGCAGGCTGATCAGTAGTTCCTTTATCTTAAATTGGCGACTCATAATTCAGTAGTTTAATGTAAGAAAGATATGAAATATTTGGTAATGATCGAAGTACCACTTATGTGAAGCAAGTTTGCTCCATCTTAGGATTTTAAATGAGAAAAGTCATGGACATTTATAAGAGTTTGATTGCAACTTAAATTCCACTAATTTTCAAGAGAATTGGTAGGGCTTTGGGACTATCTACCGCTCCAGTTAATAAAGCTATAAACTTACAATATGGACTTATGAAGCATATTTCAGTGATAACAGTTCGTGCTGCCAGCCTATGCCTTTTTATAGGTTTGTTTGGTTGTAAAACCACTAAAACCGATCCTGAGGTCTTGCAATGGGAAACGCAGGCGGGTAATATTACCATTATCCGCGATGATTTTGGAGTGCCTCATATTTATGGGAAAACAGATGCAGATGCTGTTTTTGGTTTGCTGTATGCGCAATGTGAAGATGATTTTAATCGGGTAGAGCAAAATTACATATGGGCTACGGGGCGTTTGGCTGAAGTAGAAGGAGAAACCGCACTCTATAGTGATGTGCGTGCACAACTTTTTATGACGGAAGAAGAGGCAATCGCGCTATATAACACTAGTCCGGAATGGCTAAAAAAGTTGTGTAACGCCTTTGCGGATGGTATCAATTACTATTTGTATACCCATCCTGAGGTCAAGCCAAGGCTGCTGGATCGGTTTGAACCCTGGATGCCTATGTATTTTAGTGAGGGTAGCATAGGAGGCGATATAGAACGTATTTACACCCCTAGAATACGTGCCTTTTACGAGTCTGCGATGACTTTTACGGAAGCTGATCAAGACGCTTTAGATCAACAAAAGGCTAATGAAGAACCACAGGGTTCCAATGGTATTGCAATCTCAGGAAACCTTACCCAATCTGGCAGTCCACTATTGTTAATCAACCCACACACCTCTTTTTATTTTAGGGGAGAAGTACATGTAGTTAGCGAAGAAGGCCTTAATGCTTATGGTGCGGTAACTTGGGGACAGTTTTTTGTATATCAAGGCTTTAATGAAAAAACGGGCTGGATGCATACTTCAACCTATTCCGATGTTTTAGACGAGTTCAAAGAGACCATCATAAAAGATCAGGGAAAGCTATATTATCAGTATGGAGATACTTTGCGCCCAGTGGACTCGACCATCGTAACGCTAAAATATTTGGAAGACAACATACTAAAAGAACGTACTTTTCCATTGTACCGAACCCATCACGGTCCAATAACCCACTCCATTAACGGACAGTGGACCGCTTCCGCTATGATGTGGGAGCCTGTGCAGGCTTTGCAGCAGTCTTATCTACGTACTAAGCAAACAGGATACGATGGCTTTAGAAAAATGATGGATCTGCGTACCAACTCCTCCAATAACACGGTATACGCCGATGCAGATGGTACCATTGCCTATTTCCATGGGAATTTTATTCCCAAACGAGATACTATTTTTGATTATCGATTACCTGTTGATGGCACCGATCCGCGCACCGATTGGCAAGGCTTACACACTGTAGATGAAAATATTCTGGTGAAAAACCCTCCTAACGGATGGCTTCAAAATTGTAATTCAACCCCCTACACTGTAGCCTTGGAATACAGCCCAAAACGAGAAGACTATCCTAGGTACATGTCTCGTGATCAAGAAAATTTCAGAGGGGTTCATGCCATTGCATTACTAGAAAACAGTAAAGATCATACCTTAGACGGATTGATCGAGTTGGCGCACGATCCTTATCTTCCAGCCTTTGAGGCATTAATTCCTAGTCTGGTGGAAGCTTTTGATCGTTTTCCAGAAATGTATCCCAGTTTAGAAGCACCTATAGCTGCTCTTAGAAAATGGGATTATAAAACAGGAGCGCATTCCGTACCCATGACCTTAGCACATTATTACGCAACTCAATTCTTCAAAACTGGTCAGCGTCCACCGCAGATGAGCCAAATGGAATTAATGCAGTATTGGGGAAGTAAGGCAACTTTGGCCAAGGATAAGTTGCAAGTACTATTAAGTGCGGTATCTGAATTGGGCAAAGACTTTGAAACGTGGGAGGTGCCTTGGGGGGAGGTAAACCGATACCAACGGCTAGATGGCGCTATACGCCAACCTTTCAACGATAGTAAAACTAGCGTTCCTATTGGTTTTGCTAGTGGGCGATGGGGAGCTTTGGCTGCTTATGGCGAGAGGTACGATAACAACACTAAAAAAATCTATGGCACACGAGGCAATAGTTTTGCAGCAGTGGTGGAATTTGGAGATGTGGTAAAAGCGAAAACTATTTTGGCAGGTGGGCAGAGTGGAGATCCGAAATCACCCCATTTTGATGATCAGGTATCACTTTACGCAGATGCGAAATGGAAAACAGCTGCTTATTATAAAGAGGATGTTCTAAAAAGAGCCTCAGACACCTATAAACCTGGAAAAAAGGAATAATCGTATCCAGTAGGGATAACTTGAATTGAAAGGATAGCTGTAAATCGGTCAACTACGCATTGCTATATATGGTCAATCCTGGACTTTAGCTACAAAAGTAAAATGAGTGCCACAGTTTAGTTTTCCCCTTCGTCTGCAGTGGGTTCTTTAACTACAATGAGACTTGCTTTGGATCCCGTAGAAAGATTCCATCGGTTATTGTGTAATACATTGCCAGCCTCGTCTGTGACTACCACTTGTGCCGTATTAGGCCCTGAAGATCCTTGGTTAAGCGCTACAAAGTCCAGTCGATTAAAACCATCTATCAAATCCACATTAATGCCTTTGTAAGAGCCGGATAAAATAAGGTTGAACTCAACTACTTCTCCATTGACATAAATCTTTACCCGATCCCCATCAACGTACTCATGATCTCTAGCGACAATACCGATAAACTTAGCATTGGTTTTAAAGTCTCCCAGATATTGATCCCCATAGAATTTATTGGAACCTTGCTTTTCTGGCTCTCCAACTTTAGGATCTATTTTCATGTCGTGGCCTGCTTGTAGCAATTGCCGATCCGGTAACATTTTTATAGGATTCTCTTTGGAGATAAGGTCATTGTCCAGAACTGAGGGCACACGAAGCACAGTTCCTTGATTGCTAGGAAGGGCATCCAGATTGTTTTGACGTCCTATTTGTAAAGGTTGCGTAGTAGGTAAGTCCCCTTGTCCCAAAACCCATATTGGAAGCATTAACAATAAAAAGGCAACAATAACTTTCATGATATAACAGTCGTCAACAAAACGAAAAGGTAACAATAACCTTACCATAAGGCTGATAAAGTGCTGTTAAATTCGCTGAAATTAACTCTAGTAGGAAAAACTTTGAAAAAAGCCTAGTAAAACCAGGTGCGAAAGTGGCTACTCAAGTAATATGAATCAATACTGTAAACACCGAAAAAAAATGAAGCCTAGTCTGTTTTTTTACCTTCTGTTTGCTACCGGATTCATATTCGCACAAACTGATGCTACTGACAATCTGACCATTGCGAAAGGCACTTGGACTGTTGGAGGTAGTTTGGCGTTTGGATTTGGAGAAGATGAGGACTTTTCCGAAGCAGATGAACTTAGGGATAGTGAGAATTCCTTTGTAGCCTTACGCCCTAATGTGGGCTATGTCATAACTCGAAACATAGTCATTGGATTGGGGCTCGAGTATGGCTATTCCGAATAGAAACGCCAGATAATTGATCCAAGAGCGGAGAGCGCCTTAATCTTTTCTGGTTCCTTTGAAAATACGAGCTTTAGTTTGCTACCTTTTGTACGGGGCTATTGGTCTTTACATCAAAGGTTAGCGCTCTTTGGACAAGCAGAATATCGATATTTTAAGACTACTTTAGAGTCCATCGATGAATTCCCTATTACTGGAACAAGGAAAAACGAAACAAACGGGTACTTTGTAGGAGTTCGGCCTGGAGTTACTTATTTTATTAGTGATGTTATTGCCTTAGAAGCCACTTTAGGGTCTTTAGGTTATTTAAATTCAAAATTTGAAAATGATCAAGGAAGAGAAGTAAATGCTTCTAGTTTTGATTTTAGTTTGAATACTGACGAGCTATTTTTTGGGCTTACGTTGTATTTCTAAGAATTCCTATTTCTCCTATAATTTGGCTTTTAGCTAGCAAATGAAATTTTAATGAAACAGTAAAGTTGAGTTATAGTATCTCCATAATATTTAACACTCAACGTGCAACATAGTCCACCAATTGTTCAGGCCCTTCCAATAAAACACGAACAATTTGCAATGTGCCATCGGGCTTCGTATCAATATGCCATTTGATAAGGCTTAGCGCGCCGTTTTCCAGTTCTATTCCCGTAATGCTCCTTGGATGTACACAACTACCATCATTAAAAAATGGAATTTCACCAGGTTCAGGAAAACGAGGTCGGTGGGTATGCCCAGCAATGGTGATCCTTAAGTTGT
>JBCDGY010000013.1:0-26332 GCA_039414375.1 Bacteroidota bacterium | reverse complement strand
GTTTATGCTTTTCGTCCGCCAGACTACCTGGGCAATATTCCCATTGTATAAGGCTTTGGGGTTCTGGTTATACCCATAGTTGTGCGGAGTGTTGTAATGGATGCGGAAGCCCCATAAATCACCATATAGCAAAAAGCCGCTGTGGTTGGGGTCGTTATCGTTTATGCCAGTAAGCCATCCCCTTACATTATAGCGGTAGTCCACCTGCTGGAGGTTGTTCCCTACTTGTTTGCTTTGCAACTGCCCCAAAGCATCATAGCTGTTATCGGCAATGAGTTCCACGGTAGTAGCATTGCTACAGTCTGCTCCTAACGTGGCCTCGCCCAGGCATTGGTTGTGCGTCAATAGCCGCCCCGTATCGTCATAGGTATATTGGTCCAGCGTTACCAGGGTGTTGTCATTACGGCGGTGTATGGTCCGCACTTTGTCGGCCTTACCGCCAAAGTCCAGCAGGCTTTCGGTTTCGTCTACTGTACCCAAATAGGCATTGTTGCTATAGGTATGGATAGGTCGCGCTTTGTCGTCGTAGTGGGTTACCGTGGTAATCCACTGGTTGGTACCCAACACCCGTATTTTGCTACCCGTGGCTAGCCCTTGGGTGCTGGTACTGCTGGTAATGCCAAAGGCGGTATGGGTGGTGCCTGCACCGGCCCTATCAAAATTGTAGTCGTCGTAATAGTTAATAGTAAGTACTTTGCTTACTGTGGTATTGGGGTAGGTATTGTTGTTGTAGCCAATATCCAAGCCATCGTTTACAAAGCTACCAAGGTCTTCCCAGAGCAGCGTATTGGCCATACGGCCGTAGCTATCGGCACTGCTCTGCACGGCAGTATGCCCGCGGGCATCAGTGGCCAGTCCCGTATACACCACCCGCCCCAGGCCGTCGTACTTGGTAAAGCTCCATTCGTCGCGGCTGCGCTGTAAGGGGTCTTGCGTCATAATAGGGCGGTCCAGCATGTCGTAAACGATATATTCCCATCCCTTACCGGGTAGCTTTTTGGCTACCAAGCGATTGCGATGGTCGTAGCGGTATTGGTAGCACAGTTGGTCCAGCACCGTTGTGGTAATGGCATTGGCCACTTCCACTTTAGGGGACAATACAAAGGTAAGGTTTCCAAAATCGTCATACACATAGTGGGTATCGTGCACAACGTTAAGCATTTCGGGGCGCTCTCCAATATTGGTTTCATCCGAATCTCCATCCCAATTAACGACGATGGCCTCCATATCCACATAGGTACGCTTGAGTACCACCCGTTGTTGTTTATCGGTGTATTCCTCCACCGTTCCTAGCTTTTCCTCTGGGCGTGCTTCCGGTACATTTTCATCAGCGGTTATATTCCGGTAGAGGCTATTCGCAGGATAGGTACCTTCTTTAACCAGGGTAGGCTCATAGTAGACCACCCCATTTTGCGTAACGGGGGTTAGGTTGACCTTAAACTGGGGCACGGCATCGCCATCGGTATTAGCGCTGTAGCGGAACCGTATTTCGTGGCCAGCGTCTAAGGCCCAGTCCTTCCCGGGGGCTGCCTGCTTCTCTGGCCGCCCAAGTGGGGAGGGCAAAAGGGCTTTTTCGCTATAGGCATTTACTTCAAAAGGTTGCAACCCTGGAAAATCGGTACTATAGGCGCTGTGGTAATACCCCTGGGCGCCAATATGACCATAGGGGCGGTAAGTACCCGTAGCGGCATCGGTTTCTGGGTAGGGCAACCACTCCCGTACCTGCCGACCATAGGCATCGTACTGGTAAGGGGTGACCAAATCGCCCCCATTGGGGGCCTGCCCAACGGCCACCCCTTGCAAAGGGCGACCCAAACCGTCGTAATAGGTGACCATTTCATTAACGTCGGACGCCTGACTTACCTGGCTGTGGTTGGTAAGCCCACGCCCTTGATAACTGCGTACCAACACATGGTTTTCGTCACTAGGCTGTGCCTCTTGATAGGCTTGTTGCCCTTGTACAAAAGGTATGCACAACAAGGCGAACAGTACACTGCGGTATATAGAAAGATATAGAGAATGCATCATGGTCGTTTTTATTGGTTGTTGTTACCGCCACCACCGCCGCCACCGCCACCGCAGTTACCGCTAAAGGTGTATATTTTGTTAGAGGTGTGTTGTTGTCCGGTAATATTATCGGTAAGATGGCAGACCACCTGTACTTGGGTTTGGTTGCAATCCAAATCAATAGTAGCATCTGGGCCAGTGCCTTGAGAAACCCCTCCTACAACCCAACTATAGCTATAGTCGCCTGAGCCATTGAGGCCGCCAAGGCCTATGCGTGCGCTATATTCGTAGTTGTTGTTTACAAAGGTCTGTTCTACCCTTTGGTTGCTCCATAGGGTGGGCGCGCCGTTAACCGTAACCGTGGAGGATACCGATTCTGTCAGCCCCGTCTTTAAGTCCGTCACCAAACAAAAGAGTAAATGATTACCGTAGTACTCGTAGCCCACATTTAGGGTAAAACTTTTGGTGGTGCTTACGGTGAGGCTTTTGTAAAGCCAATTGTAACTGTAATGCCCACTACCATCAAGGATATTCACATCGAAGTTAACGTTGCTATTCACCATAATGGGCGAAGCGGGTGCTAATACGGGTCCAGAGATCGCCAGTTCCGGATGTACGTCAATGGCCACACTCTTTTCCGTAAAATATGGGGTGCCGCTGGTCGTGGTTATTTTATTGTCTTGCAATCGGTAGGTAATGGTATGGGAACCCAAAGTAAAAATGCTGCTAAAGCTATTTCCCGTAGCCCCAGAAACAGGGGTTCCATCTACATACCACTGCCCACTTTTATCGGAGGAACCTCCAGATGCCCCTGTAGCTGTAAAGTTTACGGTAGTATTGACCACCGCATCAGTAGTACTGGCATTGATAGTGGCGATGGCCAGTGGGGCGTAGGCTTGTACCACCGCAGCATCGGATAGTGTGGTAATACCCGAAGCATTATCGGTAACTTCGAGTACAATGGGGTATGGCCTTATCATAGGGAAGTACTGCCCGCCTAAGGTGAGGTCGTTTAGGGTAGTACCATTTGCTACACTATTGCCATCGAGGGTCCAATTGTAGGTGACGTCATTCCCCACCCCCGCTATGGTGGGAGCCGTAAAGGTTACCGCACTATTGGTAACAAAATGTGCCCGGCTTGGTACAATAGCGCCAATGGCGGCCTCTGCCAGTATGGGTTGCTGCAGTTGCAACTGTGCTCCAGTAAGGTTATCGGTTACAGTGACCTCTAGGGTAGACCTACCCACACGGGTAAAGGTAAGGGTATGCCCAGTAAGGTTGTCTCCTAAAAAGTTACCGTCTTGGTGCCAAACAACGGCGTAGTTGGCAGACCCCCCAGCAATGGTTAGGGTATAGGATGCGGTATCTCCATAAGCTACCGTGGCTGGGCCATTGAGGGTAGCCGTCATCTCTGGGAAGGGATCGTCAGGATCGGCCAGACTCGCGTGATCGGTGGAGCGGATACCATATTCATATTCCGCCAAGAGGTGTTGCTGCTGGTCTTTCACACTTTCCAAGCGGTTTTGGTTTTCATAGGCATAGTGGGTGGTATAGCCCCTAGGGTCTATGGTAGCTGCCATACCCACAAGGGGTTGATGTGCATATCCAGAGACCAAAGCATTGGGTAGGGCATTGCGCAAAGTATTCAGCTGGGTCTCTTTGGCGGTTATGGAGCTCTGTGCACTGCGCAATACAGACAAATCGGCCCCAGCTCCGGTGATATCGCTTCTGGTGGCTTGGTCTACCTTAAGCACCGGATAGCTACTCCCCGCATATCCCCAAACGTAGCTGGTACTTGAAAGCACCTTAGGGTTGGGATTATTGCTATCTCCTACAAGGCGGTCTACTTGTACAATACGCCCTTGCGTATCGTAGTGGTAGCCCAGGCGTGCCTCTAGGGGACCATTGCCCTTGGCGGTATACACCCGCTCAGGGCGGTAGCCATAGGCATTGGCCACAAAAGTGGTCTTTTGGGTGCCCTGCAAAGCGCCATTGTAATAGTGCCACACCTGTACTGGGGTACTCAACTGGTTGTTGTTCTTCATCCCATTCAGTTCACTAAAATCATTAGCGTACTGGGTTTTTACAGCAATGGTATTGCCGCGGCTGTCTTGGGTGTAGAGCGAATCCACCTTAAAATTGCTATTGTAGTGATAGGTAGTGGTGGCACTAATCCCATCTTTGGAAGTGGTTACCGCTTGGGCGCGGTCCCAAATATCTACCTCGCGATACGGCTGTATGCCATGTAGCTGCTTGATGGCGATATCGTCAGGAGACCCAATGGGCGGGTCGGAGTTGGAGTAATCATTGCGCGTAAAGTCCACATCGCGGATTTGCCTGAGGTGTACGATAAGGCTCCAAGGGTGGTTGTTATCATTGTCTTGCCCGGTATTGCCTTGTAACAACTTGCGTATGGGCTGGTAGGTGGTGGTACTTAGGGTAACTGGTTCCTCCTCGTCTTGTCGATAGGTGTGCGCGCTTGTGGGTAGCGATTTGTCCAGGTCCTTGCCGCGGGGATGTGGCGGATAGGTAAAAGCGATATCTTCAAAAGGTATGGAATATTCACTTACCGTATGCCCGATTTCGGTAGTAGTGGGCCGTACAGATCCGTTCTTTCGAAGAATATTTCGGATTTGTCGGTAAAAAACGGGAGTACCTATAGCGGGATCCGATACCGTAAAGGGGGTGGACAAAATGGTTTTTAAAGTTACCCGACGGGTAACAATACCACCCGGCGTATTATTGCCGTTCTCGTCTTCCGTAACATTTAAGCCATACTCTATATCTTGTAGTGGCTTTACATAGCCATAGCCCGTGGAAAAACCTTCGGCATCGTTATAGTCATAATCGGTTATGGTACAATTGTTACCAGAGCCATCGGGACAATCTTTGGTGTAGTCCACCCGCAGCCCACCAACAATTTTGTTGATATACTCTGGTGGCGCTTCGTTAAACTCCCCATAAATATCAATTTTAATAGTACCCTTGGCAGTGGTGCCAAATACGCTACTATAGCCCCTAAAAATATAGGTGCCGGGCATAATCAACATTTTGTGGATACTCTCCTCTTGGATAATATTATAACCACAGGCCCCATCATCCGGGCCATACTCTTCAAAATAATTCGGATACATGCGCGGTATTACCCAAGGGAAATTCAACTCTTGTAGTTTTCCTTTTACCCAAGGCACTACATCGTAATAGTTTTTATTAGCCCCTGGATACTCTGGAATAGTGGAACCTTCATAAGAATTACGGTAGGTAACCTGCCCATCTTTACGACTTAAGGATAGGAGAATCTGGTTGGCACAACGCTCGCCTTCTATGGTCGTCGTAATATAGGCCATGGTAGGCTCTTCGAAGGTAAATTCCTTTATAACCTCCACATAGCCATCCTCATAAGTGTGTTTGCTCGGTTCAAAAATGAAGTTGAAACTACGGGTATAAGGCAGCGAATTGTAGTACTGATCATCCAATAAAAAAGGTTCTTTTACGGTATTCGGCTCGTAGTTGATATAAGTACTCCCACGGGTGGGGTAAATAATACGTTTTAACCCCCCTGCCCTACAATACTTGGTATCGGGATTCTTGTCTACATTTTCGTAATGCGAGTTGGGAATGTTTAAACCAAAAGGGTTGTTGGCCCCATTGTAGTAGCGCCAGTCGTCCTGCTGGCGTACCAGCGGTTTATCGTTTACACTGGCTATAAACGGAGGTACGGCAATCACATCTTCGTAATACTCAAAGGCATAATGGTGCTCCCCATTATGGGTAATGGCATCTAATAAATCGCGGGGACCGTGGTAGCTAAAGGCAAAGGTGCGCACGGGATTAGTACCATTTTCTTGACTAAAGAGCTCCAAAGACCCAACGAGCAATCTGTTGTTGATTTTTGGGAGGTAGTTGATATCGATACGGCCTTTGGGGAAATGGATTTGATCCAAAACCTGTCGCTCAATTTCCCCCTCCACAATACTTTCGCCATAGCTGGGATTTACAAAAACTTCTTCTCCGGGTTGAAAATCCCCATACTCATAACCATTAGGATTGGGAGAAAGCCCCCCTACGTTGGTTCTTACCGCACCGCCAGCTACGCGATAGGTGAAATCTGTGTAATTATCCAAGCGGTAGTCAAAAGTAATTTCCTGCCCGTTGATATAACTAATGGAAGAGAGTTTCCAAGCAGTGATTACTCTGGGTTGCAACTCAAAATCGCGCCCTTGAGGCACCGTTTTTTCAAGTACATCAAAGCGGTAGACTATCCCATTGGTATCGGTAACTTCAAAAGCCTTTACATAGGAATTCTCTGGAGAATCCAAATCGGGAGTGGCCCACTCCACAGCTACCTTATTGGCGTGTTTGGATAAAAAGTAGGGCTCCGCCGAGATAACATTATGGTTATTGGGGTCGTGTACATAATTGGTAAGCTTAAAGGAAAAGTGGAGGCCGCCCACATTTACGGTATATTTATCCACTTCGGCATCATAGCGACCATCCCTAAAATTATCTAGCGTATTGAGGTTCCAAGCATCCCAACCCGAGGTGTTGGCATTACCATCTCGCTCAAGAGCCATATAGTCGTCGATAAGATTTTTAACCGTTTTGTTGGGAATTAACGATAGACTGCCGCGATAGCCATACAAACTCTCGTCGGGCAATCCACGTACTTCTCGCGTTACGGCTGCCTCCCCATTTAGGCTCCACCCCAAGCCCATTAGAGAGGGCTTTCCCTCTAGCAACAGCCCGCTAAAGCTATAACTAAGGCCTACGGGCCAGCTGTTACCATCTACTTGTATGGTATGGAACGGTACCGAATGTGACATTTGCCCCGAGGAAGCACTTAAGGGCACACTGCCATAACGCCCCAGCGTGCCAGCCTCCGGAGAGCTCGGGATTACCGACGGCGGCTCGGCATTGGGCGAAAACATAAAATTGTCAGGAGTCTGTTGGGCAGTAGCCCATACCATAGCCAGTGAGGCTACGATGCTAAAGCGGATCTTTCTCATTGTTCGTTTGGTCGATTGTACTACTTAAACACCTGGTTCCCTAAAGCAACAAAAGAAACGCACTATCCTTTTCTTTTCTGAATTATGCAGTAGTCGTTGCCTGTTCCCCAATAGGCCCTTAAAAATGCAATTTTATAGCGCTTCCATAACTTTGAGTTACGCCCCAATGCTGACGGAAAGCACCTTCAAATTCCCTAACAAAAATAAACCAGCGTCTTAGAATATGATGCGTTCAAGGTAGGTGAATACGCAACTATTCGTTAAAAGGTAGCAAAGCATCGGTGAACGGTATCGTTAACTATTGTGGAAAATAGGGCACCTCAAACAATCCGATGTAATTTCCTACAATCTATTCATACAAAGGCAATAAGGATATAGGCATGCCGCATTGGTATCAAACGCACTTTGTCTGTTACTCTGGCTGCAAGGTTGCTACAGCCATCTTATATTTTGTTTTAAGCCTTAACCAATAGACTCCAAAATTTGTTGCTCGCTCTTTTTACGCGAAAAATTGATAGCACATTCAATAAGTGCCAAATGCGAATAGGCCTGCGGGAAATTACCGAGCAAACGCTTGGTTTTAAAATCAATGTCTTCGCTAAACAATCCTAAGTGATTGCTGTAGCTCAGCAATTGTTTAAAGTGTTCTAAGGCCTTGTCTTCTTCCCCGATTTTAAATAAGGCATTGATAAACCAAAAGGTGCAAATGGTAAAGGAAGAGGATGGCAATCCAAAATCGTCTTCGTTCTTGTAGCGATAGAGCAGCCCATCGTTACTCAAATCTTTCTCAATGGCTTTTACCGTACTGATGTATTTGGGGTCCATGGCATCTACAAAACCATAAGACTCCATCAGCAGTACCGAAGCATCCAAATGATAGGAGCCATAAGACTGGGTAAAGGCGTTTACATCCGCATTCCAGGCATTCTCCATAATATCATTGCGAATCTCTTGCTCAACAGCAGTCCATTTATCAATCTTGCGTTGCTTGCCAAAAATTTGAGCCACCTTAATGGCTCGATCCAAGGCTACCCAGCAGAGCACTTTGGAGAAGGTAAAATGTCGATCGTCTCCTCGAAATTCCCAAATTCCCTTATCGGGTTCCTGCCAGTGCTTTTCTACAATCCAAACAATGGCTTTGGTAATGCTCCACAGCTCTTCTCCATTTTCAATATCGTTGCTAAAGCGAAGTAGCTGCTCGTAAATGACATCCATCAAAATACCGTAGATGTCATTTTGCTTTTGCTTGTAGGCGGCATTGCCAATACGCACAGGTTTGGAGCCTTTATAGCCATCCAAATGTTCTAAGGTGCGCTCTGTTAATTTTTTCTCTCCATTGATGCCATACATAATCTGTAGCTTCTCATCCTTATCGGGCATCAAGTCAATAATAAACTGTAAAAAGCGCTTGGCGGTGTTTTTGTGTCCCAGCTCTGAAACAACTTTAATAACCATAGAGGCATCGCGAATCCAACAGAAGCGGTAATCCCAATTGCGTACCTCTCCTATCGTTTCTGGTAAAGAGGTCGTTGCCGCTGCTAGTACGGCTCCCGATTTGTCGTAGGTCAATAGTTTTAAGGTGATCGCGCTCCGCATAATCTCACTATTGAACTGCTTATAGGTAGGGGTACGGTCTACCCAGTCTAACCAATAAATTTTGGTACGCTCCAACTCCAGGGCAATCTTTTCTGTAGATGGCCTAAGGATCTTCTCGTTATAGCATACTAAAAAATAGCCATCTTCTTTTAAGGTAATTTCCGAATTACTGAGTACCGCTTCTTTATCAAAAGAAGTGTACAGGAATAGGGTATCAAACTGCTGGCGGTTGGTAATGCTAACAATAAAATTATCTTTTACATGATTCACGGTACCCCCCTTGGCATACTCCAGACGCGGATCGTAATGCACCGTAAATTTAGGCGCTCCGGAAATCAGCTTTACATAGCGAATAATTTCAGGTGGGGCGTTGTATTTACCATTAGGCTTGTGGTAGCGTGGCATAAAATCATAGAGCTCAAAACAGTTTTCCCCATCTGAAAAACGGGTCACCAGCAAGGCTGTATTGGGCACATAACGTTGTGTGATCTCATAATTGTATTTGGTAACCAGTTCAAAATGCCCGCCCTTTTTATCGTCCAACAGCTTTGCAAATACTGAAGAAGAGTCAAATTGCGGGAGGCAACACCAGTCTAAAGAGCCCATGTCGGAGATAAGTGCGGCACTGCGACAGTTACCGATAATTCCGTAATTTAGGTTGTTCATAGCACTAATCTATCGTTTGGATGTTTGTAGGATTTTCCTTTCTTGATAACCGCGAAATCCGCATTTTTATTTCAATGTAACCAAAAAAACGCACATGGGTAAAACTATTATTATTTCCAATAGACTGCCAGTACAATTACAAATTAGTGATGGTGGGCTATCGGCTACACCCAGTGTAGGAGGTTTGGCTACAGGGATGAAATCGGTACACCACGGGGGGGAAAGCCTATGGATAGGCTGGTCTGGCCTTACTAAGGAGGATATTCCCCCAGAACTAGATACCCGTATAGATGAAGCTTTGGCCGAACACGGCTGTCGCAAGGTACCGCTAACTGCTGCAGAACTGGAAGGTTTCTATTTTGGTTTTAGCAATAGAACAATATGGCCGCTCTTTCATTACTTTCTGGAATACACGGAGTTTGAGTTGGATTTTTGGACCACCTACACCAAAGTGAATCAAAAATTTGCGGATGCTATTTTAGCCCAAGCCGATGATGACGATATTATCTGGGTTCACGACTACCAATTGTTGTTGGTACCACAAATGGTGAAAGAAAAGCGTCCCAATGCTACCGTGGGCTTTTTTCTGCATATCCCCTTTCCGTCTTATGAGATTTTTAGAACCCTCCCGTGGCGTCAAGAAGTGCTGCGCGGCCTGTTAGGGGCTGACCTCATTGGTTTTCACACCTATGATTACGAACGGCATTTCTTAAGTTCTGTTCGGCGCTTGCTAGGCTTAGAAGTGAGCTTTAACGAGGTGTATTTGGAAAATCGGGCTATTAAGGTGGATTCCTTTCCCATGGGTATCGATTATGATAAATTTCACCAAGCGGCCTTAAAAAGTAATGCCTTGAAAGGCAAGGAGCGTACCGACCTTCAAATAAAACTGGACGAACATAAGTTATCGGCTCCAGATACGAAGCTTATCGTATCTATCGACCGGCTGGACTACAGTAAGGGTATTGCCAAGCGCATCAATGCCTTCGAGTATTTTTTAAACAAGTATCCCCAGTACAAGGAAAAGGTGCGCCTAATTATTTTAGCTGTCCCTTCCCGCTCCAATGTACCCCAATATCAGTTGCTAAAAAGAGAAATCGACGAATTGGTAGGCCGCATTAATGGGGAGTTGTCCACGGTTAACTGGACCCCCATCTGGTATTTTTATCGCTCGCTCCCCTTTGAGAATCTTATCGATTTGTATACCTCTTGCGATATTGCCTGGCTTACCCCACTCAGGGATGGTATGAATTTGGTGGCTAAAGAATACGTAGCCACGCGAACCGATAAAACCGGGGTACTAATCCTTAGCGAAATGGCGGGCTCGGCTTATGAGATGAATGAAGCCTTGTTAATCAACCCCAATAATTTTGAGCAGCAGGCCGACACCCTCAAGCAAGCCATTACCATGTCTTCTGAAGAACAAATGGCGCGCAATATGTTCTTACAAAACAGATTAAAACGTTACAATGTCGAGGTATGGGCCAATGAGTTTATGACCGCCCTAAAAGGGCAACGCCACGTGACCGGCACCCAAGTCTCTCAAAAATTGGAATCCTCAGTTTTTGACAACGTATTAAACGACTATCGCAATGCACAAAATCGCTTGCTCTTTTTTGATTATGATGGCACCCTAGCTGGTTTTCATAAAGATCCCCAAAAAGCCTCTCCGGATGAAGCGTTATACCAACTGCTAGACCATCTGCATCAGCAGCCCAACACCACCCTCTTTTTGATTAGCGGTAGGGACAAAACTACATTCACCAAATGGTTTCTCCACAAACAGTACAATATGATTGTAGAACACGGCGTGTGGATTTCTCGAAAAGGGGAACCTTTTAAATTACTGGAAAAAGTAAAAGGAGAATGGATGGATAAAATACGACCAGTCTTGGAGTCTTTTGTAGACCGTACCCCAGGTTCTTTTATCGAAGAAAAAAACTATTCCATGGCTTGGCATTACCGTAATACCGATCCGGACTTTGGCAAAAAGCGGGCCAATGAACTAACTACTGTGCTTACCAGCCTCATTGGTAATGACGACATTAGCGTGCTCAATGGCAATAAAGTACTGGAAGTTAAAAGCAGTAACGTAAACAAAGGGCGGGCTTCGGTGCGGATGCTCGCCGAAGATCAATACGATTTTATCTTCGCCATTGGCGATGATTGGACGGACGAATTTATGTTTCAAGAATTGCCCAAAACCGCGGTTACTGTTAAGGTGGGCCTACAAAAAACGCAAGCCAAATACCATGTAGAGGGCGTGACTAAGGTACGTGAGCTACTGCAAGAATTTACCGAAACCACATAATTACAATGAGAAGCCTTTTTCTTTTAATGGGCATAGCGCTAGGCGCCACCCTTAATCTAAGTGGGCAAGACTCCATAACCAATGCCGCAACAACGATTGTAAGCCGGCAGGTAGCCGCCTATAATGCCAGAGACCTCGATGCCTTTGCCAATTGCTATACCGAAAATGTATGGGTGGGGCGTTTTCCTAGTAATCTGTTTTACAAAGGTAGAGATACCCTACGCCAAAAATACAGCGACTACTTCGATCGCGTAGCCAATACCCAAGTAGAAGTATTACAGCGCATTGCCTTAGGGAACATTGTTATTGATAAAGAATTGGCTACTGACGGTGAGCAAAAGACCCATCAGGTAGCCATATACACTGTTACTGCGGGAGGAATTGCACAAATGAACTTTATTTTTGATGAAGACGTTCCTGATCCAGTGCCCATTGTTGCACAGCAATTGGAAGCTTACAACAACCGGGATATCGAAGGCTTTATGAAGACGTATACCGAGGATGTGCGCCTTTTCAACTACCCCGACCAACCACTATCGCAGGGACAAGCCCCTATGAGGGCGAACTACAAAGGCTTCTTTGAAAACACGCCAGACCTAAACTGCGAGATCAAAAACCGGATTGTAATCGGCAACAAGGTTATCGATCAAGACTATTTAACCATTAATGGTAAGCCGTATTCCGCCATCGCGGTTTATGAGGTGGAAGCTGGTAAAATTGCCAGAGTTACTTTTATACAACCATAGGATACGATGTTGTTTTCTCACAATAGCAGCCGAGTACAGGCCTTTAGCGACGCCGTTTTTGCCTTTGCAGCAACGCTATTGGTCTTCAGTTTCGATATGGGGAGCGATTTTGCCTTCTCAAGAGACACAGTAACGGGTTTTCTCTGCTTCTTTGTAGGCTTCTTTGTATTGGTGGGCCTATGGTGGGTACATTATAACTTTTTTAGACGAACCGCCTATTTAGATAATGGTATCATAGCCCTTAACTGTGTTTTGCTTTTTGTAGTGCTGTACTATGTGTTTCCGCTAAAAGAACTCATCAAATCTTGGATGGGAACAGGAGCGTACAGTAGGAGCAACCTCGCCCAACTCTTTGTAAGCTACGGCTTGGGCTTTACCCTACTTTTTCTGTGTCTGGCTTTAATGTATTGGCGTGCCAAAAAAGGCACCACGGAAGCAGAAAATACCGTAATGCTGCATTTCTACAGCAGGCATTTTGCCATCTTTGTTTTAGTGGGAGCCCTATCAGTAGCACTGGCCTTGTTACAGGTGGGTATCCAATACGGACTTCCAGGGATCACTTATTTCCTGATAGGACCTTTGTGTTACTGGCATTCGCACCGCTTTTTTAAAAATCGCCCCCATGAGAACTAGCGCTAAAAAAAAATTCTTTTTGATTTTTAAGGATTTCCTAAGGACTTTGGGCAATGATTTTGTTGTAAGAAACGTTCCACAAACTATTGAAAAGTTAAAAGGGTTGTCGTTAGCAACTGGCTCGTTATTCGCTACCAAGCATCATAAAAGTTTTTGGTATTTAGCAACTACCAGTAGTAGTAACAAACAACCCCTATCCTACCAAAAGCGTATCAATCTTATGCGACAATTTGTCCTGATCAGTTTACTTGTTATTACCCAATCGGTTTTGGCACAACAAGATCCCAGCTATACCGAAGATGAATTTCTAAGAGGTAGTATCACCCCCGAACGCGAGTGGTGGGATGTTACCCATTACCATCTCCAAGTTTCGGTAGACCCAGAACGCAAGCACATCCGAGGCAGCAACACCATTCGCTATAAAGTATTACAAGATAGTGGTCTGCTGCAGCTAGACCTTCAACCCCCATTACAAGTAGAAAAAATAACCCAAGGCGGTAAAGAACTGTCTTATAGAAAACAGGGTAATAATGCCTATATGATTCTGTTGGAAGACCCTCAAACTATAGGGTCACAACAAGAACTGATTGTACAATACTCGGGGCACCCGCGAGAAGCCGTTAACGCCCCTTGGGATGGCGGCTTTTCTTGGAAGAGAGACGACAAGGGCAACCCCTTTGTTGCCACTTCCTGCCAAGGCTTGGGCGCTAGTGTGTGGTGGCCCAACAAAGACCATATGTACGACGAGGTGGACAGTATGCGCATTAGCGTTACCTTTCCGAAATCCCTACTCAACGTATCCAACGGAAAGCTGCTACAAATAACAGAAACCGATAGCACCAAAACCACGCATTGGGCCGTAAAAAACCCTATTAACAACTACGGGGTAAACATCAATATTGGCGACTATGTTCATTTCTCTGAAGCATACCAAGGCGAAAAGGGCACCCTGGAGGTGGACTATTTTGTGCTACGCGACAACCTTAGAAAAGCCAAAAAACAGTTCAAGCAAGTACCCAAAATGCTAGAAGCTTTCGAACATTGGTTTGGCCCTTACCCCTTTTA
The DNA here is from genome assembly GCA_039414375.1 of Bacteroidota bacterium. Classification (GTDB taxonomy): domain Bacteria; phylum Bacteroidota; class Bacteroidia; order Flavobacteriales; family Flavobacteriaceae; genus Croceivirga. The sequence goes on along the minus strand of JBCDGY010000013.1, from coordinate 12,305 downwards.
TGAAGATGGTTTTAAATTGGTCGAAGTACCCTACTTGGGTATGGAACACCAAAGTTCTGTGACCTATGGCAATGGCTACCAAAATGGCTATCGCGGTACAGACCTATCGGGCTCCGGATGGGGTTTAAAATTTGACTTTATCATTATCCACGAAGCGGGACACGAGTGGTTTGCCAATAGCATCACCCATCAAGATAGCGCTGATATGTGGATACATGAAGGGTTTACCGCTTATTCTGAAAGCTTGTACCTCGACTATCACTTTGGGACACAGGCAGCCTCTGAATATGTTATTGGCACCCGCAAACGCATTCTAAACGATCGTACCATCATAGGCCGATATAACTTGAATCGCACCGGATCAAGCGATATGTACTACAAAGGAGCTAACCTCTTACACACGCTACGACAATTGATAGAAGACGATGTCCAATGGCGTGAAATCCTCCGAAAGATGAACCGTGTTTTTTACCATAAAACAGTAAAAACACAGCAAATTGAAAGCTTTTTAAGCCAAGAAACCGGTAAAGACCTTACCGCTTTTTTTAACCAATACCTGCGTAATACCAAAATTCCAAAGCTGGAGTATCGGTGGGACGGGCAAAGCCTAAAATACCGTTACACTGATGTCATTACTGATTTTGATATGCCCGTGCGTATCTTTATAGACGAAAAAGCCCATTGGATTTTTCCCGCTAAAGCATCCGAGTGGAAAACAGAAAAATTAGCCGGCAAAGTGCTGCGTATTGACCCTAATTTTTATATTAAAACCCAAGAACTATAGCGAGCACAAATGACTTTTGACTTGCAACCCGAACTAGCGAACGATTTGGTACTCGTACGACCTTTGGAACGTACCGACTTTGAAGCGTTGTATGCTGTGGCCAAAGACCCCAAAATATGGGCGCTACATCAAAATCCAGATCGTTGGAAAAAGGAAGTTTTCCAAACTTTTTTCGAGGAAGCGCTAGCAGGGAAAGCGGCTTTTGCCATTATAGACGGCAAAACGGGAAATATTATTGGCAGTTCACGCTACCGACTATCGGCAAAAGCAGCCAATGCCATTGAAATTGGGTGGACCTTTTTGAGCAGAACCCATTGGGGTGGCACCTACAATAAAGCTTTTAAAGACTTGATGATTACCCATGCCTTTACGCACTTTGACCATGTGCTATTTCACGTAAATGGCAACAACCTACGCTCACAACGCGCTGTACGAAAATTGGGCGGAGTACTGCTGGAACGCGATGGACCACTGGGGCATTTGTGTGACCTTAGGGAAAATGCGCTTACTTTTTGTTTACACCATCCTAACCATGGATAAACCACTGCCCTACCCGGAGCTTTATTTTGAAAACGACCAAGCCTGGCGACAATGGCTGCATGAAAACTACGATAAGGCCGAAGGCATCTACTTGATTTTTTATACCGTGGACCACGAGATGCCAAGCATGCGCTGGGAAGAAGCGGTGCGGGTAGCCCTATGCTACGGGTGGATTGACAGTACCGTAAAAAGTCTAGGGAACGGAAAAAGGCGACAGTATTTTTGTCCGAGGAAACCCAAAAGTGTATGGAGCAAGCTTAATAAAAGCTACCTTATACAACTGCAAGAAGCAGGCTTAATGCACGAAAGCGGTCTGCGATCTATTGCTATTGCTAAGAAGAATGGTTCATGGACCGCCTTAGACGATGTGGAAAATGGTGTGGTGCCCGAGGATCTACAAGCCGCTTTCGATCAAAATCAAAAGGCTTGGGAACACTTCCAAGGCTTTACGCGCGGGCAGCGAAAAAATTACTTGTATTGGCTCAACCAAGCCAAGCGAGAAGCAACACGACAAAAGCGTATCGCCGAAATTATACGATTGTGCGAGGCCAAGATCAAATCCAGAGACGTTCGATAACACCCCAATGAAAAGACTGCACCGCCTGACCTCGTTATTGATTAGATTTCAATCCTCAAAAACTGTACATGCCAAGCAGCTCAGTAAAGTATATGACGTAAGCACTAGAACTATTTACCGAGACATTAAGGCCCTTGAAGAAGCGGGGGTACCTATTGGCCATGAACCCGGTGAAAGCTTTTTCTTGTTAGAAGGCTATCAGCTACCCCCAGTGCATTTTACCCCAGAAGAATCGCAGGCCATCATTACCGCTAATGCCCTAGTGCAGCAAAATAGTGATCGTTCTCTAGTTGAAAATTTTGAAAATGCAGTCCGAAAGATCCTCGCGGTACTTCGAAGTACCAACAAAACAATGGCTTTGCAACTGCAGAACCGAATCGCCCCGTCAACGACCAAAGGCAATCCCACCAGCGATAATCTTTTGACCATTCAAAAAAGTATTGTAGCCTTCCAAAGGTTACAGCTTACCTATCGCAATGCAGATGGCAGCACCTCCTTTAGAAAAATAGATCCCCTAGCGCTCTATTCACGCAAAACCATTGGGTGCTTGTTGCCTTTTGCCAACTACGGCAAGCGCATCGCGAGTTTCGGTTAGATCGTATGCAACAATTGGCAACCACCGAAGTCCATTTTCCGCCCAACCAATTCTCATTGGATCACTATTTTAAAAAGTATCAATAAGTAGTCATTGCAGTAGTGACATAGGGTTGTCACAGTCCCGTTTCATCTTTGTAGCAAAACACAAACAATGATAAAAATTACCACCTTGGTCTTGGCCTTTATTGGTCTTCATGGCCTAGCACAACAACCCACTACCATCGCCCAAGCAGGCTGTATTGAAATAGTCACCTTTACACCACAAGCCGGCGTAAGCGAAGCCGCTTTACAACAGGCAATGGAAGCGACCAACCCCATCGTAAAAACCTTTGATGGCTTTATAGCGCGTTATACCTCAGTTAACGAAAAAGGAGTGTTTTTGGATGTGGTCTATTGGGAAAACCAGGAAAAAGCCATGAAAGCCGCTCAGAAAGTTTCGAAACTGCCAGAGATTGCCCGGCACTTTGCACTGATCGACCCGAAAAGTATAACCATGGAACATTTTGAAATATTTAATCGGCAATGATGAACCGTTATCAAAAGCTACACTTTAATTCCATAGCGGTTTTTTTAGCCTATTTACCTGAAGAGGAATACACCATTGTAGAGCGTCTTAGGGAATTCATTACAGCTACGTTTCCGAAGTATCATGAAAAGCTAGCATACGATGTTCCCTTTTATTATAACCATAAAAGAATCTGCTTCATTTGGCCATCTGAGACCTTTGCAAAATTCAAAGTATGTGGAAAGTTCGACGCCCAATGAAATTTTAACCCGGAGCAACCTCCTGGTTGTGAGGACTTAAAATTTTTGAGAAGGACGAAATTTTCCATAGTTTGGATGACATATCACTTTTTTATCCATGCTGCAAAGGTCTCCATTTGCCATTCCCTGGGAAACCTTAGTCAGGGCGTGGCTCTTGGCTTTGTAGCTGCTAGACACTTTGATCCAGAACAACACTATGTACAGTATGATCAAAGAAAGACCATGGCACGCTTGCTTATTGCTAGCGCTAGTGAACTTACCCAAAGTAGATTAGAAACAATCCGGTCATTACTGGTTGAAGCTTATTTATGGGATAGTCGTACGGCTAAAACATCCTAATCTTCTACCTCCCTAAAGGTATTATTCGCTGGAATACCTACCATATGTAAAGTGATAAGCGCCAGCAGCAATAGCACCCACAGCAGAAAAAGTACTTAACATCCAAAAGACGTAGCGATGTCCGGTTACTCCAGGATAGGTATCCAAAAAGTAACCGTAAGCTGGTCCAGCAAAAATATCTGGAGTGTAGCCCACCAAGGAAATCAAACCTACCGCAGTCCCCGTTAAAGCTAACGGAATACCCCCAACGCGCATGACTCCAAAATACGAGGCCCTTGTTGCATAAACTCCAGCAGCAATAACCACCACCGAAAAGAAAAAGAGCAAGGTTGTGGAAGGATTGATAATATCTGTGGCAAACAATATGCCCCCAAGTGTGCAAAGCATCAGGCTTAACCACAACCAAAGGGTAATACGAAAACGATCGACCACCAAACCAACTACAAAACCGGTGATCGGTCTCATAAACTGTAGCAAAGTACCTACCTGAGCGGATTGTACCTGGTCATATAACATGACCTCATTGGCGTATTGCGAAATAACATCAGTAATTTTATAACCGACGTAACCGCATAAGATAATCACCATCAACAACCAAACTGCGGGTAACTGCAATACTTGCAGGATTTCCGCAGTGGTAAGCCGTTTGATCACAAGATCAGTTGCTTCTGCTGCTGACTTCATAAAGAACCAGACCAGCACCCCAATAATGGCGATAAGCACCGAAGCTATGACAATAACCCGTGCAAAAGCCGCTTGCCTTTCGGCCAAAGTAGTCCCGGCGATATCGTTGGGTACTACAGCAGCAAAAACAAGCACTCCCAAAACCCCAAACAAAGCCCCTGTAAACCCGCGCCCCCCATCTAAAAAACCAAAAGCCTTTCCTTGAGCACTGGCACCTCCCCATACCCGTGTGGCTTTTACCATAGGTGCCCAAAACAAGAAAATAGTGGTGCACCCCCAATACCCATACAATAGTTTTAAGGTGAAAATATCCGGATATTGGGCATAAAGAAACCCTCCTAAAGCAGTAGCCCATAAAGCAATAGCAATCAACTTGCGGGGAGGATATTTATCAGCTAGGGGCCCTCCAAACAAGTAGGACGGCACAGCCACCAAGCCATAAACGGTAAAGCAAAGTCCTAACTGTACATTGTCTAACTGAAAAACCTCTAAAACTGTTGGGCGGAATACCCTTGGTAGTACAAAGGGCAAAATAAAAACAGCCTCCCCAGAGAGAATAAGTAAGGTTAAATAAAACCAAGAGGGTGCCTTGGTACGGGTATTGGCCATGGCCTAAAAATACAATAAAACGAACTTGGTCAATAGGACTGAGACCTTTGCAAAATTCTAAGTATGTGGAAAGTTCGACGCCCGATGAAATTTTAACCCGGAGCAACCTCCTGGTTGTGAGGACTTAAAATTTTTGAGAAGGACGAAATTTTCCATAGTTTGAGTTGCATATCACTTTTTCACCTATTCTGCAAAGGTCTCGGACTCTGAGAGATGGTTACCACTTAACAACCCTTTAAGAACTGCTGTAACGGGTTTCGCTATCTTTAGCAGTATCAAAATAAGGAGTTAGGCACAAAGTATTTGTACCTCCTAAAAATCTTCAATAACGCCTTTGTAAATGAAAAAAAGATACACGCTCGGGCTGCTTTTATTAGCCTCTCTTTCTCTTTTTGCTCAAGACTTTTCGATGGACTTGGTACAAGATATGAAACCACGAAACATAGGTCCCGCAGGGATGAGTGGCAGGGTAACCGCCATTGATGTCCAATTGAGTAATACGGATATCCTTTATGCAGGAACGGCCTCTGGAGGGCTCTGGAAATCTACTTCTGGGGGTATCCATTGGACCCCCATTTTTGACAAGCAACCTACAGCCTCTATTGGTGCGGTAGCCATTCAACAATCCAACCCTTCTGTGATTTGGGTGGGTACGGGAGAAGGTAATCCCCGAAATAGTCTTAATGGAGGTTATGGTGTATACCGTTCTTTGGACGGCGGAAAGTCTTGGGATGCCATGGGACTTCAAAAAACCCGTCATATCCACCGGATCATTATCGATCCCACCGATCCCAATATTATTTACGTAGGGGCTATTGGTTCCCCCTGGGGGGAACATCCCGAACGCGGGGTTTTTAAAACTGTTGATGGTGGTAAAACCTGGAACAAAATACTGTTTGCGAATAACAAAACAGGGGTGGCCGATATGGTTATGGACCCTACCAATCCCAATAAGCTGTTTGTAGCTTTATGGGAGCACAAACGCGATCCTTGGTTCTTTAAATCCGGGGGTAAAGGCAGTGGCCTTTACCACACCCATGATGGAGGCGCTCATTGGAAAAAGATTGAAGCAGAAGATGGTTTTCCGGAAGGAGCACTAGGGCGTATTGGTATTGCTATTGCCCAAAATAAGCCCAATGTGGTATATGCGTTGGTCGAGGCCAAAAAGAATGCACTTTACCGATCGGAAGATGGTGGATTTACTTGGAAAAAGGTCAATGACAAAAATGACATTGGCAATCGGCCGTTCTACTACTCCGATATTTACGTAGACCCCGAAAATGAGAATCGGGTTTACTCTATTTTCACCTATGTGAACGTCTCTGAAGACGGCGGAAAAAACTTTAAACAACTGATGCCCGCCTACGGCGTAAGCAATGGCGTGCACCCCGACCATCATGCCTGGTGGATACATCCAGAGAACGGACAATTTATGATTGATGGAAATGATGGCGGGCTTAACATCACCAAAGATGGTGGAAAAACATGGCGGTTTATTGGTAATCTACCAGTAGCCCAGTTTTACCATATTAGCACCGATAACGAATATCCCTACAATGTATATGGGGGTATGCAAGACAATGGTTCCTGGCGCGGCCCTGCCTATGTATGGCGTGCGCAAGGCATTAGAAATAGCTACTGGCAAGAGATTGCCTTTGGAGACGGTTTCGATGTAGTACCCGATAAAGACGATTCCCGCTTTGGATATGCCATGAGCCAGCAAGGCTACGTAAGCCGTTACGACTGGAAAACGGGTAATAATTATACTGTAAGACCCACCCCACCAGATGCAGATACGCGCCTACGTTTTAATTGGAATGCCGGTATTGGCCAAGACCCTTTTGACAATGCTACGGTTTATTTTGGCAGTCAGTTTGTCCATAAATCAACAAATAAAGGACTTACCTGGAGCATTATCTCCCCAGACCTTACCACCAATGATCCTGAAAAACAAAAGCAAAGCGAGAGTGGTGGCCTAACGATGGATGCTACGGGAGCCGAAAATCACTGTACCATTTTGGTGATAGAACCCTCGCCATTAGAAAAAGATATGCTATGGGTGAGCACCGATGATGGTCGCGTGCATTACACCCAAAATGGTGGGACTAGCTGGACTGAGGTGACGGCCAACCTCAAGGGCTTGCCTAAAGGCAGTTGGATACCACAAATAAAAGCTTCGAAAAATAACAAAGGGGAAGCCCTACTCATAGCTAATGATTACCGAAGATTTAACTATGAGCCCTATGCTTACCGCACCACAAACTACGGAAAAACATGGGAGCGATTGGTAGATAGTAATGATGTGCTTAGTTATACCCTGTCTATAGTAGAAGACGCCGAAAACCCCAATCTGATATTTTTAGGTACCGACGATGGCCTGTATCTTTCCCTAGATGCAGGAGATAACTGGCAAAAATGGACCGAGGGCTATCCCACCGTATCTACCAAGGACCTAACGATTCATCCAAGAGAGCAAGATTTGGTTATTGGAACTTTTGGCCGTGCTGCCTGGGTATTGGATGATATAAGACCCTTACGAGCACTTGCCAAAAGTAAGGCGCCTTTAAGCCAAGAAGTAGCCCTTTTCGACAGTCCTGATGCCTACCTTGCCGCCTATCAACAAGGAACAGGTACGCGTTTTGGCGGAGATGCCTTGTACAATGCCGAAAACAAGGAATATGGTGCTATGATCACCTATTATTTAAAAGAGGGAAGCAAAGACCTTAAAAAAGACAAAAAGGATAAAGATAAAACCGATGATGAAGAAGGCGAGAAGGATGCAGAAGCCGAAAAACAAAATGGCGTACAAAAAAAGGATTCCGTTCAGTTCGACATTTACGATAAATCGCGACTGATTCGTACCCTAAAGCTAAAGACACCCGAGAAAAAAGGATTTCATCGTTTGTATTGGGAATTGGAGGAAAAGGGACCCGATCGACCTGCGCGAAAAATTGAGAAAAGTAAGAAAGAACGCGGGGGTGCCAAGGTGCAACCTGGGAACTACACCGTAAAAGTGTCTTTTGGAAAAACAACAGATTCTACCACTATTACTGTTAAACCCGATCCTAGAATAAATACCTCGGCCAACAGTATGGCGGCGGTATACGAGCTGCGAAAGCAGTTAGAAGACTACACACAAACCGCTGCGGATGCTGTACAACAGTTGGTAAAGAGCAAAGACTTGGCCAACAAGATGCAGAAAGAGCTCAAAGCCATGGATAAGGAAACGTATAAGGCTTCGATAAAAGCGTCCAAAGATATTGTAAAACAGATCGATTCTATTGTCGCCCTGTTTATCGGGAAAGAAGACAAAAGACAGGGCATTACCCGCAATCCAGAAATGACTGTAATGCGGCGTATGCAGGTGGCTACGTGGTATGTAGCCTCTAGAAAAAGTGGTATTACCGAAACCGAACAGCAGCTCGTTGCTTTTGCGAAGGCGGATTTAGAAAAGGCTTTAACACAAACCAATGATTTTTTTAAAACACAATGGAATGCCTATAAAGTAGCTATAGAGGCCCTGGAGCTTTCCCCATTTAAGGAAACCGAAACCTTTGCTATAGAAGAGTAAATGACGTAACTGGCATAGCAGTGGAGTTGCCTTGATCGATAGGTTAAGATCGTTTTTACGACCAAGGATAGGGACCTAGAATAGGGTTTAAAAATCCTCGAATGCTAAAAATGCTTTAAAAGTTATATTCGTATGAATGCTGAAAAAATTACCTTCTCTAATGCATCGGGGCAACCCTTGGTTGGCCGCTTGGAACTCCCCGCAGATCGGCATCCACACAATTATGCCCTTTTCGCCCATTGCTTTACCTGTTCTAAGAACCTATTGGCCGCAAAAAGTATTAGCAGGGCGCTTACTGCCCAAGGTTTTGGGGTTTTGCGATTTGATTTTACAGGCTTAGGGGAAAGTGAAGGAGACTTTGCCGACACCAATTTTTCAGGTAATGTGGCTGATTTGGTCAGTGCAGCAAACTTCCTAGCCACTAACTATGCCAGTCCAACACTCTTAGTAGGGCACTCTCTTGGCGGGGCAGCGGTTATCTTTGCTGCCGCAGCGATCGCATCAGTAGAGGCGATTGCTACCCTAGGAGCACCGGCAACGCCACAGCATGTTAAACACCTACTCTCCAGCAAATTGGAAGATATTGAAAGTAGCGGAAAGGCTGTAGTTACCCTTAGTGGGCGTGACTTTACCATAAAAAAACAGTTTCTTGACGATTTAGAACACCAACAACTACCAACTACCCTTAAAAAACTCCGTAAGCCCTTACTCATTTTACACGCGCCCCAGGACGATACGGTAGGCATTCAAAATGCTGAGGAATTGTATAAGGCCGCTCACCACCCCAAAAGTTTTGTCTCTTTAGATGGTGCAGACCATTTATTGACGAATAAGGCGGACGCACATTATGCCGGTGGTGTTATTGCAGGCTGGGCCAAACGCTATGTTACCATTAAAGAACGGGTGAATCCCGATTTAAAGAGTACCCATGATGTGGTGGCCAGTTTAGATAAGGATCATGATTTTACGACCCATTTAAAAGTGGGGCGCCACTACATGCTAGCAGATGAGCCAGAAAGTTTTGGAGGTAACGACTTTGGTCCCTCTCCCTACGAACTCGTTTCTGCTGGCCTCGCGGCCTGCACGGTGATGACCTTACAACTCTACGCCAAGCGTAAAGGATGGCCCTTGGAATCGGTAGTTGTCCATACTTCTTACAGTAAAACGCACGCACAAGACTGTGAAAACTGTGAGGATAGCCAGGCCAAAATAGACACTTTTCATCGAGAGTTGCAATTGAATGGACCACTGGACGAAGTGCAGCAAAAGCGTTTGCTTGAAATTGCTGACAAATGCCCAGTGCACAAAACCTTGCATAGCGAAACCCAAGTAATCACCACCTTGCGATCTTAGTCAAAAAGCCCTCATCCTTATTATAAGTCTTGATACAGATGATACAACGCCAACCTTTTGAAGTTACCCTAATGGGCATTAGTAATCTGGTAATTCCTGATGAAGAGGCGCTTCCTTTTATAGAAGCTGGGCATGACCGCGTTCGTGTGGAAGCCAGTTTTCAGCATCGGCGGATCTCTTTTTACGCAGCACTCAGAAAATACCGAGGGCAGTATACCATGATGTTTAGCAAAAACAAACAAAAGGAACTAGACCTCCTCCCTGGAGATGTTTTTACCCTGCAATTGCATGAAGACACTTCGAAGTATGGCGTGGAAGTACCCGAAGAGTTTGAGGCTGTGATGCTCAGTGATTATGGGGCGTATCAAGTATTTGAATCGTTTACCAAAGGCAAGCAACGCGGTATTATTTACAGCATTGTGAAGTTTAAAGATTCGCAACGGCGTATTGATAAAACCCTCTTGCTTTGTGAAAACTTAAAACGGGGTATTCGCGACAATAAAGAACTGCTAAAGCCCCTTTGACATCAACTGATATTTGCTAACTTTAGGCAAAACCAAAAAAAGGTATCATGGATAAGCGCAAATTCCTTAAAAATACAGTAATGGCCACCACAGGCATGACGGTGGCTCCGGCTATAGTATTGTCTTCCTGTAAAACGGAGCCTAAAAAAACTGAGACCACAGCGGAAGTTCCGGTAGCTACTGCTCCCTTTACCTTACCCGAAATACCTTATGGGTACGAAGCGTTTCCGGATACCATAGATGCGATGACTATGGAAATTCATCATTCTAAGCACCATCAAGGCTATACCAACAAGTTGAATGCGGCACTAAGCGAAGCCAATATTAAGGGAAAAACCATTGAAGAAATACTATCAATGGACGAACTTCCTACTGCTATCCGCAATAATGGCGGTGGCTTCTACAACCATAGCTTGTATTGGGATATCCTTACTCCTGGCGGTGCTATGAGCGAAGCCTTAAGCGCTAAGATTACTACAGATTTTGGCTCAGTAGAAGCGTTTAAGAATGAATTGGCCACCGCGGGTGCCAAACGCTTTGGCTCTGGATGGGCATGGGTATGTCAAGATGGGGACAAAAAACTACATATCTGTTCCACGCCCAATCAAGACAATCCCTTAATGAAAGCCTCCGAACGCATGGGCACCCCAATTTTAGGGATTGATGTTTGGGAACATGCTTACTATTTAAAATACCAAAATAAACGAGGGGACTATCTCAAAAATATTATCGAGATTATCAACTGGGGCAAGGTAGAGGGAAGAATGGTGTAGTACTACACAGCGTAGGCTATGAAATTATTTACACTTTTCGGCTTTATCTTATCAATTATATTGTTTGGTTGTTCTAGTGACGATGATAATGAGGATATAATTGACTATAGCACTGCACTTATCGGTAGGTGGGAAATTGTACAAATACTTGAAAATGACCAGCCAATTACGATAACTAGTTGTCAGCCAAATACTATAGAATTTCAGGCCGATGGAACAGTCACCTTTGTAGAGTATACAGCTTCTCCTAATTGTGTTGCTATGAGCAGTGGTTCGGATACTTACACGATTGAAGCTAATGTAATTGAGATATTTTACAGTGATAACGGGAATACTCCAAATGGTTTTACAGAGGTATTTACCATACTAGAGATTGATGAAGAAGCTTTATCACTAGTTGGAAATGAAAATGGGACTACACTTCGCATAGATTACCGCAAAATCAATTGATTAGCCTGAACATCTATCAAGTGGTTGATTAATTTAAAAGTTGCAGCGAGGCCTTTTAAGGAGTGTTCTGCCTTGGTTAAAATCTTCCTTTCATAAATTCTATCTTAAGAGAAATATGAAATGTATTTTAAATCTTGTTATTCTTGCTATAATAGGATCAATAAGCGCTCAAGAATGCGAATTATATGATTTAAAATCAATCAACCTTGCTAATTGGAAAAGCATACCGCACGTAAAGGGAAGACTGGCGACGAAGGCCGATGTAGAAAATGACCGGGCAATATATGTTAGTGCAGGGACTAGAAAAAATAGCGCTGTTAATTTAGAAATTCCTTTTCTGGCGTGTATAATAGATGCTCGGACCGAATCAAGAGATACTGTAGTAGTCATTCAGGCTGACAAAACTAATGGAGAAATATGCACGGGATTTAGAATATTCCATGATGGTGGATACGGAACCGCATTACTAAAAGACTTTGACGTTATTATCAGTTATGAGCAAAACCTAAATATTGCCTCATCGCTGTACCTCGAGAAATCAGAAATTCCAAAAGCGGTTTTAAAAAAATTGGTTCCTGAAGATAACATGGAATTTGGAATGTATTACAGTACTACCTGGCCAGATCACAAACTTGCTCATACTGATTTTTTTTATGAGACGACCAGACTAATTTTTGAACAGACCATAACCCAAAAAAATGATGAATTTTATTTACCTAGCTTAAAGTTGATAAGTTTT
>JBCDGY010000012.1:0-26798 GCA_039414375.1 Bacteroidota bacterium | reverse complement strand
GGTTTGTCGGAACTATAGTTTCATCGGTGTTCCAGGTTTAGGATAGGTTACTCCTGCTTTATCAATAATTAAAATCCAATCATTATCAACTCCTTGTGAGGGCGGTATGGCTTTTAGGCTAGATGTTGTAATCGCATCTCCTTTAAAGGCTGTTCCCGTTCTGGGGTCGTACCACCAACTTGTAAAAGCGTTTCCCTCTAAAACATCAAGATCCAATGATTTTGGAGTGCCTTTTGGAAAGTAAACCATGGCATAGGTACCTTTATCATCCCGTGTAGCGATGGTATAGTTGTTATCTGCTTCTTGTGATCCCTGTACTAAGCTGGTATCGGGAATACGATTCAAATAGGGTCTTGACAACATTAAATTTTTAAGATGTTTTACTTGGTTGGCCATAGGAAGGTCCAATGCTTCCTTCCATGGACGTAAAGGAGCGTTGATACCTTCTTTAGACAAATCGTACATCTGCCATATAGCATGGCATCCATAGCTTTGTCCAAAAGCTCCTGAAAAAACGTTCCAATACATTATTCTACGGATATCCCTGGCTAAGGAATGTCCTAGTTCTTTGGCATTAAAACAGTTGGGATGCTCTTCGTAAAGTGGCTCACCATCCAAAACAGGTTTTGTAGGTTTTAGGGCATAGTCATGACTTATGAGTTCATAAGTTGGTCTATTTGCGCAATGTCCCGTTTGGTGCATATTAAAATCCAGCCAAGCTTCACTGTGAAACCATGTTGAAGAACCGCCTTCTTCTTTAGGCTGGGGGTGAAAGGTCATTAAAATTTCATCTGGATTGGGATAGGCTTTTAGAATTCCCTGAGCCATTTGGTTCCATACTGCAGCATCTTGCGTACCATCTCTAGGATTACGGTCACCGCCAAGTACCCAAATAATATTACTATGATTTTTAAAACGGTTTCCCATCCACTCTCCAAAAACAAAGGCGTTTTCAGTATCAAAAATTTCTGGTCCTAAACCCCAGCTATGCTTCCATAGTTTATCGCCCCAGGTTGGTAAAAGGGCAATAAACAATCCCCGTTTTTCGGCTTCTTTAACTACCCAAGCTACATAATCGAAGTAGGCTGGATTCGGTTTAGTAGGATCATTATCAAGTAAGGGTAGCTCATTATTGGCACTTGGTGTTTGTAACCCATCCAATTCTGCTAAGGCCACCGCTTGTATTACATTGAATTCTTGGGAAGCCCTTTTGTCTAGATACATGGTAATCTCACTAGAATCACATCTATGGAAAAGCTCCCAGGCAGTATCGGCCATCCAGAAAAAGGGTGCGCCGTCCTCCGTAACCAAAAATCTTTGATTGTTACTCAATTGTAGTTTTTGTGCACTTAGTGAAAAGCATAGCAATACCCCTAGTAAAGCTGTCTTTAACGTATTATTCATGTTATCGTATTTAGTTATATCCTTTTATATCTCCCATGCTCAAATATAGAGGCCCCAAATGATGTCCTTCAGGCAACAGAACACCACTTTCCATAACCTGCCAGTCTTCCCAGGAAGCTGGAATACCTCCGATGGGAAGTATTTTAACCCACATCTTGTAAGCAGTAGGCATTGCCTCCTTATTCAATAGCCATAGATAAGAATCCCCAGGGGTTGTCCCTCCTTGGTTATAGGTTACCAAAAGGCCTTGTTGCCCATTTTCTAGTGGCACAAGGCTTCTGGAAGTGCCTTCATCCATTACCTTATAAGGCGCTACCAACCAAAAAGAGTCATTATTAAAAAAGGCCTGCGCTTTGGTCACTGCTTTATCAAGTTGCTTTCCGCTAAGTACTTTACCCTCCTCGGTAGCTTTACTATTTTTTGTATCCATCAAATCGAGATCCACTTGATAACGTGACCAAGTAACTTTACACTTTCCTTTTGCTTTATCCCAAACATAGTGATTACGACCATTTTGATAGGACCACTCCAAATATCGGGTTTGTAGGTATTTTTCGTATTGTAAAGCATTCAACATTTTAAGGGCTAGGGCTTCAGCTTCTGTACCTGCCTTTCCTTTGGGTAAGGGTTCGTGCAACCAGAGTAATAAAGTGATAAGTATTGCGATACATACTCCAAAAGCTACCAATAAGAATTTTAGCCACTTTTTCATTAGAAATAAGTGTTTTTTATAGCTAAGGCCAGTGTATCTGAAGCTTGAGGGAAAAATCGGAACCAAAGCTCTGGTTCAAAAATTTCCAATTCTGCCAATGCAATCGCCCCTTCATTATCCCAAAACAAATCTACCCTTGCATAGATAGGGGGTTGGGGGCAGGCTTTGATAGCTGCTTCGGCAAAGGCTACTTCTTCTTCTGAAGGCTGGTGGACCGCTACGGTACCTCCCCAATCGTCTTGCACGCGAAAATCTCCTGATTTGGCTTTTTTGAGTATGGCATGTGTAACCTTTCCATGAATTACCATAATGGAGACTTCCCCTTTGCTCAGAATATTTTTTTGAAATTCTTGAAGCATCATCCCTTCTTGTGGTAGTAACCCGGCTAAAATTTCTTGATATTTTTTCCATTGGGTTAAATGAAACCGATAGGTATGTCTTGCCCCACCGCCGATACAAGGCTTTAAAACAAATTCATCGGAATTGACCCCTATTTTCTTGGCTTTACCAATAGCATCCATTAAAGTATCTGAACTGCCCGGTTCTAGGAAAATAGTTTTAGGGATATGTATTCCTTTAGACCTTAAGTCTTTTAAATAGTGTTTGTCTAAATTCCAAAGAATCAAATCCTTAGGATTAAGGAACTCGGTCTTATTGGCAGTGGCATGAAACCAAGTTTTAAAGCGCTC
Organism: Bacteroidota bacterium; assembly: GCA_039414375.1. Lineage (GTDB taxonomy): Bacteria > Bacteroidota > Bacteroidia > Flavobacteriales > Flavobacteriaceae > Croceivirga. The sequence goes on along the minus strand of JBCDGY010000012.1, from coordinate 23,993 downwards.
CAATCGCTCAAAATAATCCCAAACCGCTCTAAAGAGCACATATCGCGTAGAAGACCAGTCAAAATTAGGATCATCCCACGCCTTCCTTATTACCGATAGACCCAATTTTTCTAGAGCGGAGGCCACCAGTTGATCTTCGAGTAGTACATTCTCCACATAGCGATCACCGGGTTTACTTTTGAGGTAGCGCGGATCAGTCGCAAGGGTAATATCAATAGGTCTTCCCATGTTTTACAGCCTAATACCCTACAGCAGTATCATCGCCTCTTTTGTCTGCACCGCCTTCAAGCCTGCCGTCGGGAAGTACCCTTATAGCATCTACCTTACCAATAATTCGTGTTCTACCTTCCAAAATGTTATATCCCCTTTCTTTGAGGGTGGTTTTAAGGTCGTCTGTAAACCCTTCTTCTTCGAACATCACAACATCTGGTAACCATTGGTGGTGAAAACGAGGAGCATTAACAGCTTCTTGCATGCTTAATCCAAACTCATAAACATTTAGAATTGTTTGTGTGACTGCGGTGATAATGGTAGAGCCACCGGGAGTACCGACAACCATATACAAAGCACCATCCTTCTCAACCAAAGTTGGTGTCATACTACTTAGCATTCGCTTTCCTGGGGCAATGCTATTCGCTTCGGCACCTATAAGGCCAAACATGTTAGGAACTCCAGGTTTTGCACTAAAATCGTCCATTTCATTATTTAGAAAAAAGCCGAGTTCTGGATGGTACAACTTAGAACCATAGCCGCCGTTTAAGGTTGTCGTGGCAGCAATTGCATTTCCTGCTGCATCAACAATAGAATAGTGTGTCGTTTCCATACTTTCAGCCATGGCGATTGCACCGCGAGCAATAGTTTCTGATGGTGTGGCTTCTTCCATGGAAAAATCAGAAAATCGCTTTTTAAGGTAAGTATCACTTAGTAGTGTATCTAGGGGGATGTCAACAAAATCAGGATCTCCTAAATAGTAATTGCGATCAGCATAGGCCCGACGTGCTGCTTCAGTAAACAATTGACTGCTTTCTGCGGTATTATGACCATAGTCCCCAATGTTATGTGGTTCTATCATCTTAAAAATCTGATTGATAGTTACCCCACCGCTACTTGGGGGGCTCATGGAGATAATTTTAAGATCTTTATAATTGAAGGTAATGGGGTCTCTCCATTGCGCTTCGTATTGTGCTAGGTCTTCTTTGGTAATAAATCCGCCTTGTTCTTGAATAAAATTGGCTAGCTTTTCGGCAACTGCGCCTTCATAAAAGCCTTTTTTACCCTCGTTCATAATCGTGGTGAGTGTATTGGCTAAGGCAGGATATTTAATCGTGTCTCCCGGTTGAAAGGGGTGTGCAAACTTCGTACTATCGCCATTAACACTAATGAATCGCTCTCGATAACTTTCTAATCTTTTGGCTTGCTTTTCAGTAACCACGACACCTTTGCGCGCCAAATCAATTACTGGTTGTAAGAGCTGGCTCATCGGCAAGCTGCCAAAGCGTTCGTGTACTTTAAATACTCCTGCAATTGTTCCGGGTACGCCCACAGCAGTGGCGCCCACAGTACTCATATCAGGAATTACATTGCCCAGCGAGTCTAGATACATATCTTTATGTGCGGCCTGCGGAGCCTTTTCTCTATAGTCTATAGCTCCTATAGCACCATCGTTTTGGCGATAGACCATAAAACCACCACCACCAAGGTTACCCGCAAAAGGGAAGGCCACTGCTAAAGCCAATTCGGTAGCTACCATCGCATCAAAAGCATTGCCTCCTTTTTCCAGAATAGCAACCCCAATTTTAGCGGCTTCTTCTCGTGCAGCGACAACCATGGCATTATCGGTAACCAAGCCGGTAGGCGGCGCTGGCGCTTTAGAACATTGTAAGCAACTGATAAAAAGAAGCAAGGCCATTAATTTCCGCATAGTAAGGAGTATTTTTCTTGTGAAAAGGTAATCAATTCTTTAAAAAAGAGCTTGAACTCTTGTTCGAAGTCCTCATAATGGGCTTCTAGATCTACAATAGCAAAGTTCATTCCCGAACGGTTTTGGGTTCTCTTATTCATGCCGTGTAGCACTTTAGAAATGCCTTTTAGGTTAGCGTAGTTATACAACCAGTTATCTGCTATCATATAAGGCATCATACGCTGTGTGCCCAAAGGAAGCAAGTGATAATTGGTTTTGAGTAAATCGTAAAACGCTTCCGTATATTTTAAAAGCGGTACGGAGCTATAGTCGTCCCAGTTTTTGGCCAAAAAATGATCGTAGTAAATATCGACGATTACCCGACTATAGTGGCTATAATTTTTATGAAGTCGTTTGCTACTTTTCTTGGGGAGCACATGACTATCTGTGAAAGTATCAATTTCGCGATGTAAGCGTATACCTTGTTGAATTTTCTCAGGAAAGTGGTCAAATTTATTGCCTCGGATATGATCTGCAAAAAAATTCCCTAAGGTTACCGCTGCATCATCAAACGACAAATAAATATGTGCTAAAAAATTCATGTTTCTAATTTACAAAGCGGGGGTGACGACCAATGGACATCCGTATATATTTGCAAAAAGTTTTTCAACAGTATGACATTAATTAAATCCATATCCGGAATTAGAGGAACCATTGGAGGAACCATCGGAGATAATTTGACCCCATTAGACACCGTAAAGTTTGCTGCGGCCTACGGGTCTTGGCTTAAGGGACAGGCACAAAAAGAAAAATGTACGGTGGTTATAGGCCGAGATGCTAGAATTTCTGGGGAAATGGTGCAACAGTTGGTAGTAGCTACTTTGACGGGATTGGGTATCGATGTGGTAAATCTAGGTCTTTCTACAACACCAACAGTAGAAATTGCAGTGCCTAAAGAAGAGGCTGACGGGGGTATTATTCTAACCGCGAGTCACAATCCCAAACAATGGAATGCCTTGAAGTTGCTGAACGCCAAAGGGGAGTTTTTAAATGCTGAGGAAGGTCGCAAGATTTTGGAAATTGCGGCAAGTGATTCTTTTGATTTTGCTACAGTGGATAATTTGGGTAAAGTAACCCCAAGATCGGACTATATCGCTATTCATATTCAATCGGTACTGGATTTACCACTTGTGGATGCTGAGCAGATCAAGCAACGAGGATTTAAAGTGGTTGTCGATGGTGTTTGTTCTTCCGGGGGCATAGTAGTACCACAATTGTTAAAGGAACTTGGGGTTGAAGTTGTAGAACTTTTCTGTGAACCCACAGGACATTTTCCACATAATCCGGAACCACTGGCGGAACACTTGGGTGTTATTCGTGAGAAAGTTGTAGCAGAGAAAGCTGACTTTGGTATTGTAGTCGATCCAGATGTAGATAGACTAGCTTTTATAAGTAATGATGGTAACATGTTTGGCGAGGAGTATACCCTTGTTGCTTGTGCAGATTACGTACTTGGCAAAACACCGGGAAATACAGTTTCTAACTTGTCATCTTCTAGGGCATTACGTGATGTAACCAAAGCGCATGGCGGCCAATATACGGCTGCTGCGGTTGGCGAGGTCAATGTGGTAGCCGCAATGAAGGCTACTCAAGCCATTATTGGAGGAGAGGGCAATGGGGGTATAATTTATCCAGAGAGTCATTACGGTAGAGATGCTTTGGTTGGTATTGCATTATTCCTGATGTTATTAACCGAAAGAGGGGGTACTGTTGCAGCGCTAAGAGCTGGATATCCCAGTTATTTTATGAGTAAAAAGAAAATACAACTAACCCCAGCACTTGATGTGGATGGCCTATTACAGGCAATGTACAAACGTTACAAAAAAGAAGAAATCACGACTATTGATGGGGTAAAGATAGATTTTGATGCCTCTTGGGTACATCTTCGAAAATCGAATACAGAACCAATTATTCGTATTTACACCGAGGCGCAACATCAAGAAAGCGCGGATCAGCTAGCGGACCAAATGATCTTAGAAATAAAAGAACTTGCAGGGATTTAAAGAATTAAAATAAAGAAGGTCTTCATTAGTTGGCCTGAGCCGCGGGTATTTTTGGAACTTTATTGCGGTGTTTCCAACGTTTATGCGTCCAGAAATAATACTCCGGAGCTTCCTGAATAACCTGTTCTGTTTCTTTTAGAAAAGCCTCTGTAAGCTCATAATTTGGTATGGAAACTGGGTCTGTGGTAAGTACTTTGAAGGTCGCTTCATAATGGCCACGTTTTACTTTTTTTACCTTTAAAAACAAAGGCGTTAAATTGTGTTGTTTGGCGAGTTCCTCACCACCAATATGTACTGGAACCTTAATACCCATAAATTTGGCCCAATGTCTTGCCCTGCTCATTTGAGGCGACTGGTCACAGATAATTCCCAAAGAGAATAATTCTCCGGAGGCCTTAACTTCTTTAATAAGTTTTCTACTTTCGTTAGTAACAACAAGGGTAGTGCCAAATTTGCTTCGAATATCGCGTACCAGTTGATCAAAATATTTGTTTTGAATTTTGAGATAAATACCATAGCCCTTGGACTTTATTTTAGTATTTAAACTAAATACCCACTCCCAACTGGCATAGTGGGGCAACATAATCATGGTGTTTTTACCTTCGTTTTCAAGATGGTGATAGACTTCAATATTGGTAAAAGTATAGCGTTGCGCTACTTCTTTATTGGAGATACCTATAGTTTTAATCATCTCTAAAAACATGTCACAAAGGTGTCTATAGAACTTCTTTTCAATATGTAGACGTTCCGCATCGGACTTGTCGGGAAATACCAACTTTAAGTTAGCACGCACCACTTTTTTACGATATCCTATAAGGCGATATAGTAGCCAATAAACGCCATCGGAAAGTGCATATAAAATCGAAAAGGGAAGTCTAGATACTAGCCATAAAAAAGGATAAGCTAGCAGAAAAACGAGCAATTGCATATATCAAACCAATATTCAAATATAGCTATATTTACCACCAAACAGAGGCTATGTACAATCTACATCTGGCAACAATAGCTATTATTGCAGCCAATGTATTAGTATCCTTACGAGGATTTAAGGATCGTTTATTTTTTGATCGGTATAAGTTTACCATTGGTGCCATAAAAGCAGGGCAAAAGGAAAGAACGATAACCTCTGGTTTTTTACATGTTGACTTTAATCATCTATTGTTCAACATGTTTACCCTGTATTTTTTTGCTAGTGTTGTGATATCTTGGTTTGGCCCCACAAAATTTGGCATACTGTATTTTATTAGTCTTTTGGCAGGTAGCCTATTTGGTTTGTATTTCCACAAGGAGGAACCGTATTATAGCGCTGTTGGGGCCAGCGGGGCGGTAACAGGGGTGTTATATGCCGCTATATTGCTACAGCCTAATATGCGCTTAGCACTAATGTTTATTCCTATCCCATTACCTGCCTATGTGCTAGGGATCGCCTACTTACTTTATTCCATTTATGGTATGAAGAATAGGGTCGGGAACATTGGTCACAGTGCGCATTTCGGTGGAGCCGTGGGCGGTTATGCTTGTACACTGCTCTTTAGGCCTTCGCTTTTGGTGAATGAAACGCTGGTTGTTTTACTCTTAGCAGTTCCCATTGTCCTCATATTTATTTTGGGAAAATCAGGAAAGCTATAGTAATACCGCATATGAGAACCAGCTTACACAGGGATTGACGCTATGCAAAAAACACGACGCTAACCACTTATTTAAATATTGGTTGTGCCTCGGGAGAAGAAGACTGCCTTTAGTTTAGTAGCTCAGCAACTTTTGCCTCTAATTCTGCTCCTCTTAAATTTTTAGCGACAATCACCCCATTTTCGTCAAGTAAAAAGGCTGCTGGTATCGCATCAATTTTATACAATTGTGCTATGGGATCTTGAAAATACTGTAAGTTGGAAACGTGATTCCATAGCAATCCATCCATTTCAATGGCGTTGATCCAATCTTCTTTGGTTTTATCTAGCGATACACCGATCACCTGTAATCCTTTGTCTTTATACTTTTCGTATACCGCCACGATATTCGGATTTTCAATACGACAAGGCTTACACCATGCTGCCCAAAAGTCAATAAGTGTTGCCTTACCCTTTACCTCTTGAAGCGCGATAGTGCCTCCATTTGGATCTGGGCCAGAAAAATCTGGCGCAACACTACCCTCGGCAGTAGCTTTTCCATCTTCCAAATATTTTTTTACGCGTTTTCCAGGTCTAGTTTCTTGCATTTGCGGACTTAACGAATTGAAAAGCTCTTCAATCTCCTTGTAAGTCAATAGCTTGGAGGATACTACCTTATCCAAAATTAAGGTAGATATGAGGGCATCAGGATGATTTTTAAGAAAGTCAAGTTCAAAATTTTTGGCTTTTTCTTGAAGCTCTTTATATTCTTCTTGAAGGGATTGTATGATAGCGGTATCTTTTACCCCAGGGGCATTGGCCTTTCGGAATTCCTCGTTCATAGATCGTGACATCTCTGCTAATGTTCTCGACTCTCCGATGTATTCCATAAAAAAATCGTTTTGAGGTGTTCCTGTTATTTCAGCAAAAGAAAGACTGTCTTTTTGTGCTTTAAATGAAATGGATCCATTTTCTAAAATAACGGGAGCATTGCCTCGGACACCATCAATAAATAAATAGTGGAGCTGAGGCCCATCTGCTTTTCCTGTGAAAGAGAATACTCCATTTTCCACACTCGCTGTATCTACCTCTATTAAAGCTCTTTTCACGGAGTCGGTAGTTTTCAAAAAAACAGAGGTTCCATTGGCGATCTCGCCGGTCAGTTCCCCATTAATGGTGAATCCCTCTGGAGTTGATGTACAGGATGCTAAAAAAGCTAAGGTTATTACACTTAAACTAAAACGTTTCATAATGTTTTTTATATCTGGGGGTTAAAAGTAAGGAATGTATATCACAAAAATGACTAAGTGACTGGTAAGAGAAATAGCAACCCTATTAAAAGATGTATCGTACTCCTAAGGCAATATCGAATAAAAAACCATTGTCGAAACCACTGTAGCCTATGAGCCCAACCTCTGGTCGCATATCAAAAGATAGCAATAGTGGGAAATCAAAAGCATATTCTACACCTACTTGACCTGCCGCAAAAACAAAAAGACCGTCTTCCTCTTCTCGTTCTAAGGCAGCATTAAAGTCCACACTTCCAAAGCCACCACCCACACCGTAATACCAATTGAAATTACCATCGAGGTGATGTATCCATTGGTAGACTCCTGAGAGTTTAAAAGCGTCGTATTTGTCTGTATTTCTCCATCCAATATTTAATTCTCCCCGATTATAACGCCCCAACAATTTCTGGTACGAGAGTTCCGCTCCAAAGCCATCGCTACCTCCTAAACGAAGCCCTAGCGAATGTTCAGAAATATGCTGAGCATAAACACCACTAACGGAAAAAAACAATATAATCATGAAAAGCAGGCTATTTTTCATCTGGTTATCTTTTAGTTCAAAATTATGGAATAGCTTTGTTAGTTCACAGAAGAAATATAAATGTACCGCACTGAAAATAGTTCTGACAAGCTTAGACTCGCATTACTTTCACTTTCTGAGAGCCTTGAAGGGGAATTGTTAAATGATGCGCTAACCCAGTCGATTTATGCCACCGATGCTTCCGTTTACCGAAAAGTACCGTTGGCCGTGGCTTACCCAAAACATACAGCAGATATACAAGAGCTCGTTCGTTTTGCCAATACACATAGGGTAGGGCTTATCCCAAGAACTGCCGGTACTTCCCTTGCGGGTCAATGTGTAGGAGATGGAATTGTGGTGGATACCTCTAGATACTTCACAAAGATTGTAAAGGTCGATCAAGATAAAAAGCAAGTCATTGTACAACCAGGTGTGGTTCGTGATGAGTTAAATGCTTACTTGCGTTCTTACGGCCTTTTTTTTGGTCCCAACACTTCCACTTCTAATCGTTGTATGATTGGAGGTATGGTAGGTAACAATAGTTCAGGCACCACCTCTATACAATATGGTGTTACCAGAGATAAGGTAGTGGCTTTGAAGACAGTGCTTGCCGATGGGAGCGAGGCACTATTTGAAGATTTGGGCGTCCCGGAATTTGAGGCTAAAACAAAGCAATCAATTTTCGAAGGGCAATTATACCAGTTCATCGATAGCACACTTTCTAATACGGAGGTTCGTGAAGAGATACGAAGAGAATTTCCAGATCCACGTGTTCATCGCCGCAATACCGGATATGCTATTGATGCACTATTGAACAACGCTATTTTCGGGGAAGAAGACCTCCCTTTTAATATGTGTCAACTGTTGTCGGGTAGTGAAGGTACTTTAGCCTTTACAACTGAAATCACCCTGCAATTGGATGACCTCCCTCCGGTGCATGCAGCTATGGTTTGCACGCACTACCATACGCTCGCAGATTGCCTATCTGACGTAGCTGTAGTGATGGAACATCCGTTGTATCTCTGCGAGATGATGGATAAAGTGATTTTAGATTGTACCAAAAATAATCGACAACAATTGGAGAACCGTTTTTTTGTAGATGGTGATCCTTCCGCAATATTGATGTTAGAGTTAAAAGCGGATACTACTGAGCTGTTGGAACAGCATATTGCCGACTTGCTACAAACAGTGGGTACTTCAGGATTAAGCTACGCAAGCCCTGTACTCTATGGAAAAGATATTAATAAGGCGGTAGAGCTCCGAAAGGCTGGTCTTGGTCTCTTGGGCAATATGGTAGGCGACAAAAAGGCGGTAGCTTGTATCGAAGATACTGCAGTGCCCCTTGCTGATTTGAAGGCTTTTATACTGGAGTTTACACAAATTATGGAAGGCTATGACCAGGAAGCGGTTTACTATGCCCATGCCGGAGCGGGAGAGCTGCACTTACGACCGATTTTAAATTTGAAAAAGGGCGAAGATGTAGTACTCTTTAGGAAAATAACTACTGATGTTGCTCGATTGACCAAGAAATATAAAGGTAGCTTTAGTGGCGAGCATGGTGATGGTATAGTTAGAGCCGAGTTCATTCCACTGATGATTGGAGAGGCCAACTACGCTTTGTTAGAACGCCTGAAAGCACAATTTGACCCTAATAATATTTTTAATCCAGGGAAAATTGTGAAGGCTTATCCCATGGATGCCGCATTGCGCTATGTTGTAGATCGCAAAGAACCAGAAATTGGTACCCTATTTGACTTTTCGGATAGTGGCGGTATTCTACGGGCAGCAGAAAAATGTAACGGTAGTGGGGATTGTAGAAAGAATCATGAGATGAAAGGTGGGATGTGCCCCAGTTATCACGCCACTAAAAACGAAAAAGATACTACCCGGGCACGCGCTAATGCCCTTCGGGAGTTCCTTACTCAAGAAGAGCAACCCAATCGTTTTAACCATCAAGAACTTAAGTCGGTATTTGATTTGTGCCTTAGTTGTAAAGCTTGTGCTAGCGAATGCCCTAGTAACGTAGACGTTGCTACCCTAAAGGCAGAGTTTCAATACCAATACCAAGAGGCTAATGGTTACAGTTTGCGGGCTAAGCTCTTTGCATACAACACCAAAATCAATGCGATGGCCAGCAAAGTAGCAACCCTAACCAATTGGGTATACAGCTCTCCATTGGGTCATATGCTCAAAAAAGTATCTGGCGTTGCATCAAAACGGGAACTTCCTAAAGTATATCAGTTCAATTTCCATCGATTTTTAAATCGACTTCCCAAACAGGCAAAGGGCAAGGCTGTAGTACTTTACATCGATGAGTTTTCTAGATATTTAGATATTGAAGTAGCACAAGATGCTATTGTACTGCTACATGGCCTTGGCTATCAAGTACAATTGTTTTTTGCAGAGAGTGGGCGTACTTACCTTTCAAAAGGTTTTTTAAAGCAGGCGAAGGCTTTAGCAGCTAAAAATTTGGAACGCTTGAAACCACTTTTGGAAGAAGATTTACCCATTTTGGGATTAGAACCCTCAGCCTTACTTTCTTTTCGGGATGAGTATAAGAGACTTGTATCCGATAAAGAACTTACCGAAAAACTCGCTACCAAGGCCTTTTTAATCGAAGAGTTTTTAGCCCGTGAAATTGAGGCTGGTCATATTACTGGTGAAAGATTTACTGCTGTTAATCGGAAAGTAAAAATTCATGGTCATTGCCATCAAAAAGCACTTTCGAATCAAAAAGTAACTTTTGATGTACTCAACCTACCTAAGAATTATGAGGTAACTATTATTCCATCAGGTTGCTGTGGGATGGCTGGTTCTTTTGGTTACGAAAAGGAGCATTACAAGGTAAGTATGGCCATTGGGGAGCTGAAGTTGTTTCCAGCAGTGCGAAAAGCGAAGGAGGACACCATTATTGCTGCAAACGGCACCAGTTGTAGGCATCAAATACAAGATGGTACTGGTAAAAAGGCGCTACACCCCGTCACTATCCTCCGACAAGCCTTGCTCGTTGACTGATTTTTCTTGCTCTTCATGGACCTCAATGTCCTGAACATCCTTTTTGTCCGTAATGGAAGCAATAAGTTCGTTCATATCCATCTCTTTTAGGTCTTCGTCAACAAAGAAAGGAGATAGTTTATCGTGATTGTATTGATAGATACGCCAACGCTTAAAAGAGTATTCAAGGGCTGTTAAGTTTTCTACCCAGTCTCCTGAATTGAGATACGTAGTTTTTCCAAAACGATTTTCAAAAATCTCTTTTTTGGGTTGATGTATGTGCCCACAAATTACATAGTCGTAGTCGTTTTCTATAGCTAATTCAGCGGCCACATTTTCAAAATCGTTAATATATTTAATAGCACCTTTTACGCTGTTTTTAATGCGTTTTGAAAGAGAGTACTTTTCTCTCCCCAATTTTGCCAACCCCCAGTTTACTAAACTGTTGATTAAGATTAAGAGATCGTAACCGTATCCGCCCAACTTGGCAAGCCATTTGGCCTTTTGTATCGAAATGTCAAAAACATCGCCGTGAAAGATCCACGCCTTTTTACCATCTAGGTTTAGCACCAACTTATTTAATATTTTTATGTTGCCCATGCTTGTTGGGGCAAACTTGCGCAACATCTCATCGTGATTACCCGTAATGTAAAATACTTCGGTACCCTTTGAAGCCATTCCGATAACCTTTTTCAAGACCTTTAAATGAGAAGCCGGAAAATATCTTTTACTAAACTGCCATATATCGATAATATCCCCATTGAGTACCAATCGTTTGGGTTGTATACTATTTAGGTAAGCGATTAGCTCATCCGCATGACAACCATAAGTTCCCAAGTGAATGTCAGAGATTACGGCGAGTTCTATCTTTCTCTTCTTCAATACGACGTCATTTAAATTGCAAAATAAAGTCGTACAAATAAACTAGGAATGAACTGTAAGTGAATTGATTGTGAGCTTATAGTTAAGTAAACATTAAGTAGCTTTCAAGAATTCCTTTGGGTTTCCTTTTACCCCTCTTTTCTAGGAACCATTTAAAAATTACCTTTGGCAACCAAAAATTGGAAGTTATGGCTGGTAATGCTTTTGGCAATTTGTTTCGGCTCACCACCTTTGGAGAATCTCATGGGGCGGCCATTGGGGGAGTATTGGATGGTTGTCCCGCTGGAATGCCTTTAGATGTAACGGCTATTCAACAAGAGCTCGATCGTCGTAAGCCTGGGCAATCGGCAATTACTACGCAGCGAAAAGAGCCAGACACCGTTGTCTTTTATTCCGGTGTTTTCCAAGGGAAGACCACTGGCACCCCTATTGGTTTTGCCATACACAATACCAATCAAAAGTCGCGTGACTATGCCCATATTAAAGACTCCTACAGGCCATCACATGCAGACTATGTGTACGATAAAAAATATGGCTTTCGTGATTATCGTGGGGGAGGGCGCAGTTCTGCTCGTGAAACGGCAAGTAGGGTAGTAGCCGGTGCCATTGCCAAACAGTTTTTATCTCCTCTGGAAATAAGTGCCTATGTCTCCCAAGTTGGTACGCTACGATTAGAAAAAACATATCAAGAACTCGATCTTAGTCTTAGGGAAACCAATCCTGTTCGATGTCCGGATATCGCCATGGCCCAAGAAATGGAGCAATACATCAAAAACATTAAAAAACAAGGAGATACCATCGGTGGAGTAATCACCTGTGTTGCTAAAAATGTTCCGGTTGGTTTAGGGGAGCCCGTCTTTGATAAACTCCACGCCGAGTTAGGAAAGGCTATGCTTTCTATTAATGCGGTCAAAGGATTTGAGTATGGCAGTGGTTTTCATGGAGTTACCATGACAGGAAGTGCGCACAATGATGCTTTTAATAGCGACGGTTCTACAGTAACTAACCGTAGCGGTGGTGTACAGGGTGGCATTAGTAATGGTATGGACATCTATTTTAATGTTGCATTTAAACCAGTAGCTACTGTGCTCCAAGGGTATGAGACCATTGATAATAAGGGCAATAAAATACAAACCCAAGGTAAAGGGCGTCACGATCCTTGTGTAGTCCCAAGAGCGGTGCCAATTGTTGAGGCGATGACGGCACTGGTGTTAGCAGATTATACCTTACTGGCCCGGACCAACAAAATGGTGTAGTCCACCGTTTGGTTGTTCCCAAAATCTTATATTGTTCATTAAAATAGATTTCATGCGAAAATTGGAACTGCATTGGCAAATTCTGATAGGGATGCTCTTAGGCATCGTTTTTGGATTTGTAATGTCCGCGATAGGTCCTGGAAAAACATTTGTTGTTAATTGGATAAGCCCTTTTGGTACCATTTTTATTAAACTGCTTAAATTGATTGCAGTTCCTTTGATTCTAGCCTCTTTGATAAAAGGAATCTCCGATCTCAAGGATATTTCGAAATTCAAAAACATTGGAATTCGTACCATTGGTATCTACATTGGCACTACTACCGTTGCTATTATTCTAGGCTTGGTTTTAGTTAATGTTCTGCAACCTGGAAATGGTATTTCTGAGGAAACTATCGATACCCTTACGGCTACTTATGCTAATGATAGTGGGGTAACCGCAAAGTTGGAGGAAGCAAGCCGTCAAAAGCAAAAAGGCCCACTAACTTTTCTTGAAGATATGGTGCCAGACAATGCCGTGAGTGCTTTCAGTAACAATCAATTGATGTTACAAGTGATTTTCTTCACCATTTTCATGGGAATTGCCATGTTGCTGATTGGGGAAGAACGTGCGAAACCGCTAAAAGATTTTTTTGATGCGCTGAATGATGTAGTACTCAAAATGGTAGATTTGATCATGCTAGTAGCACCAATAGCTGTTTTTGCACTATTGGCTAATGTTGTAGTTTCTTCTAGTGATCCTGAAATTCTATTGGCCTTATTAAAATATGCAGGTGTTGTGGTGCTCGGTTTATTGTTAATGGTGGTTTTTTATGGGGTACTTGTTTCGGTATTTGCCAAGAAAAATCCATTGTGGTTTTTGAAACAATTGAGTCCAGCACAATTATTGGCTTTTTCAACAAGTTCCAGCGCAGCTACCCTTCCAGTAACCATGGAACGCGTTGAAGAACACATTGGGGTAGATCAAGAGGTCTCTAGTTTTGTGTTACCCGTAGGGGCTACTATTAATATGGATGGTACAAGCCTCTATCAAGGTATTGCCGCAGTATTTATCGCACAGGCCCTCAGTTTTGAGCTTCCCTTGGCATCTCAGTTGATCATTGTGCTTACCGCATTACTAGCTTCTATTGGAACTGCGGCCGTTCCCGGTGCAGGTATGGTGATGTTGGTTATTGTTTTAGAATCAGTTGGATTCCCTGCCGATAAATATGCTGTTGGGCTTGCGCTTATTTTTGCAGTAGATAGGCCTTTGGATATGTTACGAACAGTAATTAATATCACCGGAGATGCTACGGTATCTACCATAGTCGCTAAATCCGTGGGTAAGTTGGGAGAACCTAAAGTAAAGGAGTGGGACGATCATCTTGAAGAAGTTACTTAATTGGTATTTCTTTCTGGAAATTTATAATCCTTTGTTTTCTTCCTAAACATCCTTTAAATTCAAGCAATGAATTGATGTAAACTTTTTCCATTTAAGCGAAAAGTTTAAATTACTTCAATAATCAAATCCGCTCAATAATGAATATTTGCTTCTTGATGTATCCATGGGAAGAAATCGACCCGGATAACGATACCAGTCTCGCTCTGATTCACGAATGTGTAAAGCGCAAACATGGTGTAGCCCTTTGTACTCCTGCTAATTTGACCATTAGAAATAGTGTAACGAGTGCGTTTAGTACGGTGATTGGCAGAATGGAAAAAGTGCCTTCCAGCCTAAAAAGCTTTTATAAACAGGCTAAGACGCGTGAAGAAATGCTTCCTTTGGCTGGGTTTGATGTCATTTTTATGCGGGCCAATCCGCCTTTAGATCCCTTAATGCTAAACTTTTTAGACTCTGTAAAAGACGATGTATTTATTGTAAACTCTTTACAAGGCCTGAGGGAAGCTAATAACAAATTATATACTGCGGCTTTTGGTGACAGCCATAGTAACATTATTCCAGTGACCCATGTTTCTAAGAATAAAAATTATTTGGTACGTCAGATCAAAGAATCCACCGCAGAAAAAATGATTTTAAAACCGCTCAATGGTTTTGGTGGATCCGGTGTGATACTCATTGAAAAATCAGCTATGGGTAATATTAAGTCATTGCTGGATTTTTACGTCACCAATTCCGATGGTACCTCCAATTATGTCATATTACAAGATTATATCGAAGGAGCAGAAGAGGGAGATATTCGAGTTCTACTATTAAATGGGGAACCGTTGGGCGCTATGCGCCGGGTACCTGGAAGTGATGATCACCGTTCTAACGTTTCCGCAGGAGGCTCTGTTGCCAAGCATACCCTTACCAAACAGGAAAAAGCATTGTGCAAGCAAATTGGTCCCAAGTTGGTGAAAGATGGACTCTATTTTGTAGGTATTGATGTGATAGGGGGAAAGTTGGTAGAAGTTAATGTGATGTCGCCAGGGGGTATTACCTACATGAACAAGGTGTATAAAACCAAAATACAGTGTCAGGTTATTGATTTTATCGAAAGCAAGGTATCGGCGAAATTGATGGCACTTGATCGTCGTTCCAGACTTCGAAAAGAAGTAGAAGATGCTTAGACTCTCTATAGATCAAATCCTAAAAAAAATACAGCAACGCGATACTTTTGAAGCGGTTTCAGAAGAATATTCGCTACATCTCAAAATAACGAGCTACGTACCCTATGTATGTGCAGCGGTACATGACGGACATCAGTTTAGAAAATCATTATGGAATAATTGTTTGCATACAGAATACGACCGATGGTATGAAGAAGACCCTTATACACGTCAAATGGTGGCCAACCACCCTATTGTACTTTCGGGCTTAGACAGTCGTTTTGAATATGACTTAAACCGTGATCCGGAGCAAGCCATCTTCGATACTGCTTGGGGTAAACAGCTTTGGAAAACACCTTTGGAAGAAACGACCAAAGCCGTAGGCCTACAAAAGCATAGGGATTTTTATAAGGTTGCCCATGCCTTAGTGGGAGCGTTGGAACAGCTTTTCCCAAAGATTTTGGTATTTGATATGCACAGCTACAATTGGAAAAGATGGGATAGGCCAGTGCCCACCTGGAATTTGGGTACTGCAAATATTGATAGTAGTCGGTTCGGAGCTATAGCGAGTAGTTGGAGTTATAAATTGGGAGGTATGCAGTTGCCACACCATATCCCTACCGATTCTAAGATCAACGATACTTTTCAAGGGAATGGCTATTTCTTAAAATATATTACCTCAAACTTCAAGAATACTCTGGTGTTGGCCACAGAAGTTTCTAAAATATACTGTGATGAACTAACCGGAATAGTTTTCCCAGAGGTAGTACAAGCTATAGCAAAACAATTACAAGAGTTGATACCGCAACAAGTACAAGAATTTGAGGAAGCTAGATGTTAATAAGCCCACAACAGCGTGATCTAGAACAGCAATACCAAGCTGTATTTGATATTGATGCCAATTTAGACCGATTGGTACATAGGATTGAATTGCTTCGGTATATTAATCCTGTTAATCTAGAGAAAGAAAAGCAACAGTTTTTTGCCTCCAAGTATACCTATGATCCGCAGTTCAAATATCCCAAGCTAAAGTTTGAGCCCTACAAATTACATCGGCTCTTTTTTTCACAACGTTTGGAGCGTATTAAGGATGTAGTGTTGCACCAACTTTATCAAGATGTGATTTACTACTATGCCAACATGATACAGTGCATAGAGACCATCGGTAAAAGACAACAATTTCATTACAATTCTTTGCGTGTTTTTGGTACACCGACGGAGCGAGATGTACAAAACGCCCGTTTTATTTTGCACTTTGCCAATGAAGTGGCAGCATCGGATATGGAACCTATTTATAGTCCAGAAGAAGCAAAAAACTATTTTGAAACTTTCATAGAGCGGTATAATTTTCCTTTACATGTCCGTTTTTCTACCCGAATGGCTGCCGATGCTATGGTTAGTAATAGTGAGCGCAGTCTAATCATTAAAAAGAATGCCCGTTTTAGTAAAAATCAATTGCTCACCTTAGCGCATCATGAGATTGGGGTTCACTTGGTAACCACTTACAATGGTATCGCACAGCCTTTAAAGATTTTTTCAAATGGGCTCCCAAAAAATGTAGAAACCCAAGAAGGGCTAGCCGTGTTTAGCGAGTATATGGGTGGGGCACTTACTTTAAAGCGTCTTAAAGAATTGTCATATCGGGTTCTGGCTGCGGATAGCTTGATTAAAGGTTATGGATTCGCAGACACTTTTGATTTGATACATGGCCACTATAAGTTGAACCGACACGAAGCTTTTGCTATTACCTTACGGGCGCATCGCGGAGGTGGTTTTACCAAGGACCGATTGTACCTCAGTGGTTTGCGTAAAATTTATAAACGCTATCGCCAGGGGGGAGATATGGATATTTTGCTAACTGGTAAAGTGGGGCTCGATCAAGAACCAGCTATGAAACATTTACAAGGCTTAGGGTTGTTGCGGCCTTTAGCACATAACAGTCTCTCTTTTAAAAAACAGCTAAATACCAACCCCACTTTAGATTTTATTTTAAATAATCTGAAGTAATAGGTGTTTCTGAAGTCTATTGTAGGGATAATTATAAATACTTCGATCGCCAACTTTCGAAAAGCTAAAATAACCTGTTATCCTACCTGATAGCCCACTTCTAATCCAACTTCATTGTCCGTTCGGAAATGTACTCCTTTTTCGAAACGGGATTCCGAACATTCTTTAGCAAGGCTTTAAAACAACGCTTCGTCTTTAGGGAATAGGCCAGCACCACATGGAAAACGGTCTTCAAAAAGCCGTTCGAGAGGCCGTCACCAAAAAATCAATTATGGAACAAAATCAAGTTCTCAGAAAAGGTGCTCATGCCGTTGGCTCTATATCGAACAGCAGGGGCGAGAGTGAAGAAGCTTAAAATGGGTTCAAGGATGAACTGACCGACTGGACGAAGCGTAAACGTAAAAAGGGTAGGGGGATTTCATTTTAAGGACTTAATTAAGGTCAGTGCCGAGAAAGGTTCCTTTTATAACACTTGAGAATCATTGGAAACAGGTGATGAATCCTTCCTGTTTTGTTTGCAATGTCTTCCATAGAAATACAATGAGTGCCTGTCCACTACGATTCCGTAGGTCTCTTCAATCATCTTCTGTATTTCACTTATCCGTCCATCCTTGAATTCCCTTACCTCACCTGTGTCGGTAAATATGATATGGTGGTGGTTTCCTCTAAAATAGCACCTTTCATACTGCGCCATTCCATTTTCAAAGCGATGTTTTGTAATGAGACCTGCCTGTTCAAATAGCTTCATATTATTGTAGACAGTGGCCATGCTTACGGTATAGTTTTTCAAACGTAGACAATGGTGCAGTTCGCCAGCGTCAAAATGGTTGTCAAGACAATAGATTTCCTCCAAAATCGCCATGCGCTCCGAAGTCTTTTTATGGCCATTGGCACTTAGAAAGTCAGTGAACACTTTTTTTACGGTTTGCAACTGAAGCTCGGATTGTTGTGGTATTTCTTTCATTAATTTTTCTTTTACAGGTACGATTCAAGAACCATTGACTCTTTTCTTTGTGTTAGTGACTTCAATCTTTAGCCAATTAGAATAAACCATTCCCTTAATCACTTCCTCAAAAGCCTAGATACTTCCCGCAATACCGAGTACCAAAGCCACCAGCCCGGACAAAAGCCCGGGCCAAAGGTGAATCTGGTTTTTTGATTTTCTGAATAACATCATGGTGATACACAAAAATTCAATTCTCCCATAGCATACCCATCAATTGGACGGCAATTCCATTATATGCCCCTAGTTCAGTGTAATCGTCTACTGAATTTTGAAGTAGGTAGTGAGAAGTGTCAAAAGGGTTCTCTTCCGAACTGAAGGCAAGAAAATAATTCTTGCTATCGATCGTGACCAATTCTGCTACAAAGTCGTACTTTTCAAGAGCTGAAAACTCTGTTACCTCCCTTGTGGTCAAGTCAATGGCGACCGTTCTGGCAGGGGTTTGAAATATTTCACGATTATTATCAAATGATTCTGGAAATTGGCCATCATTTGAATCGATATAGTTGATTACCGCTTTGTTGTCGAGAATGGTAATGGTCTGTGAAAATACTTCAACTTCAAGTATCTCGTCCACGTCCAACTGGAAGTTGGGGTCAATGGTACCATCATCGTTCAATCTGAGAATGGTGTGAGGCGAAGGAAAGTCTTGGGGATTGATATCAAAATATTCGACAATAACACTATTTCCATCATCCGGGCCGAAATAAAATGTTCCATTTTCGTCGGATGCAAAAGTACCCCTCGTGGCCAGCAATCTATCATCTTTTTGATACTCAAGGGTTTTGGTGTTTACATCGAAGACAGCGACAATTGCACCAATATCAGTAGTATTGAAATCGCAACAAGTACTGGGTTCTTGCTCAACTATGGGCAGAATCGCCTTATCGTTCTTAAAATAGGGAAAATCTGTACGTATATTTCTATTTTCCTGTGATGCGACCAAGGGCTCGACCTGAAATATCTCTGTAATGGTCATATCTTCTGGATTCCATTCAATCATCAGTCCTTCAGCTAAATCCGCAGAGAAAGCCTGTGTTTCCGAGACATAGACTGGATAGGCGTTTCCTACCGGGTTGAAACCGGTGGCGGCCAGGCTCAAAATGGCTTCAGGCGATGCCGAAAGATCTGTCCTGTTCACCTCCCACTTTGTAAAAGTCCTTGCATCCGGGTCGTAAACATACGGATTATCTCCAAATACACTTACCCTTTTGTTGAAACCCAACTCAATGGAATTTGAGATGTTCAAACTTTCGGGAATTTCCTCGGAAACATTCAGGTACCAAACGCCGCCTTGAGGTGTAGCAACTACATAGCCGATGGCCCAGGCAGATGCCAATTCTTCTGGTTCATCCGGCTGTGGGGCAACAGCAACGTCGTCATTTACGTCGTTATCATCACCGTTGCAGGAAATTACCATTGTTGAAAGTATGAATATCAACAGTATCATGTACCATGTTTTTATTTCACCTATTATTGTGTTTTCAGCATTAACTTTTTTCATTTTTAATTGTTTTACATTTATTAATTCAATTATGAGTGCCTGCCTTATATGGGAACGTGTCCTGCACAACGCGTTCTCTTGGCAGGCTTTACTTGTTAGGTGTGGTATGGACTATTGTACCGAACTACCTTTTTTCCTTTTTTTTCACATATGTATCGGGTTTTGAAATTTTGACATTTAGAATAAATTTTCATATTTGAGTGGTCAGCTTGACAAAGAGCGCGCGACCTGGACGTTGTACCCCGAAGAAGTCGAAGACCTTGGCGCTGGCCAGGTTCTGCATCTCGACGGACAGGGAGCTCCTTAACTTTTTCATTGTTGTCCTGTACGTCAGGCCAACGTTGTGGATGTTCTGTTTGGGCACTTCGGACTTGAATTGTTGCAGCCCAGCACTCTCCCATCCCACGAAGAAAGAGTCCACAAAACGAAAGCTGTGGAAGAGGGTAAGGTCATCCTCCCTTTTGATGATATTCTTTAGCCGGTATTCCGCCGTAGTATTAGCAAAGAGATAAGGCACATTGGGTATCCTGTCGTCCCGGAACTGTAAGAAGGGACCAATGTCCGAGGTGTTACGGTAGTCCTGATAGGTGGTGTTGCCGGATAGGGTCAGCCCGCCCAAAATATTGTTGATTCTCACGCTCAATTCTATGCCGGTCGAGGTCGCGCTCCATACGTTCTGGAAGGAGCCGAAGTCGTCCTGGTTCACCAATAAGAATATCAGGTCATCTATCTGCCGTACAAAGAAGTTGGTCTGGGCCTGCCAATCAATCTTGTTATACGGTTTGCTACCATAGGCGATTGAAAGGTTGGCGTTGTGGCTTCTCTATGGCCTCAGGACCAGGTTGTCCACGATAAGCTGCCCATCGCCGAAGATTTCGTCCTGTCTCGGCAACCGGATGGCGTACTCGTAGCTCAACTTGGTGGAGAAACGCTCCGACCAATTATACCTCAGTCCGTTACCTGCGCCGAATTCGCTAACCGAGCGTTCGTCGATAAGCGTTTCCCCAACACTCGGGTCCAATGATTCTATGCCTACCTTCTGATAGTAGTTCTTCACAAAGGCCATATTTTGCAGTTTCGTGCCGAATAAGTCCAACTGGTATTCCAGTCCCACGACTAGGTCAGTCAGCTCCCTCTTGTCAAGTTCGGGGTCGAAGGGTCCATCAACTAGCAGGTCGTCCCCTGTTCGGAGCGCATAGGTCGGTGCTATGGAGAGGCTCAGTCGGTTGTTGCCGTTGATGGTACAGGCCGTTCGTTGCCTTACAAAGACACTCTGGCTTGTTGTGACAATGTTGTCCGCCTCCCCGAACTCTCCCGGTTGGTTCTGTACCCTTATAATTTCCCCGAACCAATTGAAGAGTTTGTTGCCGACATCGAAGGACTTCCTTTCGTTATAATTGTAGCCCGCTTTTAAATCGATTTCCCATTTCTTTGCTGTAGATACGTTGTAGTGTAGGTTCGCCCCCGTTGAGAAGTTGGTGAAGACCACCTCCCCGAAAGGGTTGCCCGCAACGGCATTGCTGATGCCGAGCTGTGGCTCGTTGATGAGTCCCGGGGCCTGACTGTTCTGTATCTCGTTATCATAGTCCCCATAGTAGCCCTCTACACTCAGTTCCTTGGCCCATTTCTTGTTCCTTAAACCGAACCTAAGATTGGCCCCAAATGCACGGTAGGCGTCGTGGAAGCGCTCCACGGTCTCCTGTCTCAACTGTCCCTGCTCGTTGGGCACGGCAACGTCTATTTTGTAATTATTGTCGGTAAAGTCATAGAAACCGCCTCCGGTGACAAAAAGGCCGGACCTCTCGTTGTAGTGCTCCAGGTTGGCCGTGGCTCTATGGGTACCGAAGGAGCCCGTTTGGTAGGAGGCCGAGGCGCCGAATTTTTTGTTCACCTCGGGGGACACCAAATTGACCGCACCGCCAAGGGCATCGGCCCCGAACTGGATGGGCACCACCCCTTTATACACTTCCACCCGGTCGATGACGTTCACTGGAACGTTAGCAATGCCAAAGGCGTAGGCACTATAATTCAATGGTACTCCGTCATAAAAGAAACGCACCTGGTCGCCAGATAGTCCATTGAGCGAGAACCGGGTGTTGGAGCCAAGCCCACCGGCACGCTGTACGCTTACGCCCTCGGTCTTGGCCATGACCTCGCCCAAATCGGCAGTCTGCAGCTTGACCGTCTCCGTGGTCACTACCTTAACGGCCTGCGCGGATTCCTTCAGCTTCAGCGCATCGCTCTTGCCCTGAACCACTACCTCGTCGAGCGACTCCATTTTTTCCTCTATAAAGAAGTTCACAATCTTAAGATCGATGTTGTCTACAGTGATAGTACGGTTGGTGTCCTGAAACCCTAAAACCTTTATCATTAGGGTATGTGTACCATTGGGAACCCTCTCAAGACGATAGTCGCCCTGTTGGTCGCATACGGTGCCCAGACCCAATTCTGAGATAAGTACGTTCGCGTAGGGGACAGGAATCCCCTGCCTGTCCAATACGGTCCCCGAGACGGAATAGGTAACCTGGGCCCATATATGTGTTGACAAAAGGAAAAATGTCAGAAGGAAAACGGTCAATTTCATCTATTTGCTATCTCGGCGATACAACGAAAAGTTACCTTCGGTCAATTCATCTCCAGTTAAACCCATCATAAGGGAGGGAGTTTCTTCCGAAAGAGTTGAATGGTCCGTTGAGCCTTTTAGAAAGTAGCTCCGTTTTGATTGTAGCACAAAGATGCTGTCACCCACGAGTATCGTTTGTTGTTTTGTTGTGGAATTAAAAAGACGTAAGGTACCGTTGAAATCGATTCTAAAAATATCACCTGGAAGGCTTCCTTTTCCCCCATTTCCCCCAAAAACATATAGACGCTCGGGCTGGGTTTTGTCTTTGATAATATAAGTGACGCCGCTATTGGCCGACGCCCTTCCACCTAAAAAGGCGGCGAAGATGATGCACGCGGCCGAAATGAGCCTTACAGCTTTTTTATACATTGAAATAACCTTAGGGCTTCGTTTCCAATGGGTTTGGGTATTTTCCTTGTTTTGGCTTTGATTGATTGTGTGTGAAATAAAGCGCCACATTAAATCACTCTGATTATCCAATGTAGACTGTGACAAGCGTTTGGTGATATCTGAAATATCAGGAATCCAAGATTCAATGGCGATACGTTCTTTTTCGGTACATTTTCCCTGGACGTACCGCCTTAGCATTTCTTCTGTGATTTTCATATTGACAACATTTATTTATGGCCTGTTTATTACAGGGTCGGAAAATGTTGTCCTGGTCGGAAGTTGAAAATGTGATAAAAAATCAAACGGATAAATAAAATTCTGGTTTATAGAAATTTACACTGTCGTTTTTTTAAAGAAAACAGTAAAAAAAGAAGAACCAAAAGGTGATTTTATAGTCTCCCTTAAGTTGCTTTTTAAGGTGGGAGACCGCATTTGTGAGATGAGCGTATACCGTACGTTCTGAAGTGGCCAGTTTCTTGGCAATTTTACTATTTGTAAATCCATTTACCTTACTCAGGGAAAATATCTTTTGTGTTTTAGAGGGCAATTCTTTAAGATGTATGTTCAATCTTTCCTGTAGCTCTTCATATTCAAGTTCTTGCTCTGTAGTGTTATAGGCCACCAATTCCATCTCCTTGGAGATTTGGATGACGTTATGGGCCTCCGCCTCTCGATAGTAATCGATAATTTTAAACTTTAAGCAGCCCATAAGATAGTTTTCAATTGGACCGTTCAACTCAATGTCCTCCCTTCGTTCCCAAAGAGAAAGAAAAATATCTTGTACAATTGTCCTGGTAACATCGACGTTCTTAATTTTCCAATACCCAATACCAAACATTTTCTGGTTATATTTCCGGTATATTCGTTGAAAGCCTTCAATGCTTTTGAAATCGGCCGAATAGGATTTTGGCTTGGCTGGCATGGAATCTTCCTAAAATTTAAGAAATATGAGTCGTAGCTAACTTTAATAACCAGCAAAACCAAGATTTATTTAGATTAATATCGAAATTAATATGCTTTTATCAGTATTGACCTACAAATACGCCATCTGCAAGAAGTACTTTCAATGGGCCGATTTACGATACTAATCAAATTTCACCAAGGAATAATTGTATTCAGTACCATTTTCCGTTCTTTTTAGTAGTTCCGTTAATTCACCTTTTACGGAAAAAAAATCCATAAATAATTTGTACTGGCCTTTGAATCTAAGCACCCTATAGGGTGCTTTTTGTGGTTAGGGAGAAGAAGAAAAATGGAAGTCCGCCCCAGCTAACTTCCGTAATTAACCAAATCCCTTGTCACACTGCCTTTCCCGAGATATTAAAGCTCTTTTGAAATGTTGTACCCAACAAAAAAGAAGCTGTCTCAAAACTGAGGCGGCTTTTTTTATTTTTACTTTCTGTTTTAGATTGTTTTTAGTATTTTAAAG
>JBCDGY010000011.1:0-28347 GCA_039414375.1 Bacteroidota bacterium | reverse complement strand
CCAAAACGTTGATTGTCTTTCCATTCTCCAACATATCGGCTCCCTGTATTTAGCAGGGCGACCCCATAACCATTGGCTTTACCATTTTTTATTTCTCCTACATAATGCAACTTACTGCCTTTACTATTGGTAAAAGTGAGATAAGCACCTGATGACTTGCTTTGGCGTTGTTTTCGCATTCTCGTCACTTGCACTTTGGCCTTTTCTAAGGCGAAAACCAAAGAATCCATCTGGTGCAGCGTTAAAGTAGTAATTGGAGCCTTTACCTCGGAAGAATCTACCTCAACTTCCGCTTCTTTCGCATTAGATTTAGGAACCAAACCGTCTTCAAAAGCCAAAAGACGTTCTGCGATAGCCATCCGTAATGCTACTCCTACCCCTTCATTTTCAATAATGGTAGCCTCTTGATTTTCATAATGTGTAAGTGCATCTTCATAGCGACCTTGTACAAGCAAGGTATCTGCTTTAGATAGCTGTCTTTGCAATTCGATTTGTCGTTCTAGACTTGCTATTTTATCGGATACTTCGGTTAAACGTTCTCCTTTTTGATTAGCAGTCCACCGATAATAGAGCATGAGTCCTAATGCGAGGCACAAGAGGACCGAGAGTACTGTTATAGGTCTGTAGGTTTTCATGAGCACTATTGAGGTTACACTTGCATATACGTATCAATCATTAAAATGGATTGCAGGTAGTTTATTTTTTACTCTTCGTATATCGGGAGAAAAATAAACATGGAAACGAAGGGTCCAATTTTGATTGAATTCACCAGGATTGGCTAAAGTTTGACCATGAGAAAACATGGGGCCTGCGGCTATGGTAAGGCGTGGGGTTAAAATGTAGCCTAGGGTCGCTGTTAAGCGTAAATCTTCCATGACACTTCCTACAACTTCTTTCCCACTTTGCATGATCAACTCCGATTCTGGTGAGACATATAGGGTTTTTGGTTTAAGCTTATGACTATTTAACGGAATTTTTGCCCGAAACATATATCGCCAACGATTTCTAAAGATATATTCGCTGTTTTCCGCAAAACCCTGGGTCCACCGGTGCTCTATTCTAATGCGATGATAGATCATTGCTGAATATAGAGGTTGTGCAAATTGATATTGATGCCATATCCGCCATTCAGGAACCACATTACGATCGGTAGAAGACTCATCGGTATTAAAATTGATGCGCAGTACACCACCCAGACTGAAGTTGACCTTCTTGGAATAAATGTAACCAATGGCATGTCTGTTATAAATTTGTGCAATTTGACCTATGAAGGGAGTACTTTCGGTTTCCTTAAAGCGAAAATGGGTTTGAGCATCCCAAAACAGTCGTTTCGAAATACGAATATTGCCATAAGAATTGAACCAGACTCTGGTTTTGGGATCTTTAAATACGGATTCCGAAGGTAGAACTTCTCCCTCCTGTCCTAATCCAAAATTAACTGTGAATAGCAGCAATACAATACCGAGGAGTAGTTTATGAGTATGCTTCATGACACTAGTTTTGGCTTTTAAGATTTTCTAGTTCAAAAAGCCGCAACACCACCGTGGGATCTTCTTCTCGTTTAAGCTTTCGTTCTAATTTGGAAGTTTCCATTTCTCGTAAAACCAACATACGCTCAAAAGCACTTTCAAAAAGCAGCGCCAAGGCATTTGCATTTTCACAGTCTAAACGCAATCTTACTTGCTCCAAAAAGTAGGGAATCAAAATATTGTGATAAGCGGTAGTTAGGCGTTTTTTAACCGCTTCCTCCATCAGATTTGCCATGAAAGGGTTCCAAACGGCATCAGTATAAGTCTCATCTACAGTAGTTGCCTTTTCTTCAAGGGAAACTATGGTTGTAGCCAGTGTTTTTAAATCCTCTAAACAGGTCGAAAGAGACTTTGCTCGGGTTATTTTTTCGGATCCTGAAGTCATCTCTGCATAACCACTTAAAAGGCGATCGCTAGTGTCACCAACATGTCGTAACACCTTTTTGTATGTTGCCCTCATACCCGACTTTGTGGTATCAATGAGTTGTGTAAGCTCGTTGGCCTGATCGATAAGTTGTTCCTCTAGCTTTATCAATTCTTGTTTTCTTTGATCTTTGAACAACTTCTTATTTAGAACTACGGTAATACTGTCTAAATAGCTATCGGCATATGTTGCCATATCAGATAATGCTTGGATAGAATTGGGGGTGAAATCATATTTCGTTGCCCCAGGACCTGTAACCTCCTGTCCTGGGTTTTGGGCCACAGGAATGGTTAAAGTGGTAGTGGGTTTTCCGTTTGGGAATAGCCTTTTGATGAGAAGCTTTTTAGGTAGGTATGCCACAACTTTCATTTGGTGTAGTCGCGTAAGCGCTTCTAAAGGTTGTATGTAATTGGACGATATCGCTTTTGTTGTTTGAAAAAGTAACTCGGCTTCTTTATCAGAACGCTTTAAGAGATTGACCTGGGTGCTGTTAAGGATTTCGGAACTGATTTTTGAACTACGTGATACGATAGTATCAATGCGCTTTAAATGTAAAAGCGCTTCCGCACTTAAAGGGAAATAAGGAACGGACACCTGGAAATTTGGACGTAAGTCTGCATTTCCAATACTATTAAATAGCGTATTGATAGACTGGTA
Organism: Bacteroidota bacterium; assembly: GCA_039414375.1. Lineage (GTDB taxonomy): Bacteria > Bacteroidota > Bacteroidia > Flavobacteriales > Flavobacteriaceae > Croceivirga. The sequence continues at coordinate 25,737 of JBCDGY010000011.1, read as the reverse complement.
CTGTCTCTGATTCTCCAGTAAAAGTTTATTCACAAAACTGGTGTCGGAGAAAAAAGAAGTCATGGAAGGTCGATAAAGCGCTATTAGCGCCATAAAACCTTCATCAAAATCAATGGTTTTCGTTTTGGCCACTTTATCACCAAATATGTCAAGTACTTCGGTAAGTGTATTTGTTTGTTGCTCTATTTTAAGGAGCCTACCATTGTCGAAATACCAACTTTCCATGGTATTGTCGTCTTCGGCGAAAAATGTCCAGGTGTCATGGGCCGTACCATTTCTGAGTAATCTCCCAATAAGGGTACCTCTAGTATTGGTAATTACAAAATTCTGTTGTGGTACCCCTTTATCAAAATTAAACTCACTTAAAAAAAGAGTGTCTTGTATTTGGGAACCTTCAATCTGCTTAGTACTAAAAGACCATAGACCATCGGGGCTGCCATCAATCATTTTCCCCTTTGCGGAGCGCTGAATACCATTTACATTAACGTGATACTGATAACCTACTATTTTACCGGAACTATCCGTGGCATACTCTCCAAATTTGAAATTCCAACTCCCCGTGGGTCTACCATTGGTGAAATAGCCAGTAAAATCAAAAGAGCGATCTTTTTCCCCCAACAGGGCAGATACGTCTAAACGTTGTAAACCAAAAGGCCCTTGGAGCACCGTATCTTTTTCGACTAAGTCGTACCCAAATCTTGCCTGGCCCAGATAAGTTCCCATTTGATATTTTCCTTCGTATTGGAACTCCTGGCCATAAACAACTGTAGCTAAAAGGCAGCTAACGATTAAGAAGCGTAATTTGAAGGTCCTGTATACTTGTTTGTTCATTATGCTACGAAAATAATGGCGGTATAACCTACGTGGACATTTACGTAAATTTTGAGGATATGGTTGTCGGTACTTTGAAAGAAATATGAAATAAGCTATAAACGCTTAATTCAACGTTTTATTTAAATGAATAAGGAAAGTATATGCTATGAAGAGCTACTTGTTTGACCCTTAGTAGTTGCCAGTTTTTAAGAGATAGGCTGCAATATCTTTCTCCAGTGCTCCAAATCGAACTAGTAGTTCATCCACTTTTTGGGAGGCCTTTTGAAGATCTAACTTATGCTGTTGAAGTGTAACAAAGAGATGGCGCTGATCTTCTTGTAGTTTTGATAATCCGGTTCTTAATAGCTCCAAATCTACATAAAGACTATAATCCTTTGGCTCGTACTTATAAGATCTTAAGTTTTTCAATAGACGCGACACGCATTGTTGACTGCGTTCTAACCTCAAAAAGATAGGTGTTAAGCTGCTCGTCTGTTTAATGGTAGACATTCTGAAAACTTAAAAAATTACAGTATTTACTTTTGTATCTGTAAGATAAAATTACAAAATATTTGATTTCTTGTTTCATCTGAGTATATTTTTCCTTGAACAAACCAATAATTCTATAGAAAAGGGCCCCATGATTACCCTTATCCTACATTATTAGAGGAAGCTGGAAGAAAAGAATTAGTTTTAGTCCATTAGATCAGCTCATATGGTACGCTTTTTTGGATTAACCCTTATATTTTTCATTGTTATCGTAGCAGGGCTGCCTTGCATGGCGCAAGGCAACTCACAAAAGGCAGTGGTTGAATTTAAATTTCCTTCGAAAAATGTTGAGGGTACTATAGCAGGGTTTCAATCTATGACAACCTTTGATTGGAACGATCTGGAAAATTCTGAAATAAGTGGCACTGTAGCAGTAAGTACTATAGAAACCGGCAACTTTTTAAGAGACTGGCACTTGAAACGATCTGCTTACTTTAATAGCAAACAATTTCCCAAAATTATTTTTCGTAGTACAAGCCTTATCAAAACAGAAACAGGCCTTAAGGTATCTGGGAACCTAACTATAAAAGGTATCACAAAGCCATGGCAAATAACGTTCAAACGGGAAGGAAACGACCTGATTGGCGCCGCCAAGCTCTATAGTTCAGATTTTGATATCAATATCAAAAAAAAACGCGAAGACAATTTGGTTGAAGTTGTTATTAGTCTAACGTTTCCAGAGTAACCATATAATCTTCTAAAGGCAATTGATCCCGTAGTTCGTTCTTGTCCAAAAATTTCTGTAGTCGATCAGAAAATGGTGCCGATTGAACATCATTACTTAGTTTGATCTTGGAACTCATTCTTATTTGAGACGTATCAATGATTGTAAGAAGACGTGATTGCCACGCCCTACGCGAACGGTATTTAGCTTGGCGTTCAGCAGCGGTAGGTACCAGTTCTTGATCAAAACGTTGAAATAAGGTACGGTCACTAAATTTTTTAAGTTTCGTTACGATTTGGTGTCCACCTGATGGGTTTTGGGCGAAAACCATCGAAACACTCAACCCTATCAATAGGGTTAGAATAAGACGTATTGTTTTCATTTTCATTGTGTTCTTACTTAAATATATCAGAAAAATGAGCAAATTGATAGAATCGATTCAAAAAGGTAATTTCGTCGATAAAATCTACCCTTGGTCGGATATTAAGCCCAAAAAACGAGTGCTGGTTTGCTACTCTGGGCAAAGTAGAGACCTTTGCAGAGTGGGTAAAACAGTAATATGCAATCCAAACTATGGAAAATTTCATCCTTCTCAAAAATTTTAAGTCCTCACAACCATGAGGTTGCTCCGGGTTAAAATTTCATCGGGCGTCGAACTTTCCACAGACTTTGAATTTTGCAAAGGTCTCAAGTAGGCCCTAAAGATTTTCGATTTTTTCTGCTTTATTTCCGATAAGACGATACAAAGCACCTACAAGTGTATTGCCGAGCGGGAAATAGAGTGCAAAGAATAGCGCCATGCCCAAGGAAAAATTCCGAATTCCAAAAAGTTGATCCAAAATATTGTTTGGATAGGCATAAGAAGTCTGAAAGGTATATCCGAGGAATTCCAATAGCCCCATCGCAATTAGTCCGTAAGCATATTGAAGCTGAAAGGGCATATCTTTCAAAAGTAACGATATGGGGACCATATACAATACATAGCAGGTAATCACCTGCCACCAATAAGTAAACTGAGCTATTTCAAGTAGTTGTCCTATCCAATTCATTCCTAATCCCCAGACAAAATAGGTGATGCAGTACGTCACCCACAACTTAATATCCACTTGCCATTTTACTATTGCCCAATGTAAAAAGGAACTCATTATTCTCTGGTTTTCCAATCGTGTTCCAGCCAACCCGCCTTAACTAAAAGCACCAAACCCAATATAAAAATGATTAGGGCCGCAGTGCCCAAAGGCACCCAATAATACCAAGGTGCTCCCTCCCATCGGTAAAAAGCGCATTCGACAATGGCGCAAATACCAGCGCCAATTAGCGCTGTTGCTATCCCACCAGTCCATCGCCACTTTTGTTTGGGTGTCATCTAGGCCTCTTTTTGTGCTACTTTGCGCTTGACGATTGCTATAGCATCAGATACGGTCTCCATTCCATCCATATCGTCATTTTCTAACATAATATCAAAGGCATCCTCTACATCTAAGACAATATCAACTAAGTTGGCTGAGTTGATATTTAGCTCTTGGGTAAAGTTGCTCTGCATAGTGATGTCGCCTTCGGCAACATCATCTGGAAGATAAACTTTCACAATATCACGTAACTGCGCATATAGTTCTTGATCGGTTTTCATTAGCACACTTTAGGAATAAGCTTTAAAAATAGCACAGGCATTGACATCACCAAAGCCAAAACTCGCCTTTGCTATAATTTTAGGAGAAAAGTTGATCGTTTCCGTCACAACACGCTTTGGCGTAATCAATTCTGCTATTTTAGGATGGATATCTTCACTATTTAAAGTTCCAAATAGTTGATTCAATTTAAATTGTAAAACTGTTGCAACGCATTCAATACTTCCAGAAGCGGCCAAACAGTGACCGAAATGTCCTTTAAAACTATTGATAAACGGAAATTGATCTTCTGAACGATGCAACGCAGTACACCAGTTATCGATTTCATCCGGATCTTTGGTGGTAGCCGTAAGATGGCCATTAATAGCTTCTATATCCTTTGGATTTACTCCGGTATTGGATAATGCCATAGCAATGCACTGCTGAATACCTTCGGGATTGGCTGCTGTAATACTTCCTCCATTACGCTGTCCACCACTATTAACGGCACCACCGAGTAGTTCGCAGTAAATAGGCGCCTTCCTTTGCTGTGCGCTTTTTAAGGATTCAAGTATCAAAGCCCCAGCACCACTACCAGGAACAAAACCACTAGCGGTTGTGCTCATTGGTCTGCTCGCTCTTTCTGGAATATGATTATAACTGGTTGGTAAAATACGCATGGCATCAAACCCAACCCACACATAAGGACCACTATCACTACAACTGCCTACTAACATTCGTTTGGCTTTTCCAGTAGCAATGTGTTCAAACCCCATTAGAAGGGCCTCTGTGCCAGTAGCACAGGCCGAGGAGTTTGTGGTCACCCAGTTTCCTAATCCCAGCGTTCCGCCCAGATGGGCACTAATACCACTGGCCATGGTTTGTACTACAGTAGCGCTGCGCAGACGGCGTACTTTATGAGCGTCTACCAAGTGTATGGCATCTCTAAAAACATCTACCCCTAATATCCCTGTTCCGAAAACGGTACCACTATCCCAATCGGGTTGGGCACCGTTTACCGGTAGTTGCGCATCTGTCCAAGCATCTAGTCCAGCAATAGTACCGTATAGCAATCCCGAAGCAAGCAAGCTACGCTGTTGCAACTTCGAAAAATAATGATCCATATCAACATTAGATAGATCAGGGCTACCAGCCACTTGACAAGAGAATTGGAGTGTTTCTAGCTCTGGTTGATGTTGGATACCAGAGATTCCTTGAGCCATAGCCTTCTCAAAAGCTTTTAATCCAATACCATTAGGGGCGCAAACGCCCATACCCGTAACTACTACCCGCTCGCTCATCTACTCATATTATTTTTCATAAGTCACCTATAACGGTTATTAAGAGACCTTTGCAAAATTCAAAGTATGTGGAAAGTTCGACGCCCGATGAAATTTTAACCCGGAACAACCTCCTGGTCGTGAGGACTTAAAATTTTTGAGAAGGACGAAATTTTCCATAGTTTGGATTGCATATTACTTTTTTACCCCATTCTGCAAAGGTCTCATTAAATCACAGCATTGATAGACCAATTTTTTAGTCTTGAATGTTTATCAAGGTGATTTACCCCACATTCCTGAAATGGTACCGCTACAAACCAGTTGTCCTGAGGCATTTTTCATAGCCACCTTACATCGCAACTTTTGAAACCTAAAATATACCTTTTTCGCCACTACTTCCACCGTTTCTCCCGGGAAAACTGGAGCTACAAAATCCATGTTAGCATCTGTCATAGCCATACTTGTGGGCTTTTGTTCCTGGGTACGCGCCATAAGATAAATCCCCAAGCACGCCAAGCCAATCTGTGCACAACACTCGGTTAAAATAACCCCTGGAGTTACAGGATAATTTTTGAAGTGCCCTCGATAAAAAGGTAAGTCTACATCAAAAGTAAAAGCACCTATTACCTGGCTTTCAGATATGGAGGAAAGGGTATCCACAAAGAGGAAAGGATAGTCATAGGGCAGAGCAGCCAAAATCTGATCTTTTGTCATCACCGTAAACTTTCACCACCATCTACCTTGATGTTGGTTCCATTGATCCATTGGGCCTCTGGACGGGTTAATAAATAAACTGCATTGGCCACATCCTCGGGAGTCGTGAGTCGTTTGTTAGGATTACGTTCAAGTGAGGCTTCAATAAGCGATTCGCTATTTGGAATCATTCGCAAAGAACGGGTGTCGGTAACTCCGGCCTGAACAGTATTTGCAGTTATTCCCAACGGCGCGTATTCTAGGGCAATACTACGTATTATACTTTCTAACGCTACCTTGGCTACCGATACGGCTGCATAATTAGGCCAGACGCGACTACTCCCCTCACTTGTAAAGCCGATGACCCTTGCGCTTGTGGCGAAACCCTGTAGGGCAACCAACTCTTTTACCCAATCGCCGAGGCTAAATGCCATAGCTTGTGTCGTTAATTGGAAGTCTTGATTGGACAAGCTCGTTTCCGATGCGCTATACAATGGCTTAAGATTGCCTTTAGCAATACTATGTACCAATACCCCAATTTTTCTGGGTTGCAATTTTTCCGAAATAGCCTTACTTAGGGAATGTATGGACTTTGGTAGTATTCCGTCCTTGTTAAAGGTGTAACAAGTACTCCCTAAGTCTCTAATGGCTTCAAACTCTTTTGTAATGTCGAGCATCGCCGCTCGGGTGTCGCGATGTACGATAACCAAATCAAAACCTTTTTCAGCGAGCTTTTTGGCTGTAGCCAACCCGAGGCCACTACTCCCCCCTACAATTAATGCTACAGGTTTATCTTGCTTTACCATTCTATTAAAACCCGTTGTGCTGAAAAACCAGGACCAAAACTCAAAATAAGCCCCTGCTCTCCCTCGGCAATTTCTTTTTCCATAAAAGCTTCCAGCACATAGAGCACTGTTGCACTACTCATATTTCCGTAGTCCTTTAATATTTTTCTGGTTAGATCAATATTTTTACCCAACTGTCCAAAAAGTGTGTCTACGGTTTGAACAATTTTTTTTCCGCCTGGATGAAAGATAAGATGAGATACCCTTTCCATGCTTGTCCCTAAATTTTCTAAAAAAGGGTATGTGAATTTGGGAAAATGTGCTGCAATGACCTCTGGGACTTTTGGATCTAGCACCATCTTAAGACCTGAATCGGTCAAGTCAAAACCCATCATGGTTATAGCATCGTAAAAGTGATACATTCCCTCACCAACGACTTTAGGACCATTATCTGATTGCTTGGAAGAGAGTAGCACACAGGAAGCGCCATCGCCAAAAATTGCTGCGCTTACCATATTGGCCATGGTTTTATCGCTATGTTGAAAAGTAGCTGTGGGACTTTCAACGGCTATAACCGCAGCTCGTTTGTTGGGGTTGGCCCTTAAAAAGTTTGCCGCATAGATGATCCCAGATACCCCTGCGGCGCAACCCATTTCGGTAACAGGCATGCGAATTATGTCTTGACGTAATCCCAAAAGATTAACCAAGTAGGCATCTAGAGAAGGAATCATAATACCAGTACAACTAACCGTTATTATAAAGTCAAGAGACTTTGGTGCCCAATCCGCTTTATGAAGCGCTTTTTGTAAGGCAGTTTTTCCTAAACTAATGGCAGCTTTGCTGTATAAATCATTCTTAGCTTCAAAACTGGTTTGGGTAAATACTGCCTCAATAGGCATTATACCATAGCGCTTGTCTACTCCTGCTCCTTCAAAAATCTTAACCACCTTTCTTCGAAAGCGCACTTCTTCATCACCTAGCCATATTTCAACAAAAGGAATAATATCAGCTGTTGTTCTACAATACCCTGGTAGTGCTTTAGCAAGTCCTATGATTTTAGCTACACCCATACCATGTCAATTTTTAGGTTGTAATACCCATAGCCATCGAAAGGCCCATCCTCTGGTAATACTATGGTTGGCATATTTTAATAACTGGGCTAATGAGATTAACTCTGACTTTTGAAAAGCGCGTCTTATGGAAGTGAGGCCGTCGTTTTTAGCAATGGGGGACTTCAAGAAAAAAAAACCAAATATTTTAAAAAGCAAGTGCGATACTGCACTTCGTTCTAAATCATTGATAATAACCACGTCTTTTGCTAAATATACCAAACGTTCTACAAATGTAAGTATTTGTTTTTCAGGAAGATGATGTAATGTAAGTGTGCACAATACAATATCACAAGGATCGGGTTGATCCTTTAAAATATCACATTGCCGGTACTTGATAGCTTCGGCCTCGGTTGTATTCTTAGCGATTTCTAAGGCAGTTGTATTGATATCGACTCCGATAAGGGTATGGGCTATTCTGTTGCTTTGAAGTTTTTCCAATAGTTTTCTAAGCATGGCGCCATCTCCACATCCAACGTCCATAATCGTATAATGCGGTTTAGGATTCGCTTTGATATATTGCACCACTTTTCGAATAGTCAGTTGATATCCTCCTAGCCATTGATTACAAAAATTGACATCTAGCAAAGCCTTGTGAAGCGCATCGGCGCTTAAACCAGGCTGATCCATTAACTCAATTTCTGAACTTCGTACCGATAAGTCCATTAGACTAAGATAGGCTTTCCATGGGTTTGTGCTATTAAACGCGATACAATTCTTTCAGACTTGGGAAGCAAAGGCCAAAAGGTATCTACTAACCAAGGACTTAGTAAAAGTTTTTGAATTTGTCGTCCGTACCATAGCCGCCTTTGGAAGGATTGCTGCCATTTTTCTGTATACGCCGTTTCAAGCTGATACCTATCTGCTTTTGGACCAATACCGTAGGCTACAATACAATCTGCAACCAGCTTGCCCCCATGTATGGCCATAGCCATTCCGTTACCACACAATGGATGTATGAGTCCTGCACTATCACCACACATCAATATATGATTGTCTACTGGTGCTTTTGGTGCAAAAGAAATTTGAGAAATACTTATGGGTTTGGGAAATAGTGGCTTGGCCTTCGCCAAAAACTGCTTTAAATGGGGGTTTTGCGCTACAACATTTTTATGAAAAACCGCCAAATTCCCATGGGGTTTAAAACTGCTTTGATGGACCAAATAGCAGAAATTTACTGCTCCTCCTTCGGTTTTAGAAAGTCCTGCATATCCTCCTTGGAAACAATGCAATGCTACCATATGCTCTGGGAAATCAGGATACTCATAATGTCCTTTGACCCCAGTCCATGGTGTTTTTTGATCTATAAAAGGACGATCTAGTCTTTTATCCAGTATTCTACGTTTTCCAAAAGCGCCTAATACAATTTTGGCTTGTAGTCTTCGGCCTTGCATTATAACCTCAAACTGATCTTTGTGGTAAACAATATCTGTCACGGAGGCTTTTAAAAAATCTACGTGATGATTTCTAGCAATTTTTGCCAACTCGTGATCTAAGGTATACCGACTTATTCCGAAACCTCCTAGCGGTAACTTGGCTTTCAATTGCCTACCCTTGGGAGTACTCCAACAAAATGTACGAATATCGACAGCCCCCAACGCCCTCACATCAAGTTCTAGTTGTTGCAGTATAGGGCGCACTTCATTAGAAATATATTCTCCGCAAACCTTGTGGTGTGGATAGGACTTTTTTTCAATAACAGCAACCTTAAATCCAGCCTTTGCCAAATAAATAGAGGCCGTAAGGCCTGCCAGCCCTCCTCCTACAATAATGACATCATAATGCATGTGAAGAAAGGTACAGTTTAAATTAAAAAGACCCGGCAATTGGCCGGGTCTTTTTAGAGCGTTTATAAGATTTAACGCTGTGTACGTTGCATGGCCTCGTTCTTTAAAGCGTCACTGGCTACAATAGCCAATTCTACTCGTCTATTCTTGGCTTTACCTTCGCTAGTCTCGTTACTTGCTCTTGGTTGCGCTTCGCCATACCACTTGGTGGTAAACCTATTGGGACTAATACCTTGGGCAACCAAATATTGTGTTACTGACTCGGCACGTTTTTGAGATAGCCCCATATTGTAGTCCTCAGGGCCTGCACTGTCTGTATGACCCTCCACCAAAATATTAGATTTTGGATATTCTCTAAAAACATCGGCTAGCGCATTTAAGGTTTCCGCAGAGGTACCGCGTACATCGGCTTTGTTAGTCTCAAAGAAAACCCCAGCATCTTGAGTGAATGTCACATTAATACCTTCTCCTACCCGTTTTACTTCTGCACCAGGAATAGCTTCCTCTATTTTTTCTGCTTGACGGTCCATTCGACTGCCGATATAGCCTCCTGCCGCTCCGCCAACAACTGCACCAATGATCGCACCGAGAGCGGTATTACCTTTACCTACATTATTTCCGATAACTCCTCCGATAACTGCGCCACCAGCTGCACCTATTGCACCTCCCTTTTGCGCTTTGTTAGCATTCTTAATCGTGCTACATCCTGTTAGCAGCACTAAAACCATGAGGTAAGAAAGACCGATTCTAATTCTAGTATGCATATCTTATTTTTTAGAAAATTCATAAACTATGGTAACCATTTCGCCATCTACATTAGCATTGGATTTAAGTACCATTTGTTGTTCTGTTAGCAAGGAGATATTTAAACGATAGCCCACGCCACCTGAAATGTCTTTATAATTCTCGTCAATAAACTTAAACTGAAACTGACTACTGTAGTTTTGGGAAGGCTCTATAACGGACCACCTGAAGTAACGATCTCCTCCTTGACAAAGACTCCCAGCCATTAAGGTATACCTTCCGGTACTATTATTATCCCTAAAAAACCATTCACTGCCTTCGAAACAAATATCTCGAGCATCGTTAAACAAAACCGACTGAAAACTGCCTCGATTTTCATAGGACACATTATCCAAAGACCAAGTACCGCTAAAGAGATTACGCTGGGTACGAACAGATTTTGTATTGGTACAAGACCAAATGGTACATACTATCAACAGGAATAAAACACTCGCTTTTTTTAACATAACCACTGAATTTATCATTTGTGAATTATCTATAAAATGCCCTTTTCTAGACACCATAAAGTTAACCATAAACGATAGGGTTATGTATTTATTGAGGATGATTTAAAAAATAGATAACGTAAGAGATAATTTAACAGCTTCTTACCATTTACCGCCATCCTCATAGTTATAACTCGAACAATAGATTATTCGGGCGCTGGTTTCATTTTTTATTTGAAAGAACAGTCTGATTACCGTTTTAGCCAAAAAGTACAGGAGTAAGAACTATACTGTTATCTATTGATTTTTAAGTACTTAAATCAATTCAAAGAAAAGACCAATCAGTATCTTAATAATTCCAAAAGCGCTACTTCAAAACGAGACTTGGCCAAAAACTGTTCTTCTAGTTGTTTGGCAAAAGGAACGGGTGTATCTAAACTGGCTACCCTTTTAACGGGGGCATCTAAATACTCAAAACAATGTTCCATAACTAAAGCAGAAACATCACTAGCCACCCCCCCAAATAAGGTGTCTTCCTGTAAAATAAGGAGTTTTCCAGTTTTTTTAACCGATCGGTATATCGAATCAGTATCTAATGGCATCAACGTTCTTAAATCCAGTAAATCGGCATCGATATCCTGATGCTTTTCTAGTACTTCCAATGCCCAATGCACTCCCGCTCCATAAGTAACGATAGCGATATCGTTACCCGATTTAAGCAAGTTGGCTTTGCCCAACTCAAGAGAATAGGCATTCGTTGGCACTTCTCCATAAACACTTCTATACAACCCTTTGTGCTCAAAGAACAGCACAGGATTAGGGTCTTCGATACTTGCCATCAAAAGCCCTTTCGCATCCTCTGGGGTCGCTGGGTAAACCACCTTAAGGCCTGGTGTTTTTGTAAACCAAGCTTCGTTGGTTTGTGAATGAAAAGGGCCAGCCCCTACACCACCTCCACAGGGCATCCGAATCACAACGTCCGCATGCTGCCCCCATCGATAATGCACTTTGGCCAAATAATTCACAATAGGGTTAAAACCACTACTCACAAAATCGGCAAACTGCATCTCTACAACTGCTTTTGTGCCATTTATGGACAAGCCCATTGCAGTAGATACGATGATAGACTCGCAAATAGGGGTATTTCTTACCCGATCTCGGCCAAATTCTTCGACGAAGCCTTGGGTGATTTTAAAAACTCCTCCGTACTCAGCAATGTCTTGACCCATGATGATCAAATGATCGTACGTCCTCATAGCTTCCCTTAGTCCTTCGCTTATGGCATCCACAAAACGTATCTTTTTTGTAGTCGCGCTAGCCTCACGGATTGTAGGTGTATGGGCTCTATAAACGGCTGCAATTTCCCTCGTACTATTGAATTCAAGAAAAGGAGCTTCAAAAGCACTTTGCAAGTTTTGGTCAATGGTTTGGGAAAAATTTTGACGGAGTCGATCGATGGTTTCTTGTGTTAACGATCCTTCTTCTAAAAGAAACTGCTCATAATTGCTTAGAGGATCCTTTTTTGCCCAATGCTCCATTAAAGTTTCAGGTACATATTTGGTACCGCTAGCTTCTTCGTGCCCGCGCATGCGAAAGGTTTTAAACTCTAACAATACGGGTCTAGGTCGCTTTCGCAAGGCTTCACAAAGCGCTGCAACTTTTGTGTAGACCTCCAAAATATGGTTGCCCTCTATAATTCTACCTTCTATGCCATAACCCTTTGCACGCTCAACGAGATCACTACAATTATACTGTTCTGAGGTTGGTGTTGAAAGACCATAACCATTGTTTTCTATACAAAAAAGCACTGGGAGATTCCATACCGATGCAACGTTTAAAGCCTCGTGAAAATCTCCTTCACTAGTAGCACCCTCTCCTGTGAAGACTGCGGTTACCCGATTTCTGTTTTGTAATAAATCGCCCAAAGCAATTCCATTCGCAACGCCCATTTGTGGTCCCAAGTGAGATATCATCCCAATAATTCTGTGTTCTTGGCTACCAAAATGAAAACTACGGTCCCTACCTTGTGTAAATCCATCCGCTTTACCTTGCCATTGTGCAAACAAACGATCAAGGGGTACCTTTCTAGTAGTAAACACCCCTAGATTACGGTGCATAGGAAGGATATATTCTGAGTCGTTTAAAGCTGAGGTTACCCCAACAGACACGGCTTCTTGACCAATACCACTGAACCATTTAGAAATTTTGCCTTGCCTCAAAAGAATCAGCATTTTTTCTTCAATCATTCGCGGCAATAACATGCGCTCGTAAAGTTTTAAAAGTGTTTTGGAACTTACGTCCCCAATATGATAGCGCATACCTTAGTCTTAAAGGATATCAAAATTAGTAAAAACGATCGTTGCATATTTTGTGTTTTCAGACCTAAATCTCAATGTTGGTAAAAATGATTTTAATGAAATCTATCTCCCTGATAACTTTCGTAGCACTTCACCCTAACTCAAAAAATAGGCTTACCAAATGACCACAAGCTCATTCTTAGAAAATGGATATGCATAACAGTATCGAAAAAGCCAAAAGCACTGCAAAACCCAAAGATTACTTACTTTTGAGGCGTAACCATATGTATTTGTGATGAGTGCTATCCCAAGTGTTGATTTACGACTTTTCCTGTCCGATGACCCCGGCCAGAAGCAACAGTTTGTTCAAGAAATCGGAGCTGCTTTTGAAGATATTGGCTTTGTAGCCCTAAAAGGACACTTCTTATCCGATGATTTAGTAGACCAATTGTACGAAGAAATCAAAAAGTTCTATGGACTCCCACAAGCGATTAAAAATAGTTATGAAATTGAAGGTCTAGGGGGGCAACGTGGCTATACCTCTTTTGGAAAAGAGCACGCCAAGGGCAGAAAAGAAGGCGATCTAAAAGAGTTTTGGCATTTTGGACAGTATCTTGAGCAGGAAAGCTCTGCAAAGCCGGATTATCCAGATAATATAATGGTAAAGGAGCTACCAGCGTTTAATGAAGTTGGTAAGAAGACTTTTCAACTGTTGGAAAAAACAGCACAGTATGTACTTAGAGCCCTGGCCATTCATCTCAATTTAGAAGAGTATTACTTTGATGCTTACATCAAAGCTGGTAACTCTATTTTGAGACCCATCCACTACCCTCCTATTCAACAAGAACCTAAAGATGCCGTGAGGGCAGCAGCCCATGGTGATATTAATCTTATAACTTTACTTATGGGCGCACATGGCAAAGGTCTACAAGTACAAAATCATAAAGGAGACTGGTTAGATGCTATTGCCCAACCCGATGAGCTGATGATCAATGTAGGGGATATGCTCTCGAGATTGACAAACAACAAGTTAAAATCTACTATACACCGTGTGGTGAATCCGCCAAGATCATTGTGGAGTACCTCTCGTTATTCTATACCATTTTTTATGCATCCCATTAGCGAGATGCCCTTGAATTGTTTGGAGAATTGTGTGGACGACAAGCACCCTAAAGGCTTTGAGGATATTACAGCTGGCGCCTACTTGCAGGAACGACTTATTGAACTTGGGCTCATAAAATCTTAAAAATGGATCTCAAAGACCAATTGCAAAATTTGTTTCCCGATCACGTTCCGGAAGATCAGGAAGAAACGCCTCCTTCTTCCCCAGAATTTTGGTTACAGGATGCTCCTATAATTTGCAAGTACGAAAAACGAAAAGGAAAACCCGTAACCCTCTTAGAAGGGTATCAGGGGAGCACTGCCGATCTTAAAAAATTGACAAAAGCCCTTCAATCCTTGCTCAGTGTTGGAGGTAGTAGTAAAAATGATACCATTATCATACAAGGGGATTATCGAGATAAAATAATGGATTTCTTAAAAAGCAAAGGGTTTTCTACCAAAAGAGTAGGTGGCTAAAATAATATCGATTGTTGTATTTTAAATACTTAAACAAAATTGTTAAAATTCCTCTTGAAACAATCATGTTTTCAGAAAAACGTTTTTGTTTTTTTTAAGGATCACTTACATTTACTTGCTAACTGACTAGAACTAGACACTCCAATGGCTACACTTTTAAATATTACCAACGGGGATTGCTTCACTGAAAGATTAAAAAGCTTACCCTATAAAGGGGAGATTATTACTTGGCGAGAAATGCTCTGTGAAGGCAAAACGCTTAGTAATGTAGGTAGCGAGTCTTTCTGGAAAACCCGCTTTGAGTTTTTGAACAAAAACTACAGTATCAGCAAATCGTGGTTTGTTGAGAAAACCCTAAAAGAATACAGAACCCTTTGTAACCACAAACAGGAAGATAGAATTGTACTTTGGTTTGAATATGATTTGTTTTGTCAGATCAATATGCTGGCTATCTTAAGTTGGTTAAAAACACATCGACGATACGCCGAGATTTCCTTAGTTTGTAGCGGTCGTGTTGAAGGATCCGATGAATATTTTGGTTTAAACGAATTGTCGGATGAAGCATTAGCAAAGCTTTATCAAAACAAGATTGTTCTAACTCAGGACGACTTGGAATATGCAGATTATGTTTGGCAATTGTATTGTAGTGATAATCCCATGCACTTACAGCATGTGATCAATGATAAAGCCTTTCAGTTTGACTATTTAAACAATGCCATTCAAGGCCACTTACAACGTTTCCCTAGCATTAAAAACGGTTTAAATGCTTTGGAAAACCAAGTTTTAGAAGTAGCATTAGCCAAAAAACCAAAATCAAAAAAAGAATTTACCGCACTATTACTAAAAACCAAAAGTGTTTATGGTTTTGGCCATTCGCAATACGATAGGATGGTGAATACGTTAAAGCCCTTGTTTTCTTCTTTAAATCCTGTACGACTATCTGCCAAGGGTAAAGAGGTTATTGCCAAAAAAACCAATTTTTATGCGCAGATGAGGGATGCGGACCATTTTTTAGGTGGTGCTTTAAAGTATGGTTTTCTCTACAACACGGAAACCAATCGCATTTTAAAACTCTAATCGATATAAATGGCTTTTGGTGCCTCTGAACTAATTTTAAACTCAGACGGCAGTGTGTATCATTTAGGATTACGTCCTGATGACATCGCTGATACCATTATAACGGTGGGTGACCCAGATCGGGTAGCCCAAGTATCGCAACATTTTGATCATATATCGCTCAAAAAACAAAAGCGCGAGTTTTTAACCCATACTGGCACCCTTAACCAAAAAAGAATTACTGTAATATCTACAGGTATCGGTACGGATAATATAGATATCATTTTGAACGAGTTGGATGCCTTAGTGAATATCGATTTTGATACTAGATCCCCTAAAGCCAATACTACCGTTCTAGATATTTTAAGAATCGGAACCTCAGGAGCACTACAGCAAGATGTAGCAGTTGACACTTTTATAGGCTCCACCTATGCCATTGGCCTCGACGGTCTATTACATTTTTACGATTGTTCCGATTTAGAAGAAGCACCCCTATCCCAACAACTTGTTGATCATATGCAATGGAAGACTCCAGGAGTTTATCCTTACAGCTTTAGAGGAAGTAACGAATTACAATCTCGATTTAAACATCCTGACATGGGATTCGGAATTACAGTTACTAACGCTGGATTTTACGGCCCTCAAGGAAGAAGTCTCAGATTAACACCAAGTCTAGGAGACTTCGGCACCAAATTAAGTGCTTTTCAGTATCTAGGAGCGCGTATTACGAATTTAGAAATGGAGACGGCGGGTATTTATGGCCTTTGTAAGCTACTTGGGCACAATTGCTTTTCGCTCAATGCAATCTTAGCCAACCGGGTAACGCATCAGTTTTCTGCAAATCCCCAAAAAACCGTTGATACATTAATTGCTCTGGCACTAGAAAAATTGACTTAACATTAGCTTTAAATAAAAAAACTAGGTATTGGCTACTTTCATGGGATAAACCATGGAAAAACCACTAAAGCACAGAGATGTGGACTGGCTCTACTTTAATGAGCGGGTTCTTTTAGAAGCAGCGAATAAAGACACCCCCCTTTTAGAACGCCTGAAATTTCTGGCCATCTTTTCTTCTAATCTAGACGAGTTTTTTAAAGTGAGAGTCTCACAATCACGGCAGTTGAAGGCTATAGATCGTGATTTACAGCAAAAATTGGCAATGAGCGCAGGCAAGCAACTCACCACTATTTTAGAGAAAATCACAAGGCAACAACAACTTTTCGGAAAGGTTATTGAAAAAACACTGGCCGAGCTCCGCAAAAACGATATTTATATCCAAAATATTGAGGCACTTTCAGGGGAGCAACGTTCCTATGTGCACAAGGTTTTCGATCGAAATATTCGAAAGGATTGTCAAATCCTAGATATACCAAAGCCATCAGCATTAATAGATGGTCAATTGTATTTGGTGGTATGGTTTGGGAAAGAGGATCTGAAGTTAGTGAAATTACCTACTACAACACATAGTAGGTTTATTGAAATACCAGGACCAGGATATCAATACCTCTTTCTCGATGACATCGTTAAGATTAACTTAGACACCATATTCCAAGGAAAATTGATTAAAGGCGCCTATAGCATTAAACTCTCTCGTGATGCCGAGCTCTACTTAGAGGATGACTATACTGATACCGCCTTGGTAGAAAAGATTTATCAGTCGCTCGGAAAGCGTGGCTCCGGACAACCCACCCGATTACTGTATGACAAAGAAATGCCGAACATAGTACGTTTATCGTTTCAAAAAGCCCTGGAGTTGGGAGAGGTCGATATGATCTTGGGCGGCACCTATCATAATATGTCTGACTTTTTCACTTTCCCTATACCATCAGATAAAACGGGGTTAACGTATGAACCGCAACCATCGTTACCACATCCCATACTATCGCAATCGGCAGATATTTTTCAAAGCATACTGACAAAAGACCAATTGATACACTTCCCCTATCAAGAGTTTGCGGTAACAGAACGGTTTATTGCAGCAGCGGCAGATGACCCGGAAGTGTCTTGCATTAAAATGTCGCTCTATCGCATTGCCAAAACATCGGCGCTTACCGATGCGCTTCTTAGGGCTTTAGACAATGAAAAACACGTGGTTCTATTTGTAGAGGCTCAAGCGCGATTTGATGAGGCCAATAACATTCAATGGGGGCGTCTTTTCAAAGAAAAAGGAGCCACAGTACTATACAGTATTCCCAATATTAAAGTACATTCTAAGATTGCCCTAGTAGAGCGCCAATATGAAAACAACCTCCAACGTTTTGGGTTTATAGGAACGGGAAACTTCAATGCGAAAACGGCCAAACTTTATTGCGACCATGCGCTATTCACGGCGCATGAGGGTATCACAGCAGACTTGGCTCAAGTGTTTGATGTCTTAGAGCGAAAGCTAATCATTCCAAAAACCAAACATTTATTAGTATCTCCTTTCAATACAAGAACAGGTCTACTGGAACTCATTCAAAACGAAACTGACCATGCTTTAGCGGGAAAAAAAGCTAAAATAACGCTCAAAATGAATAGCTTGGAAGATTCTAAAATGATCTTTGCCTTATACCGAGCTAGTGAAGCGGGGGTTAAGGTAAGGTTATTGGTACGTGGATTTTCATGTTTGGTGCCTCAAAAACCGGAAGCACTTGGTCCAGAAGAAGAACCTATTTATGTAACCAGTATTGTCGATCGTTACCTAGAACATGGTAGAATTTATCTTTTTGAGAATGGTGGCAAAGAAATCATGTATATGGGCTCCGCAGATTGGATGACTAGAAACCTTGATAAGAGGATAGAAGTACTTACCCCCATTTTGGAACCTTCCCTCTTTCAAGAACTAAAAGACATCTTATTCTTACAATTGGGCGATACCTACAAAGCACGAATTTTGGATGCGGACAGCACTAACAGTAGGGTTGTAAAAGCCAAAGGAAAGCCGCAAATTCGTTCTCAATATGCCATTTACGAATACTTAAAGGATAAAGTGTCATGAAAAAAGTCAAAATTTGTGGAGTGCCTGAGCATTTTAATTTGCCTTGGCACATGGCTATTGAAGAGGGAATTTTTGAAGGACAAGGAATTGATTTGAGATGGGAAGCCGTTCCAGAAGGTACTGGAAGAATGGCAAACATGTTAGCCACCGGAGAAGTTGATTTAGCCATAATTCTTACCGAAGGTATCGTTAGAAGTATCGCGGATGGAAACCCAAGTGCTATTGTACAAACCTATATTTCGTCCCCGCTATTATGGGGTATTCATGTGGCAGCGACCAACCCTATTACATCCCTTGAAGAACTTGAGGGAAAAGTAGCTGCTATTAGCCGCTTTGGTAGTGGCAGCCATCTTATGGCCGTTGTTCATGCGCAAGAGCGAGGTTGGGCTTTGGACGAATTACAATTTAAAGTAGTAGACAATTTGGAAGGTGCGGTGATGGCCTTAAGTTCAGGCCTGGCAGATTACTTTATGTGGGAACATTTTACGACAAAACCTATCGTTGATCAAGGTACTTTTAAACGGTTAGGGGACTTTCCAACGCCCTGGCCCTGTTTTGTAATCGCAGCCAATCAGTATTTTTTAGCGCAAAATCCGTCCTTAACTACAACCGTATTACAACTTATCAACGATTATACTAAAGAATTTAGGAGTATACCTAGTATAGATCGTACCCTAGCGAATGTCTACAGCCAAGAATTAGAAGATATTCAAAAATGGTTGTCTTTAACCCGTTGGTCGCAACAAATGCTTACAATAGAAGATCTTGATAGGGTAGTATTACAATTACGTCAATTAGGATTGATAACAGAGAATGAAACATTTCCCGAATTTCTTTGGAAAGGCTAGTTAAAATGCTTGTCTATAAGCATTCTAAATTTCATATCAGAGAGCGGTTTTTGAGCAGTATCGGTCACATTAGGAGCTGACATTGCCTTTTCTATCACATCATCCGTATCCACGGCAGTCATCATTACAATCACCACACGCTTTTTTACCATCGATTCAAACCGCAACTCAAACTCATTTAAAAATTCCCAACCATTCATAACTGGCATATTCGTATCCAGTATCAACAAGCATGGCAAGGTATCTTCATCAGCGTTCAAGGCCATAAAAGAAAGGGCTTCTTCCCCATTAGCAACAACGTGAACGGCTATAGAAGCATCCACCTGATTGACAAAGAACCTATTCAAAAAGTTCGTTGTATCATCATCGTCCACCAATAAGATAGATTTTGGTTTACCCAACTTTTCAGAATTTTCTGAGACAGATTACAAAACAAACGTAAGCTTTTTCTTTAACAATTGAGACAAAAATCTAACTAATCCGCTACCAATCTATCGGGGGTCTGCCCATTTTGGAGAGTAACGCGTTGGTTTTACTAAAGTGTTGGTTACCAAACCAAAGTCCCCTATTGGCACTCAGTGGTGAGGGGTGTCCAGAGGTAAGTATGTGGTGTTTGGCAGTATCAATTAGGGCTGTTTTTTTCTTAGCAAAGCCACCCCAAAGGAGAAATACCAGTCCTTCCGATTCTTTGGAAACCGTGTTTATTACCGCATCTGTAAATACTTCCCAGCCTCTTTTTTGATGGCTCCCAGCCTGATGTGCCCTAACCGTAAGTGTAGCATTTAGTAATAATACGCCCTGACTTGCCCAACGTTCCAAATTACCACTTTGGGGATAAGGCTTACCAGTATCAACTTTAATTTCTTTAAGGATATTGACTAGAGATGGTGGGTGAGGTATACCGTTCGGTACAGAAAAGCATAATCCATTGGCCTGTCCTGGTCCATGATAAGGATCTTGTCCTATAATAACCACCTTAGTTTCGTAAAATGGGCAATGATCAAAGGCGGCAAAAATGTGTTTTCCTTTGGGATAACAGCGCTGTGTTTTATATTCTTGGCGTACAAAATCTATAAGTGTATTAAAATACGTTTTATTGAATTCGTATTGTAACTTTTCCTTCCAGGAAGGCTCAATTTGAATATCCATGCCCTTCGATTTTTTTAAAATTACAGTTTGTCATGGATTTATTTGGAACGGCAGGCAAAAATCGAATATTTTAGACCACAACTTGTAACATAAGCCGTGAAAGTACATTTTGAAATTCACCATTTAAATAAGAAGTTCCCTTTGCGAATTAGCAGGGGAGTTCGTGATGGACAAGACAACCTATTTGTAGCCGTAACTGACGGAAAGTATACTGGATGGGGCGAGACCTCACCAGGAGTTTCTGAAGGGGCTGCTACTGCTGAGGAAGCTCAGGAAGCCTTAAAGCACCTTCTTAAAGAAAAGCCCAATTTGTCAGCACCACATACGGTTTATGATTTGGCCTTAAAACTCGGAACGGCACCGTGCGCTTTAGCCGCATTAGATATAGCGCTTTGGGACCTCTTAGCCAAGCGCGCTCAGCTCCCCTTGTATGAGTTACTTGGCTTTCCACTCCCTACCCTACCGACTTCTATAACCTTGGGTATCATGTCCCCCCCGGAAGCCAAAGAACGCTTACCCCTCATCTTAGAAGCAGAAGGTATCCGTACTTTAAAAGTAAAATTGGGTAGTACCGAAGGCATTGATGCCGATAAGGCGATGTATCAAGAAGTATTGGCTTATCATGAGCAGTATCCCCTTTCTATTCGGGTTGATGCCAATGGAGGATGGAACCTTGAGGAGGCAAAACACATGATGCATTGGCTGGCAAAACGAGGTTGTGCCTACGTCGAACAACCGCTAAAGGAAGGCGAAGAAGCGTTACTACCCGAATTGTATAAGGACCGTCCACTTCCCATTTTTGTAGACGAAAGTTGCCGGTTTGCGACGGATATCCCCAAATGGGCACATGCCGTGGATGGGGTAAACTTGAAGTTGATGAAGTGTGGAGGTATTACTGGGGCACTAAGAATTATTGCTACTGCCCAAGCTTTTGGACTAAAAACGATGATTGGATGTATGGGGGAAACCTCCATTTCTATAGCCGCAGGAGCAGCCGTCTCCGGTGTTCTCGATCATATCGATTTAGATTCTCATCTCAATCTAAAGCCCGATCCTTGTGAAGGGGCTCCTTTAATTAATGAAGTAACCATGCCAAGAGCAGTTCCCGGTCATGGGGGACAATTTAAATCACACCAATAATTATGTTTGATTCTTCGCAAAAGTTGGCCATTTATATGGAAGGCGCGCTGGATAATGATTCCGGTAAAATGGGTTTTGGATTAATGCGCTTTTCAAAACATCCAATCGTGTGTATTATTGATTCCAACTACGCTGGAAAAAATGTACAAGAAGCGGTGGGCTTGCCCTATCCTATTCCTATAGTTGGTACTATAGCGGAGGCGCTCACCTTAAATGCTGATGTGCTCGCTTTAGGTATTGCCCCTAGTGGCGGTCATTTTCCACAATCTTGGGATGCACCGGTAACCGAAGCTTTGAAAGGTGGACTTTCTCTAATCAATGGGCTTCACGATGATTTAAATGCCCGTTTTGAGCATTTATTGACCTCAAATACCATTTGGGATGTAAGAAAACCCAAACCTAATTACCCTATTGCCAAGGGTATTGCCGCCAACACCAAAAACAAGCGCATTCTAATGATTGGTACCGATATGGCCGCAGGCAAAATGACAGCTGGGTTGGAACTTTATGAAGCCTTACGCCAACAAGGCGTTAATGTAGGATTTGTTCCAACGGGGCAAATAGGAATAACATTAATGGGGAACGGTATTCCTTTAGATGCCATTAAAGTAGACCAAGCAGCTGGCGCTGTTGAAGAGGCTGTTTTTGAACAAAACGACAAAGATATTGTTATTGTAGAAGGCCAGGGATCGCTAGCACACCCAGGAAGTACTGCTACCCTACCCTTGATAAGAGGATCGCAACCTACACATTTTATTTTATGTCATAAAGCAGCACATACCCATCTGCGTTATCCTGTTGCGCATGTGGCCATTCCGCCGCTAAAAGAATTTATTGCCCTCAACGAAGCAGTAGCTGGAGTTTGTGGGGTGCTTACCCCAGCCAAAACACTAGGGGTAGCTCTTAACACCGCGACCATGACAGATACCGAGGCAGCCACTAAAATCGCCGAGGTAACCCAAGAAGTGGGCTTGCCAACTACCGATGTTATTCGTTTTGGGACGCAAGATTTGATTTCTGCTATACGCAACGATTAAATTTGGTTCTTGTAGGCTTATATGGTCTTTTATACCGCCAAAAGCTATCTTGAGACCTTTGCAGAATGGGTGAAAAAGTAATACGCAATCCAAACTATGGATAATCTCGTCCTTCTCAAAAATTTTAAGTCCTCACAACCAGGAGGTTGCTCTAGGTTAAAATTTCATTGGGCGTCGAACTTTCCACATACTTTGAATTTTTCAAAGGTCTCATCTGTTTGGTAGGTACGCTTCGATATAAAGAGCGCTACCAGATTATGTATCTTTGTCTTGTTCCGTGAAGATCATGCAAGCAATACATTCAAAAACCCTCGAAGACCTGGAATTTCCCGCTGTTCTGGAACAACTTTCGGTGAGATGCAATACCACATTGGGCAAGGCTGCAGCGTTAGAAATCACCCCGCTGGAGGAAAAGAGCGCTTTGCTAGAAAACTTAGGACAGACTTCGGAATACCTTGCTTCTTTTCAAAATGAAAATCGTATTCCCAATCATGGTTTTGAAGCTATTTCAAAAGAGCTCAAGCTACTTCAAATTGAAAATACAACACTAGAGATTTCAGGTTTCCGCAGAATTGCACATTTGTGTACGACTGTAGCCATACATCAAAAGTTTTTTAAAAAATTCAAAGAATACTATCCCCTGCTTTTCGCGGCTGTTAATGCTATAGAACACAACCGTTATATTCCAGAGTCTATTAGTGAAGTCATCGATAAATTCGGGGAGGTTAGGGACAACGCTTCCATCGCGCTCAAACAGATCCGGATGGATATCAATCAGGTCCGGGGAAAAATCAATCAAAGCTTTGGTATGGCCCTCTCTCGGTATCAAAGCGCAGACTTTTTGGATGATATCAGGGAATCTATTGTTGAGAACCGTCGTGTTTTGGCCGTAAAAGCAATGCATCGACGTAAGGTTAAAGGAACGGTAATGGGGCATTCCAAAACAGGTAGCATCGTTTATATCGTGCCCGAAGCTACGCTTCAATACAGTACAGAACTAAGCAATTTAGAATTTGAAGAAAAAGAAGAGATACGCCGTATTCTACTAACACTTACCGATGGTATTCGCCCGTATACTCCGCTTCTAGAAACTTATCAGTATTTGCTAACGCATATAGACGTGACAGCCGCCAAGGCCAAGTATGCCTCGGAGATGAATGCGCTACTCCCAACCCTCAACGAAACGCGAAAGTTGGTACTCAAAGATGCTTACCACCCTTTGTTATACTTAAACAATCAATTAAAAAATGAAAAGACCTGGCCACAATCTATCGTATTAGGTCAAGACAATCGCATTATTGTAATCTCTGGGCCCAACGCAGGAGGTAAGAGTATCACTTTAAAAACGATAGGATTACTGCAGGTAATGCTGCAATCGGGATTGCTCATACCCGTTCATGAGAGAAGTTCGGTGTGCCTTTTTGATAAGATCTTAACGGATATTGGAGACAATCAATCCATCGAAAATCATTTGAGCACCTATAGTTACCGACTAAAAAACATGAACTACTTCTTGAAGAAGTGCAATGAGAACACCCTGTTTTTAATTGACGAGTTTGGAACTGGATCCGATCCTGAACTTGGCGGGGCTCTGGCGGAAACCTTTTTAGAAGTGTTTTATGATAGGGGTGCTTTCGGGGTTATTACTACCCACTATGCCAATTTAAAACTACTGGCCAACGAACTGCCTCACATGACCAATGCTAATATGCAGTTCGATAACAAAACACTAGAACCCACTTTTAAACTAGTTCTTGGCGAAGCTGGTAGTTCTTTTACGTTTGAGGTGGCTCAAAAAAATGGAATTCCCTATAGTCTGATCAACAAGGCCAAAAAGAAAATCGATCGCGGTAAGGTGCGTTTTGATGCTACCATTTCAAAATTACAGAAGGAGCGTTCAAAAATGTCAAAAACAGCGTCCCGACTTCAAGACGCAGAAGCGCGTGCCAAGGAGGAAGCCGCTAGATTGGAAAAACTGAACACAAAGATTAAAGCCAAACTCGAAAATTATCAGGAGCTGTATGACCATAATCAACGTATGATTGTACTAGGTAATAAGGTGAACGACAGCGCAGAAAAATATTTTCACGATAAAAAGAAAAGGCCTTTAATATCTGAACTACTCCGCATTGTAGAAACAGAAAATAGCAAACGTCGGAAATCTACTGCCAAAGAAGCCAAAGCCAAAAAAGCAGTTAAAAAGCAAACTGCGAATGAGTTGCAACAGAAAATCGTGAAGGTACGAGAAGCCAAAAAGGTCCAACAGAATAAAGCCGTGGAAAAAGAAAAAACCAAACCGAGACCTGTTTTTAAAATTGGAGATCGCGTAAGGATGCACGATGGCAAGGCGGTAGGCAGTATCAATACTCTGGAAAAGGGGAAAGCGGTGGTCAATTATGGTCTTTTTACCACCAATGTGAGTGTCGATTTATTAGAACTCGTGGAATCCAGCAAAAACTAAAAGGGTCCTGTTTGAGATATTAGGTCAATAACATGGGTTTTAAATATCGACATATCTCTGCTTTTGGATCTTAAAGAGATGATAAAAATGCTAGGGCACCAAAATACCCATGCTATCTTTGAATTATGGAACAAGGTCAAAAAATCATTTTGTTTGATGGGGTTTGTAATCTGTGTAATGGTGTTATCCAATTTATTATCAAAAGAGATAAAAAGGATATATTCCGTTATGCCCCCTTACAAAGTGAATTGGGTTTACAAATGACGGCTGATCGCGGTATTGACACGACTAAAATTGATTCTTTTATCCTAATCGTTCCAGGAGAGGCTTACCATTTAAAATCTAGCGCTGCCCTAGAAATTGCTAAAAGCTTTGGTGGCTTTTGGATGCTTTTGGGCCTATTTGGTTGGATACCTTCGTCCATTAGGGATACCCTTTATGATTTTATAGCACGCAACCGATACCGTTGGTTTGGACAACAATCGGAATGTATGATACCTACTCCAGAATTGAAGGCCAAGTTTTTATCGTAGTTCATATTCCTAAGACCAGAAGGAGAATCTTAGCGTACATTTTTGTTCAAAATTTGGATAGGTATAAGGCAATCTACTGAAGAATTAAACAAAAGACATCAAAGCCTCTTAGTATTCCAGATCGTAACTAAAAAGTGTTCGT
>JBCDGY010000010.1:0-28487 GCA_039414375.1 Bacteroidota bacterium | reverse complement strand
TTCCCTCGACTCCGCTCGGGATAAACTTCTCGTCCATTCTTTTGCCTTTTACTTATAAACAAAAAAGCCTCACGTCAGTGTGAAGCTTTTCCTTTTTAGTAGCGGGGACTGGACTCGAACCAGCGACCTTCGGGTTATGAGCCCGACGAGCTACCTACTGCTCTACCCCGCGATATGGTCGGCAAAGATACAACCCTTTTTTGGACTTTTCCAAATTAGTGAGACCTTGATCTGAAAAGTAGCACGCCTTCAGATCAAATTGTTGAACTAATGCTGAGCGACCCGTGCTGAGTGTCTTGTGCTGAGCGTCTTGTGCTGAGCGTAGCCGAAGCAAGTCGAAGCAAATCCCACAGAAGCCATCTTGATGGGAAATGTATATCTTAGGGCGCATGGAACAAATTAACGATTTTCTGTTGGCCGCTATTAAAATCATCGAATGGCCCATGTTTATCTTATTGATTGGCGGTGGTCTTTTTTTAGTGGCTTACTCTAAGGGATTGCCCTATCGCTATTTCGGACATGCCTTGGCCATTACCGCCGGGAAATATGATAATGATAAGGCCAAAGGGGAAGTGAGTTCCCTACAAGCCCTTTCGGCAGCGGTGGCCGCCACGGTGGGACTTGGGAATATTTCAGGAGTAGCAATTGCAATACATGATGGTGGACCAGGGGTCATTTTTTGGATTTGGATAACTGCCCTTATCGGAATGTGTATCAAGTTTTACTCTTGTAGTCTGGCCATACTTTTTCGTGGTGAAGATTCCGAAGGGAAGTTACAAGGCGGTCCCATGTTCTATATTGTACACGGTCTAGGAAAAAAGGCAAAACCGCTGGCTACTTTTTTTGCCATAGCTGGACTCTTTGGTTTTTTAGGGGTATTTACCGCCAATCAGTTTACCGAAACTTTTATGAGTGTGGTACAGCCCGAAACCAATTGGATGGCCTTAGGAGGGAATGCCGAAGATCCCTTCTTCCATTGGAAGTTGCTTATTGGGATCGTGCTGGCTATCGTCTCTTCGTTTGTTATCTTCGGCGGATTAAACAAGATAGCCAAAGTAGCTACTACGCTGGTTCCTTCTATGGTTGTGATATACTTACTCACTGTTTTGTGGGTTATGATAGCCAATGCCAATCAAATAGTACCTTCTCTAAAGCTTATTTTATCTGAAGCTTGGAATTTCAATACTGCAATAACAGGTGGTTTTTGGGGATTGGTGATTATTGGTGTGCGGCGTGCGATGTTTTCTAACGAAGCAGGACTAGGGTCTGCACCCATGTATCACGGGCAATCAAAAAACGAAGAACCTGTTCGCGAAGGGCTGGTTGCTATGCTAGGCCCTTTTATCGATACGATTTTGGTGTGCACCTTTACGGCCATCGTACTCATATTAAGTGGTGCCTATTTGCAAGAGGGTAGTGGTATCATCATGACCCTAGAGGCTTTTAAAACCTCCCTAGGTCCCTGGGGCGGGGTGTTGTTGATGGTTATAGTAGCTGCCTTTGCCTTTTCCACCTTGTTTACCTATTCCTACTATGGGGTGAAATCCTTATCCTTTTTAACAAACGCCCGCATCGGAAAATGGTACAATGTGTACTTTGTGGTTATGATTGTATTTGCTGCTGTGGCCTCTCTGGAACTGGTGAAAAACCTAATAGATCTGTCCTATGCGCTTATGGTTATTCCTAATATGATAGCCGTGCTACTTCTAGCTCCCCGAGTAAACCAATCTTTAAAGGTTTATTTACAACAACTGAAAAATGAAAAAACAGCATAAAGCCGGCTTTGTAAATATTATTGGCAACCCCAATGTGGGTAAGTCTACACTGATGAATGCTTTTATTGGTGAAAAGCTCTCGATTATCACCTCTAAGGCGCAAACGACGCGGCACCGTATTTTAGGTATTGTTAATGGAGACGATTTTCAGGTTGTACTTTCCGATACCCCAGGGATTATCAAACCTGCCTACGAAATGCAGAACGCCATGATGGATTTTGTGAAGTCTGCTTTTGAAGATGCCGATGTGCTTTTGTATTTAGTGGAGATAGGGGAAAAGGCCTTGAAAGACGAACAGTTTTTTCAAAAAATTCAAACTAGCCCTATTCCGGTGCTCTTACTCATCAATAAAATAGATACGGCTAACCAAGAAATGTTAGAAGCACAAGTGAAGCACTGGCAAGAATTATTACCTAAGGCGGAAATACACCCTATCTCAGCTTTGGAACACTTTAATGTTGAAGCCGTATTTGACCGTGTTTTAGAACTATTGCCCGAGGCACCACCCTATTTCCCCAAAGACCAATGGACCGACAAACCAGAACGTTTTTTTGTGAATGAAGCCATACGGGAACAGATTTTGGTGCATTACAAGAAGGAAGTCCCCTATGCTGTTGAAGTGGTTACCGAAGAATTTATAGAAAGCGATGATATTATCCGTATTCGCGCCCTTATTATGGTAGAGCGCAGTAGCCAAAAAGGAATTATTATAGGGCATAAGGGTAGTGCTTTAAAGCGCGTCGGTATGGAAGCGCGAAAAAACCTAGAGCGTTTTTTTGGGAAACAGATTCATTTGGAACTCTTTGTAAAAGTCAACAAAAATTGGCGCTCAAGTCCTAAACAGCTTAAACGATTTGGTTACAATAACTAAAGGTTAATTTGGCCTTGGGTTAATATTAGATTCGGTTTTGTTTGTGAACTTCACAGCCAGAACAAATCCGAATAAAATGAAAAAAATTACAAATACTTTATTGAGCCTTACGGTTTTAGGGAGCCTCTTTTCTTGTAGTCAATTGGACGATTTTCTTGGTGATGGAGGCGATGGTGATGGCGATAGTACCTATATGCCTACAGTAATCGACTTTAAACAACGCACTACGTTTACCGTTGGTGGGGATGGTGCTGCGGAAATATCCGCTTTTGATCCCACAACCAATAGTTTGTTTGTTACCAATGCAGAAAACGGTTCTATTTCGGTTTATGATATCTCCAGTATTAGTTCTCCAGTGTATATCAACGATATCGTCAGGGACCACGTAGATCCGCCCAATAGCGTAAGTGTGTATAATGGAACTTTAGTCGGTGCCTTTGAAGACAAGGATAACTTTATTAGAGGATATGTAAAGTTTTTTGATACCTCGACCCTTGAAGAAATTGCTTTTGCTCCTGTTGGAGTGCTTCCTGATATGGTTACTTATACTCCGGACGGGAAATATGTAGTAGTAGCCTGCGAGGGGGAGCCTAATGATGATTATACCATGGACCCACGTGGTAGTGTAAGTATCGTAAACGTAGAAACCCTTGAGGTTCAAGATTTAGGTTTTGAAGCTTTTAGCGTTCAAGAAGCTGCTTTAGAAGCCGAAGGTTTTCGTGTATTTGGACCTAATGCCAACCTTACTCGAGACGTAGAGCCGGAGTACGTGGCCGTTTCAGATGACTCTAAAAAAGCTTGGGTTACGCTCCAAGAGAATAATGGTGTGGCTGTGGTTAACCTAGAAACCAAACAAATTGAGACTATTCTTCCTTTAGGCTTTAAAAACCATGCTGTTGCCATCAACTCCATGGATCCTAGCAACCGGGATGATAAAAAAGAATTACGTACTGTTCCCGTGCGTGGCATATATCAACCTGACGCCATTGCCTATTATAGCGTAAATGGTATGGACTATATAGTTACGGCCAATGAAGGAGATGCCAGAGACTACGATGGTTTTTCAGAAGAAGCCCGTATTGCTGATCTGGTCTTAGATCCGACAGCCTTTCCCGATGCGGCAACCTTGCAACTTGACGAAAATTTAGGGCGTCTAAAAACCACAACAACTTTAGGGGATACCGACGGTGATGGTGATTTTGATGAGCTTTATAGTTATGGAGCGCGTTCCTTCTCCATTTGGTCAGGTATGGGACAATTGGTTTATGATAGTGGTAATGATATTGCTGAAATTACGCTGGATCTAACTCCTGAGGTTTTTAATGGTGATGATAGCCGCAGTGATGACAAGGGAGCCGAGCCGGAAGCGGTTACTATCCAAAAGATTGGAGAGCGTCAGATTCTTTTTGTAGGGCTAGAGCGCAACAATCAGATCTTAGTCTACGATATTAGTAATCCCAGTTTTCCAGAGTTTTTACAATTGTTGTCTAATCCTGGAGATATAGGTCCAGAAGGGGTATTGGCCGTTAGTGCGGATGATAGTCCTTCCGGGAAAGAATTGCTTATTGTAAGTAACGAAGTAAGTGGTACCGTTACCATTTACGAAAACTAAATCACTTCAATAAGAAGAATACTGTTTTATAGTCGATTTTGAATTTCGTTGGGCACGGCTTTTAGCCGTGCCTTTTTATTCTTGGAGACCTTGGTGGTATAGGCGCAAAAGCGAGATACTTTTTTTTAAACCATTGTGCAAAGGTCTCAGAGGGTGTTACCACCAATAGTGGTACTTTTGCCCAAATTTCCGGTTATGGGGGGTATTGTAGCCATTGTAGGTAGACCCAATGTGGGAAAATCTACCTTTTTTAATCGATTGGTTCAAAAGCGAGAGGCTATTGTAGATGCCGTTAGTGGGGTTACCCGAGATCGCCACTATGGGAAGAGCGATTGGAATGGAAAAGAGTTTTCCATTATCGATACTGGAGGCTATGTGGTGGGTAGTGATGATGTTTTTGAAAAAGAGATTGATAAACAGGTAGAACTGGCCATTGACGAAGCAGATGCTATCATTTTTATGGTAGACGTTGAATCTGGTGTCACAGGAATGGACAATGATGTGGCTGTCCTCCTGCGTCGTATCGACAAACCCGTTTTTTTAGCTATAAATAAGGTGGACAATGCCCAACGTGAGGCTGATGCAGTGGAGTTCTACGCCCTCGGATTAGGAGATTATTTCACGCTTTCTAGTATCAATGGTAGTGGAACAGGAGAACTACTAGATGCCCTAGTAAAAGTACTACCCGAGGCTACCGAAGTGGAAAGTGACTTGCCGAGGTTTGCCGTAGTAGGTAGGCCCAATGCCGGTAAGTCTTCTTTTATCAACGCGCTTATAGGAGAAGATCGCTACATCGTAACCGATATAGCAGGTACGACAAGAGATAGTATCGATACCAAGTACAACCGTTTCGGCTTTGAATTTAATTTGGTGGACACTGCGGGTATCCGTCGTAAGGCTAAGGTTAAGGAAGACCTTGAGTTTTACTCGGTCATGCGGTCGGTTCGTTCTATAGAACACTGTGATGTTTGTATTTTAATGTTTGATGCCACGCGCGGTTTCGACGGTCAGGTACAAAATATTTTTTGGCTAGCAGAGCGCAATAACAAGGGTATTGTAATTCTGGTTAACAAATGGGACCTGGTTACAAAAGCAACCAATTCGGTTAAGGAGTACACGCAAATGATTAAAAAGCAATTAGAACCCTTTGTCGATGTCCCTATTATCTTTATTTCGGTACTTAACAAGCAACGTATTTTTAAGGCGATAGAAACAGCGGTAGCGGTATACAAGAATAGAAGCAGAAAAATAAAAACCCGGGAGTTTAATGATATCATGCTCCCTATTATTGAAAAAAATCCACCGCCATCGTATAAAGGGAAGTACGTAAAGATCAAGTTTAGTACGCAACTACCCACGCCTTATCCACAGTTTGCTTTTTTCTGCAACCTACCGCAGTATGTACGAGAACCCTACAAGCGTTTTTTAGAAAACCAAATACGGCGAAACTTTGATTTTAGCGGTGTGCCGATTACGGTATACCTTAGAAAAAAATAACGCTGGCTAACGTTCTGTAGCAAGATTAATATGGATCTGCTGTTGCAATCGATTCCCCTTATCATCTGTGGCGGTTAGCACGTAGACACCAGGAGCCACATCTAAAACTAGTTCATGAAAATTGGTGGTAGCGCCAACGTACTTTTCATCCAAATACCAATACACAGTGCTTTTGGTTTCTTGGTGAGCCAGTTTAAAAACCACCGCCGTATCTGTTTTTCCCAAATCTTTGGGGAGGATGATACTTTCTCCTCTTTTTGGGAAAATAAACGCCATCAGTTCTGCTTCTTCAGGCGAACACCCTTCCAAATAATCAGGTAAAGCGCGATAGTTGGGATTGGCACGACCATAGTAATGGGCCACAGTAGGGGGTAAGGTAAACCAGTTACGATGTACGATTTCGTCCAATGGGTAACACCCAGCATTAACGCGAAAAGTAGCCGAGGCATCCAATGCGATTTGCTGGTGATAAGGGCAAGGGCCGCTTTTTACACCGGCAGCTGGAACCCATTGTTGGTGTGCTTGGCAATAAATAGAAGCGCGATGCCCGCTTTGCGCGCAGGTAGCGATAGATACCATGTCGTCATAAGGTGGGGCAAACCAGCCGCTATCCGGCAGTAAATCAAGCATATCAAAAAGGATGGGAGCTGCAGCGGTAATACCAGTAAGCCCAGGTCTACCTTCGCCATCTGCATTTCCAGCCCATACTCCGATAGCATGTCTAGGGGTTACCCCTACAGCCCATGCATCTTTAAAACCAAAACTGGTTCCCGTTTTCCAAGCGATGCGTTTTGACGAGTCAAAAAACTGCCATTGCTCATCACCTTCTGGTCGGTTGACCTCATTCATTGCCAAAAAAGTATGGTAGAGTGCTCCTGCTCCAAAGACAGGGGGGTCTGCTTGCGGTGGCCCTTGCTCGTGCTCCTCTTCTAACAAATAGGAGTGTTCCACAAATTCGTTAGCATTGTAGGTACTAGAGTTGGCCATAAAATAATTGAGCGTAGCAGCGGCGCCAGCATAGGTCTGTGTCACTTCCCATAAAGAACTTTCCGCACCCCCTAAAATAAGGGATAAGCCATAATGGCTGGCGGGTTGGTGTAATGAATTGACCTGCATTTGATGTAGCTTATTGTAGAATTTTTCAAGACCATATTTCCGTAGTAGTCGTACTGCAGGTACATTTAACGATCGCGATAGGGCCCTACTAGCAGCTACCGCTCCTACATGATCTAGATTAAAATTTTTGGGCTGGTAGCCATTAATTACAGTGGGTACATCACGCACAAGGCTATTGGGCAGAATAAGACCTTCCTGTAATAACGCAGCAAAAAGAAAGGGTTTTAAAGTACTTCCTGTACTGCGGTTTTTGGTAATGATGTCTACGTGCTTGGCATGGTCCGCCACTGTAGGGGCATTACCCACATAACATAGTACTTTTTTAGTTTGTACATCCAATACCAAGATAGCCAGATTGTGAATCTCATTTTGTTTTAGGCGTTGGTAATGGTTTGCGGCTATTTGATTGGCTCTTTGTTGTAAGTCTAATGCAATTGAAGTGTGTATGCGTTTGCCGGGGTGTTCTTTTTTTACACGCTCGGTTAGGTGAGGTGCCATATCGGGTAGGGGGAAAGGCTTTTGTGGTAAGGGCTCAGCTATGGCCAGTTCATAGGTTTCTTTATCAATACAGTCTTGTCGCCATAATTTTTGAAG
The DNA here is from genome assembly GCA_039414375.1 of Bacteroidota bacterium. GTDB lineage: Bacteria > Bacteroidota > Bacteroidia > Flavobacteriales > Flavobacteriaceae > Croceivirga. Next base: position 21,022 of record JBCDGY010000010.1, on the reverse strand, counting down.
CAAGCGATTTCTTTTGGCGCGTAGCAGATGTTCATTTTTACCCGGAAAAATTAACGAAGGTGCATTGGGGAGCACCGCAAGGGTAGCCGATTGCCCCCAGCTTAACTCATGAGCAGGCAAACCGAAATAACGCCAAGCCGCCGTTTCTAAACCCACCACATTACCGCCATAAGGGGTATGGGTGGCATAAAGCTTAAGGATGTCTTTTTTAGCATACCGCCATTCTAGTCGGGTTGCCATAATGATTTCAATACCTTTCTCCAGATAGCTGCGCTTTTTTTGCTTGCGGCTTAATCGAATTACTTGCTGGGTAATGGTACTGCCTCCGCGCCGTGAGTTATGGGTAAGGTTATGGGCTATCGCTTTAAGCATTGCCACCGGATTAAACCCGGGATGCTGATAAAAGTAAGCATCCTCAAACTGCAGCACACACTCTTCAAAGCGCTTGGGAACTGAATCCAAGGCTGGAAAGCGCCACTGCCCGTCCGCAGCAATACGTCCTCCAATTAGGGTATTATCTGCTGCGGTGACTACCGTTGCGGTGGGGTCTGTAAATAAGGGTTTGGGCAAACAGCACCACCACCATACCAACAACACTACCGCAACCCCTATTTTGATACCGTGCTTGCGAAAAAGTGGCATAGCGCGTTTACGCGCAACCGCTTTTACCTGGGCGTATTTCATTGCGATATTTTAATCCATTTTCCCTTATTGCGGGCATAGCTCGTATGGTCATACATGGCTTCTACTTGTGCTCCAGGTAGGTAATAGTCTCCTAAATAGGAGGCGTTGAGCTTTACAGTAAAGGTTTTGGATTTGCGCGCATCCAAGTTAAAATAGAAATTGGTGCGGTCGTCGCGAGTATCAATGTAGGTGGCTTTTCCGGAATTGGGGTCACCTGTACCGGCATATGATGTATTTACAATTTCCCAACCGCTGGGTACCAAATGGGTTAAGGCAAGATTGGCATAATAATCACCCGTTTGATTGCTTACTGTTAATCGGGCTTGTAATTCGGTACCTTGCCTAAGGTTATTGATATCAACACTATTCCCGAGTGCGTCAAGGTAGCGCACCGACAAAGAAAGTTTTTCTTGCTGGGCCAGCTCTTCCCCTACTGGTAACTTGCCCGTTTGGGTTAAAGTCACATAAACCAGGTTGTTTTGATTGTTTTTAATGCTAATCTGATGCTGCTTTGCGGTGATGGGAAGACTACGCTGTGCAATAGCCCTATCTGTTTTTACGGTTACAGCTTTACCCTTATGGGTATAGGTGAGATTTATAGCTTTACCGCCATTTTTAGCAACCATTTTGGCCATGGCCAGAAGTGCATAGGCCGTTTCCTGTGTACTATACCAGCGTTGAGAAGACAGGTTTTTTGCCAAAGAGAGCGCAAGGTCGCGTTGTTGGGTATCTCCCATAATCACCATAGTTTCTAAAGCCATAGCCCTATTTCGAAAAATAGATCCATAGGTGTAGTAATCGTATCGATTAGGCTTGAAATCGATATTGGCGTCCCGTACCAGGGATTGGGCTACTTCTTTCTTCCCTACCAATGCATAAGCAGCGGCAAGGCGCCATTTGCCTTCATTGCTTAATGTTCCACTATTGCGAAGTCGGTTCATGGCCGCTAGCTCTGGTTGCTGGGCCAAGGCTAGGGTATATAAACGGTAGGCTTGGGTAATATCGCCGCGGTAACCAGTGCGTTGGCTGCTCCATTGCCGGGCTTCGTTCTTTTGGAATTTGAGCCAGTTACTCAAAAAGGTGAGCGGTAACTGATACCCTTTCTGTTTGGCTTCTAACATAAAATGTCCTGCGTAGTTGGTGCCCCATGGATCGGAATTACGGAGACCAGGCCAATAGCTTAGGCCACCATCTGAGGTTTGAAAATCACTCAATCGCTTGATCGCTACTTTCACATTTTCTTCAATGGCCTTTTTTCGATCAAAAGTGAGGTCTAAGATCTCGGTTAAAAACAACTGGGGAAAAGCTGCTGAGGTGGTTTGCTCCACACAGCCGTGGGGATAACGCACCAAATAGTCCAACCGTTTTGCGAAATCCATAGGGGGTAGTGTAGAAAATTCCATAAAAGCGGTGTTGGTACCTTGGGTGCCAAAGGTTTCTAAATCCACGATTTGTGACTGGCTCCCTTCTATGGGGTAGAGCGTACTCTTCGTAGTAATCGGGTTTGGATTCTCTACGTCCACTTCTGTTTCACTGCTAGCCTTTTCTCCATGGCCAGAGGCTGTTACGGTAATAGTTTGAAAGGTTGCCGAAGGATTTACCTTAAAATCAAAATTGACGATTTGTTCTCCTACACTTTTAAAAGAGATGTTCTTTTTGGTGCTTCCCAAGGGTTGTAGTGCTCCATCGGCTTTTATGGAGACGGATACATTCTTAATACGCGGCTCCATAGCAAATACAGTTACGGGGATGGTAACCGTTTCTCCTGGCGATAACTTTCTTGGGATGGATGATAATACCATTAACGGCTTTCGCACGGGAGTTGTTTTTTCGGTATGCCCATAGGCACTTTCTCCGTTCCCCGCTATAAGCATGGTACGTACAGCGCCCACATAGTTGGGCATGTCGATAGTGTGAGATGCGGTTTTTCCTGCCTTTAGCTCAAAGGGTCCCAAGTAGGTAACCACAGGCTTAAATCGCTGCGCTTTTCGGTTTTTAGCACCGTCACCGATAGCGCCACCCCCAATGGCGTAAATGTTATCTACACTAGCGGAGTAGGCCCCCATAACATCGTCGAAAATATCAAAGGTTTTTACACCTAGGGCTTGTCTTGCATAGAAAGCGCTGTGAATAGCTGGGGTTTTAAATCGGGTTAGGTCTAGCAAGCCCTCATCAACGACAGCAAGCGTATAGGTCATTGGTTTTCGAGAACTTTCAGAGACCGTTACCTTAAAAGATTGCTCTGGCTCTAGTACATCAGGCATTTGGAGCTTAGGCTTTAAGAACGTAGTCGGGTCTTCTACGAGTAGTGGGATAACACCATAGAGTCTTATAGGTAGATCGTTGGCCACCTGGCCATGGGGCTGTAACAAAGAGATGTTAACGTAAGCGTTGGGTGCCATGGCTGCTGTTATGGGTACTGTCGCACGAGTTTCCTTAGCAGTGGTTTCTATCCATTGTTGTGATAACACTTCGGCGCCATTCTCAATACTTAGTAATGCTCTGCCACCCTTGTCGGAGGGGAAGGTAATCACTGCCTCGTCTCCTAAAGTATACTTTTCTTTATCCGAAGCGAAAATCAGTATTTTAGCACTTTCCGTATCCCCACTAGCCGGTCTGCTCCACCAGTTTCTATAAAAGTATGCCGTGCGTCCAGTAGCGTGTCCAGAGGCTTCGTCTATTACGCGAATTAAAAAGCGCCCCCCTTTGGTATCGGGGATATTTAGTTTAAAGGTGCCTTTTCCTTTAGAATTGGTTGTAACCGAGAGTGTTTTGAAGGGACGGTGTACGGTGGCGTTTTCATAGCGCGACAGGTTATCTTGTCCGCTACTCCACCACCAGCGCCATTCAATGTTATACACTTGTACCTTGAGTTTTCGCTTCGCTGCGGTAGCTCCTTGCGCATCTACAGAGATCACTTCAAAAGTGGTATCCTCATCCGTTAAAAAAGATCCGTATTGTTTGGCCTTTGGGGAGCGTAGGCCTACAAAGTGAGAAAAAGGGGCTAATTTTTTAGAAAAAACATCAATAGAGAAATCTCCACCCCCTTCGAATACTTTGGTCGTAAAGGTAGCCTGCAACATTCCAGGAGCCTTGCGAATCGAATTGATTTTCTCATCAATGGTCAGTTGTCCTTCCCCATCTAATTTGGAGGTAATCCATTGTAGCTCAGTTTCCTTAAACTCCCTTACAGGATCTTGAAAAACATAGCCCTTATGCTGTGGAAAGGCATTGTAGGCTTGCTGCAGCTTGGCGTTAATATCTATTTTTAGATTACGTGCTGGGGCACCATGTAGCCATTGCACCGCAATAGAACCGGGATTGCGTTCATTGGTGCGAAGTATTTCTTCTTCAAAGTCAAAGCGTACTTTAAGGCGATTGGGTTTTACGGTGGCTACTTTAAGATTTTTGGTAAACTGAGCACCACCTACAATAACGCGCGCATTCCAATTTCCAGTAGGAGCGGTGGCTTTTGTGGGTATTGGGAAATAATAAAAGTTTTCCGATTTCTTGGCATATAGTCCATCGGCTACTTGTAGGGTGCCGTTTCGCATAACGTTTCGCTGCACCAATTTTCCACGGGCATCAGTCACCTCTAAAGTAACAGGATGGTCTACTGGTAAAGGGTTAGCCGCATCGTCCAGGACAAAGGTCAAATGGATAGGGTCTCCTGGGCGATGTACGCCACGTTCTGTATATAAAAAGCCCTGAAGACCGCGTTGAAGCGTTTTTCCAGATACGTCAAACTTGCTAAGGGACAAGGCATTGCCATCTACCAGTTTGGCATAAGCAAAATGATTTTCTTTTTGTGCAACGGCAAAGGCTAGGGTAGCCTCACCATCGTAAATACTAAATCCAGAAGCATCTGTTTTAACCTCACCTAATAGCTGTTGTTGGTAATTGTACAACTTAATAGTAGCATTGGGTTCCGGTGCTGCGGTGAGTAGATTGGTACATGCAAAGTGGTAGGACTGGTTGTTTCCTTTTTTTACAATAAGTCCAAGATCGCTACCCAACAGCTGAGTGGTTACAATTCTATCTTCATTGTAATAGGCTTCGTGGCAGGGATTGTCACGTTCTTGCCAGTTGTAAGCATAGCGACGCCAGGAATAGATTTCATTATTCCAATACCGTGCTTCTCGTTCTTCGGCATCAAGATCAGTGGTACTAGCGCTGGAACTCGTGACTTCCGATACCATATCGCCATCATCACTTTTGGGTTCCCCACAACTGTAGTTGGTATACGCTTTCTTAAAACTAAACTCAACCCGGTATAGGGATCCAGGGCTCACCGTAATTAATTCGGAAAGGTCTAGACCGTGAGCCTTCCATGAACTGAGGTCTGCGGAATTATCTTCATCTAGGCGAATTACTTTGTGGGCCACTCTGCGCCCCACGGTTCTAACATCTGCATAGTAGTTGGGGCTAAGTTCATAGCTCTGCAGGTATTGCAGCATATTATTTTCATAGATCTGAATCACCCGCACTTCAACGGCATTGAGGTTAACCGTTTCAAAATATAACGGTGTAGCGGTAGCATTCGGTAAAATAGTTCCTTTGGAAAGTAGGCGCACTTCCGGCTTCAATTGTTCGAAGGAAACCAATTCTGAAAAAGGTTGTTTAAGGGAATATCCGTAAGTGCTCTTAATACCCTTAAACACATTAACCCGCACCTGCCCTAATATTCTATTAGTGGGGTAAACCCTTAATACATTGCCATCAACTTCAAAACGAAGGCTTTCGGCATTTTGAATGCTTACCAATCCATTGAGGTCTTGTCCTTGGGCCAGCGGATCTGAAAAATTTAGAATTAGCGTGGCATTGGGAGAGGTACTGGTTTTTGCATCAACAACTACAAACTTATTGAGGCCTGGAATGGTATATTTTTCATCACCTTTATTGTCAATGCCCAAGGGATTACCATTCCAGGCAATATTCAACTCAAAATCATCCGTCTTCCTTTGGATACTATCAATGGTAAAAGTGAAATATTTACCATCTTCTGTAACATTGTCCCATTTCACCGGAATTTTTTGGGAACCGTTGCTTACGGTAAGCACTTGGTTGATCTTTTTGGCTTTAACTACGTCGGAAGCTACCAAAGCTCCCGTTAAGTAGTGCCACTTTTTGCTGTGAGACTGCAGGTGTCCCAAATCAATCTTAAAGTTGGGGGTAATGGTTCTAAACCCAAATGTAAAGGTTCGAAATTCTTTTTCAATGCCATCAAAAAGTTGGTGTAGCGCTAGTTTTGCTTGGTATTCGGTATTAGGACTAAGGTATTCGGAAGGTTGAAATACCAGTTCTCTTCCATTTTCAATAGCTAGTTTTCCATCGACTTTGGGGTATAACTGGAGGTAATCGCTGGGGATTTCCTGGGCGAGCTCAAACTGCTCCAATTCTTGGGCTAGAACAATACGTATAGGTTCTGCAATGCTAAGATCTCCGGTGCTATGGTAGCTGACGTATTCCTTAAATTTATAAAGGTTATCCATGTTTCCAGAGGTATCAGTTTTGGATTTACAGGATACCAGGACTACGACCAAAAGGGCCATAAAAAATCGGAGCGAATGAATCATTCAATGTTTTTTGGATTGTTAATGCAGAATGTAAATGCGTTCAACAGGGACTTGTGAACACCTAAAATTACTAGAAAAAATGGGTAATAATGAAAAGAAGTATTGAATTTTTACAGAAAAGAAATACTTCAAGAGAAAGAGGCGCATTACAATTCTGATAAAGGTTAAGACTGACCTAATTATCCTATTTAATCATTTATTCTTTTTAGGGTCTTGGCGGGTGTCGAACACCCTTATCACGTAGATTTTAGACCTGCTTTCACGGTACGTGATTTTACAGTAATGTTTGTAGATTTTACGGTATTCCCATTTCAAATAGGTAAAGTCATGGTCAACCATACCGATGTTCCCAAATTCATGTTCGGGACTCTCCAAAATGGCGATATCTTCAATGATCTCATCAGCCTTTTCTGCTCCAAAGTGGAGTAATCCTTTACTTTTTCTAGGTCTCGTATAGCCCTGGTAGTAAGCGCTAAGGGCTTGGGCATTCTCAGCGTTTTTTGAGTATTTCTTTTGCCTCCTTCAGGGTGTGGGTTCTGCCCATAACTACATCTTCTTCTCCCTCGGCAATCATCTTGTCCTTTTCTATCTGTACAATATAGGCTTTGGTCATTTCATAGAACATTTTTATAAAAGTATCGTCTCCGTTGTCTATGAATTGGTGCAGCTTCTCTTTAATTTCTACCGTACTTATGCGCCTGTATTTTCTTAAATAAAGGCACAATTCTCGTTCCATAGTATTGTCTTCAAGGGATTCCACGACTTGTAGCATCCCTTTTGTATGGCACTATTCCAGGAGTGCAGTTTTACCAACTTCCTGAAGCACCGCCGCCGCCAAAGCCACCGCCGCCAAAGCCGCCGCCAAAACCACCAGAGCCGAAACCGCCACTGCCGCCGCCAAGACCACCACCACGATATCCACCGCGGCCCATATTGCTTAAGATGATCATATCCCAGATATCCAATCCACGTCCGCCACGTCCTCCGCGGTTATTGCGCCCGCCTTTATTCTTTCGACTTGCTAAAATCAGCATGATTACAATAAAAACAATAAAGGGGAAAAGCGATCGCAGGGAAGGAGCATCGTCTCCAAAGGTGCGTGTCTCTTTAAATTGTCCAGTTAATATTTGAAAAATAGCATCCGTTCCTGCATCTAGGCCACCATAATAATCCCCCTGTTTAAAAGCAGGCACAATAAGGCGTTCAATAATTCTTTTACTTGCCAAATCGGTAAGCGAAGCCTCTACACCATATCCCGTTTGTATGGTTACCTGTCGGTCATCTTTAGCGACTAAGATAAATATGCCATTGTCTTCCTTTGCTTGACCAATACCCCAATCGTGTGCCCAGCGTGTAGCCAGATATTTAATTTCCTCGCCTTTGGTGGTTTTGATAATGGAAATCGCAATTTGCGTAGAAGTGCTATCGGCGTAGCGTAGTAGTTTGTTTTCTAGCGCTTTACTCTGAGCCGAGGTCAATAAGGGAATATCATCGTAAACACTAGTTTGTTTCTCGGGCTTTTTTGGAATTGTAAATTGAGCGCTAACAAATATAGGTGCCAATAGCAGCACCGTGGTGACAAACGATATGACGCAGCGCATAGCACGCGAAGCATACTTTGTAACCGATAAACTACCCCTTAGACACTGCATCGCTTAGCTCATTTGTGTCTCCGTGTTGCCAAGGAAAGTGGGCTTCCAATTCTTTGCCAGCACTTAAAATACCAGCGATAATACCACCTTTAAAATCCCCTTTTTTAAAATGCTCGGCAATCAGGGTTTTGGTACTTTCCCAAAAACCATGCGGTACCGCATTATCAATACCGCGATCGCCATAGATCACAAACCGACGGTCTTTTACAGCCACATAAAGCAGCACGCCATTTTCCTCTTTGGTATTGTCCATTTTTAAAAAATGGAAAACTTGTTGCGCGCGGCTAAAATGGTCTATAGGAGCAGATGCCTCTAGATGTACACGAATTTCTCCAGAAGTATTTTTTTCGGCAGCTACTATGGCATCTACGATTTCTTGTTCCGCTTCCGTAGAAAGAAAGCTTTCAACTTTAGTCATGGTAGTTAAAAATCAAACTCCACTTTTGGGGCCTTTTCAGCTCCAGGGTCGGACTGAAAAAGTGCTAAGGCATCAAAACCAGCAAAGTTGGCCACAAAATTGGTTGGGATTTGTTCAATTTTGATATTGTAGTCCCCAGCATACTCATTAAAGCGATTGCGCTCTACATTAATGCGGTTTTCAGTACCCTCAAGCTGGGATTGTAGTTCTAAAAAGTTTTGATTGGCTTTCAGATCCGGGTAACGCTCTACAGTTACCAAAAGCCTTGAGAGCGCCGAGGAAAGTCCACTTTGTGCTTGTTGAAAACTAGCCAGTTGATTCGGGGTAATATTGGTTGGGTCAACCGTAGTGGAAGTGGCCTTAGCCCGAGCTTCAATAACATCCGTTAAAGTACCACGCTCAAAATCTGCGGCTCCCTTTACGGTTTGCACTAGGTTACCGATAAGGTCGCTTCGGCGTTGGTAAGAGCTTTCTACATTGGCCCATTGTTTGGTAGCTTCACCTTTCATTTCAACAAGGATATTGTTGGTTTTAACGTACCAGTTACCCAGGGCAAATAGGAGTACTACGATAATACCCAGTGGAATCAACCATTTTTTCATTGTCTTGTGTTTTTTGAATAAGTCTGTTAAAGTTGTTTTTTGTTACGCTTATGTAGCGAACCCCAATTGTTACAAGGTATCAAGTATATTTAAATACTTGTTGTTAGGTCAGTTCAAAAATAGGGAGTTTCGTTGAATGCTTTTAAAGTTGATCCTTGATTTTTAGTAGTTCTGCACGGACCAATTGCAATTTTTGAATGACTTCTACCGTAGAAAGGTTTTTGTGCTTTTCTTCTTTAAGGTAGGTTTTTGCACCCTCTAAGGTGAAACCTCTTTCCTTGACCAAGTGATAAATCAATTGGAGGTTTTTAACATCTTGTGGGGTAAACTTACGGTTGCCTTTAGCGTTTTTCTTGGGTTGTAATACATCGAATTCTTTTTCCCAGAATCGAATGAGGGAGGTATTAACCCCAAAAGCATTAGCTACTTCACCAATGCCATAGTAGCGTTTTTCCGGTAGCTCAACATGCATTAATCGAGGGATTGATTCTCTTGATTCGCAATCGTTAACATGGCTGCAAACTCTTCCGCCGTCAAACTACCATAGTAAAAGTTGATAGGATTAATGCGTTGGCCGTCTTTCCAGACTTCGTAGTGTAAGTGTGGGCCTTTGGATCGACCGGTATTTCCCATAAAACCAATGAGATCGCCGCGTTTCACTTTTTGACCTTTAGTTACATTGTATTTACTTAAGTGGGCATATAATGAGCCATACCCGAAACCGTGATCAATACGGATATGTTTACCGTATCCTGAAGAGGCATTGTCAGCACGCGTTATTTTTCCATCCCCTGAAGCATAAATAGGGGTACCCCTTGGTGCTGCGAAGTCCATCCCATAATGCATTTTACGGGCTTTGGTAAAAGGATCAGTACGCCATCCATATCCAGACACCATTCTAGGTTTGTCTTCATTCCTCACGGGTTGAATAGCTGGGATGGCAGCCAAAAGTTTTTCTTTTTCTTCAGCCAGTTTGGTAACTTCTTCCAAAGACTTGGATTGAATTACCAGTTGTTTTTGAATGATCTCCAAACGTCGGGTAGCGTTAATTACAATTTCAGAATTGCTAAAACCTTCAAGAGATTGATAACGATTTACCCCACCAAAACCGGCCTTTCGCTGTTCTTCGGGGATAGGGTTCGCCTCAAAATATAAGCGGTAAATATTATTGTCCCGGTCCTCAATACTAGCCAACACCTTTTCAATCTGCTGCATCTTCCGATTTAAGATGTCAAATTGTAATTCGTAATTCTGCACTTCACGCTGTAACGAAAGCTCCTTTGGAGTGTTAATTACGTTGGTGTTTAATAATATAAAAAGCGTTAAAAAGCCAAACAACGCAGAACCTGCAATAAAAACAAAGATGTACTGGTACCGTCTAGACTTTTTAGGCTCAATTTTACGGTAAGAGAGCGTATCTGGATCGTAATAGTACTTTACTTTAGACATGGGGTTAATTATCCTATTTTTGGTCAGGATTATATAATGATAACAGGCAAATATAAAAATTGTTACGTACCCTCAATAAAATTAATTAAAGCTTAACTCTTCATATGACATCCCAACAGGCTAGAACGCAGTTTCTAAACTTCTTCCAATCCAAGGCACATGAGGTAGTTGCTTCGGCACCTTTGGTCATGAAAAATGACCCAACGCTTTTGTTTACGAATGCTGGCATGAACCAGTTCAAGGCCTACTTTTTAGGCAATGCCACAGCAAAACACCCCCGGATTACCGATACGCAAAAATGTTTACGAGTTAGCGGTAAGCACAATGATCTTGAGGAAGTAGGCAAAGACACCTACCACCATACTATGTTTGAAATGCTGGGTAACTGGAGTTTTGGAGATTACTTTAAAAAGGAGGCCATCTCTTGGGCGTGGGAATTGTTGACGGAGGTATATCAAATCAATAAGGAACAGTTATACATTACCGTTTTTGGGGGTAGCGACGATGCCGATGGGTTGGCCATGGATCAAGAGGCTTTTGATTTTTGGAAGCAAATTATACCGGAAGAACGTATCCTTATGGGGAGCAAAAAGGACAATTTCTGGGAAATGGGTGACCAAGGTCCCTGCGGGCCTTGTTCTGAGATTCATGTCGATATTCGTCCAGAGGAAGAAAGAAAGAAAGTTTCCGGTGCAGCGTTGGTGAATCAAGACCATCCCCAAGTAGTGGAAATCTGGAATTTGGTTTTTATCCAGTACAATAGAAAGGCCAATGGACAACTAGAAGACCTGCCGGAGAAACATATTGATACGGGTATGGGCTTCGAACGCTTGTGTATGGTGCTTCAGGGCAAACAATCCAATTACGATACCGATGTTTTCGTACCGCTGATCACCGCAATAGAAAAAATTTCAGGTGCTACTTATGGCAAGCAGGAAGAAACAGATATTGCGATTCGCGTAATTGCCGATCACGTGCGCGCCGTGGCTTTTGCGATTGCAGACGGGCAGTTGCCCAGTAATACAGGTGCGGGTTATGTGATACGTCGTATTTTACGTCGTGCCATTCGCTATGGTTTTACTTTTTTGGGCACCGTAGATCCGTTTATTTATCGATTGGTATCGGTACTTGAAAAGCAAATGGGCGAACCTTTTCCTGAATTGAAAAAGCAAGCACAGCTTATTGAAAATGTTATTAAAGAAGAAGAACGGTCCTTTTTGACTACACTGGAACAGGGCTTGTTACGACTAGATACCGTAATTAAGGGGACTCAAGGAAAGACAGTGGATGGGGCTAAAGCTTTTGAGCTCTATGATACTTTCGGTTTTCCTATAGACCTTACTTCTCTTATTCTTTCTGAAAAAGGCTATGATTTGGATACGGAAGGCTTTCAAGAGGCTTTACAAGCGCAAAAAAGCCGTTCTAAGGCGGCCTCAGAAACCCAAAAAGACGATTGGATGGTCCTTATACCCGATACCCAGCAACGGTTTGTAGGCTATGACACTTTGGAGACTACGGTACGGTTGGTAAAATATCGAAAGGTGGCTTCTAAAAAGGCAGGCGATCAATATCAATTGGTTTTTGATCAAACTCCGTTCTATGCTGAGGGCGGGGGACAAGTAGGAGACCAAGGTCATCTAGAAACCTCAGATGGCACGCTTATTCCTGTAATTGATACCAAAAGAGAAAATGACGAGGCGCTTCATTTTACGACAGTTTTGCCAGCTGACTTGGGAGCTTCTTTTCGGGCTTGTGTAGATCAAAATAAGAGAAGGCTTACCGCTAGTAATCATACGGCCACCCATTTGTTGCATCAGGCGTTGCGAGAAAAATTAGGCACCCATGTTGAACAGAAAGGCTCTGCAGTGCATGCGAAGTCCCTTCGATTTGATTTTTCTCACTTTGCTAAAGTGACTACTGAGGAGTTGGCGGAAGTCTCCCGTTTTGTGAATGCTCGCATTGAGGAGCAACTACCCTTAGAGGAAGCCCGCAACACTTCAATGGCAAAGGCTTTGGAGCAAGGTGCTATGGCTTTATTTGGAGAAAAGTACGGCGATACCGTGCGAACCATTCGCTTTGGGGAGTCTATAGAACTATGTGGTGGTACCCATGTTGCCAATACTGCGGAACTATGGCATTTTAAAATTGTGTCTGAAGGGGCTGTGGCCGCTGGGGTGCGTCGTATTGAAGCGATTACCTCTAATGCCGTAAAAGAACTATACCACAACAATAATGAACAGTTGCAAGCGCTTAGAGGGCTATTGCAAAACAATCAAGATCCCGTGCTTGCCCTGCAAGGTTTACAAGAAGAAAACAGTCAGTTAAAAAAGCAGGTACAACAGCTACTTAAAGAAAAAGCCAAAGGCCTGAAAACAGAATTGCTTAATGGACTTTCCGAAATCCACGGCACCTCATTTTTAGCGCAAAAAGTGGACTTAGATGCAGCTGGGATGAAAGACTTGCTTTTTGAAATGGGTAGTGGACGATCTGATCTTTTTGTCTTGCTTGCCGCCGAAAAGGAAGGGAAGGCCCTTTTGTCTTGTTACATATCTAAAGACTTGGCCCAACAAAAGGGGCTGCATGCCGGTACTATTGTGCGGGAGTTGGGGAAATATATTCGAGGTGGCGGAGGTGGTCAGCCTTTTTTCGCTACCGCGGGAGGCAAGCATCCTGCCGGAATTCCAGAGGCGTTAGAACAGGTAACCAACTATCTTTCTTGATACCAAAGGCATATCATTTTAGGGTTTCCTATCCCTACGAATGGACCAAATTTGTACGAGGAATTGAATTGACTGAGATTATTCGATTATCCCTTTAAAATAAAATTTAAAGCCATGAAACGATTCTTAGCAGGTGCTTTAATTACGCTTACGGCGGTACTGGTATACCGTTCTTGTGAAACGCAAAACAAAGACCGTCACGCTTTAGCGGAAAGCTCTATGCTTATTGAGCAACAGATTGCGCAAGTTTCCAAACTTATCGTTACCGAAGGGCATTTTGCGCAAGTTTACAATTACGAAGATTCTAAAGAGCTCTTAGGCGCTATGCTAACTGCAGATAAGAAGGCCTTGGTTGTGGTAAACGCCAAAGTAGCTATTAGCTATGATTTAAGTGCGCTATCTATTGAGGTCGATAGTGTGAGCAGAACAGTACGGTTGCAAGAAATCCCCGAGCCCGAAATTCATATCGATCCTGATTTAGAGTATTATGATGTGCAGTCCGATTATTTTAACCCTTTTGGGGCTAAGGATTACAATGAGATTAATCAAAATATAAGAGCCGCTTTACGTCAAAAAGTGGAAGCTTCTTCTTTGATTTCCAATGCGGAAAATCGACTGGTAACCGAACTAAGTCAACTATTGGTACTCATCAATAGATTGGGTTGGACTTTGCAGTATAACAGCCAACCTATTACCAGTGTTGATGCGCTTACCACAGCGGAAATATTTAAAAAGGAATAGTCGTGGCTATGGGGAGTAATTGGCTTTAGCAATCTTTGTTGCTCTAGGGATACTTCAACTAGCATAACTCCTGATAGTTCGGGAGCACTTTGGGGAAAATTGGGGTGCTAGACCTTAACACAATAAAAAACGAAGAACCTGACTTTTCAATCACGATAAACACTCAAACAAAGGGTGTCAGATTCTTCGTTTCATAAAACTATCTTGAGGTATTTTCCGCTATGGATTTTGGAGGATAGGCTTCCATAATTTCGGAAACAAACTTGCGAATACGCTTTTCCTTTTTCTCTATGTCACTTATATTATTTAGGGTACCTACACCACGACCTTGCCATACCAATTCTTTATTTTCAGAATCAATCAAATCAATATAAAGGGAGCCTTCTGTTCGGGTAGATACATTGGGGCCAAAGCCAGCACCCCATCCGGGTCCCCACCAGGGATTCCATCCCCAGCCACCCCAGCCAAAGCCGCCCCATCCGAAGCCACCCCAGCCCCAGCCAAAGTTGTTGTTGAATACATCGACTTGCTCCCGTTCTTTGGTGAAAATACTAACTAAAATATCTGGCTGTTGCGATTTGGTAAAACCCCGGCTGCCCATTTCGGTTTCAATAGCCCTTAGAATACGTTTTTTATCAAGATCAGATATCTGAGCCTGATCTATGCCCGTTTTGTAAAAAGCGTAAGTCTGGTAGTTATTAAAGTCTACTTTTTGGTCATAATCCGATAGCACACGTACTGAGGAACAAGCGCTTAAAAAGAGTATTCCTATGAGGAGCAGCGGAAGGTGTAATTGTATTTTTTTCATAGCCTTAATTTTAAATTACCACATCGATATCATTAATAATAGCAGCAAATATTATGCCGTAAATAGTGTGCTGAGACCTTTGCAAATTTCCCATAATTTGAAAAGCGTATCACTTTTTCAGACATTCGGCAAAGGTTTCATGTTATTGGCGGTTGGTTTTGGCATCGTATCCATAAGGGCAATGCCGACACCCACTTTCACAACAATACCCACGTTTGCGGTGGTATTGTTCCGTAAATACACGGTAACCTTCTGGAGTCCAGTAAAAATCTCCTTCCTCCATGGGTATATATTTCTTCTTCATCATCCCTTTATAATCGTCCCTCAAAATTACGGGTCAATACGCGAATATTGAACCCAAATTATGCATTAGAGGAGTGTTATGAAGGTTGAAAGCGCAATAAAATAAAATGGTTTGGAGATTTTAGCGTAGCCACCGCTACGGTGAAATCTCGAAAACATAACAGAGTGATTTATTTTAAAGGGATTTCAAGCTGTAATAGATTTTCTAATGTATAGTTTGGGTTGGACTCCTTTAAACTTTCTTTATGCTAAAGAGTTCCATAGCTAACACCCTAATTTGATTTTTTTGTTTTGATACGAGTTTTATCTGCTCTAATCGTTGGGCGCGAGCTACCTAAAACCTATTGTTGATTTATAAAATCAGCAATTCCTGGCCTTAAGAGATCTTTGCAAAATTCAAAGTATTTGGAAAGTTCGACGCCCGATGAAATTTTAACCCGGAGCAACCTCCTGGTTGTGAGGACTTAAAATTTTCGAGAAGGACGAAATTTTCCATAATTTGGATTGCATATCACTCTTTTACCTATTCTGCAAAGGTCTCCTTAAATCAAAAGTCTTCATACGTTCCGTAAAACAATATCATCTTCTTCACGTTTTAACTAAAAAGTGGGGGTTTCATCTACGATCTGGTGCATAGCCCAAGTAAAGGGCTTATTTTTGGCCTTCGTGTAACCCACGTCGAGGACCTCCAAACATTGTATACAATGATCGTAGTCTTTAAACACGCCTTTAGAAAAAACTATGTGGGCCTTTCGCTCTGGCCTTTGATTATAGTAAAAGAGGCGATTCACAAAAAAGATCAAGTACTCATTAATCATGAAAAAATACACCTTAGGCAACAATTAGAGCTTATGGTACTCCCCTTTTATTTGTGGTACTTTATCGAATGGTTCTGGAAATCAGTGTGGTATGGGAATACTTACCTTGCATACCAGAATATTAGTTTTGAGCGAGAGGCCTATGCCCATGAAGGCAATTTGGACTATTTTAAAATGCGTAAACCCTATGCCTTCCTTGGCTATCTAATTTAAGCTGTGGTAAAATCGGTGTATAATCAACAAATTACGCACCCAATACTATTTGAAAGGCACCTTTCTCTTGCGGTAAAACGCGAAGATCTTATCGATCCTTTGATATCCGGTAATAAGTATAGAAAGCTCAAATACAATTTAAAGCGGGCTAAAATATTGGGGTATCAAACGTTGCTCACCTATGGCGGAGCATTTTCTAACCACATTGCTGCAGTTGCTAAGGTGGGACATGACAATGGACTGCATACTATTGGCGTAATTCGGGGTGAAGAGCTCGAACAGACTTGGGCAAATAACCCCACCCTGCATCAGGCCCATGCACACGGAATGCAATTTTATTTTGTCGATCGAGAGACATACCGTCAAAAACACCATCCTTCCTTTTTACAAAGGTTAAAAAAGCAATATGGTGTATTTTATGATATTCCCGAAGGGGGTACCAATGCCTTAGCGGTAAAGGGTTGTGAAGAAATATTAACTTCTGAAGATGCCGATTTTGACGTTATTGCCACTTGTGTAGGAACAGGAGGTACTTTGGCAGGATTAATCAATAGTGCTACCTCCCATCAACGCGTAGAAGGATTTTCTGTCTTAAAAGGTGATTTTCAAAAAGAAACCCTTCGTAACTTTGTATCCAGTAGTCGGGAATGGGAGTTGGTGACAGACTATCATTTTGGGGGTTACGCCAAGGTTTCTGAAATACTGATTCAGTTTATTAATCAGTTTAAGCGACAAACAGGAATCGCCTTAGATCCTGCGTACACGGGTAAGTTGTTGTATGGCATTTTTGATCGCGTTCAAAAGGGATGTTATGCTCCGAATACCAAAATTCTCGCCATTCACACTGGAGGGCTACAAGGCATAAAAGGAATGAACACTGTATTAAAAAGGAAAAAGTTATCCTTGTTGGACGAATGATCATACGTTTTCTGATTGTTGTTGTAGCGCTAGCTACAGTAGGTTGTGGTACTAAAAAAAGATCGGTGGCTTACAAAGCCCCGAAGCCCACTCAAAAAAAGATTTACAAGCCCACTACGTCGGCAAAAGCGGGCTCCGCCAAAATAGATCAGTCTAATCTATATCCGATGCCACCAGATCCAGGTTATTTTAAGAAATTCCCTATCGCCAATACCCAAGCGTATATAGAAACCTTTGCAGAAATCGCACAATATGAAATGCGTGCTTTTGGGATTCCAGCTAGTATTACGTTGGCTCAAGGTATTTTGGAAAGTGGCGCAGGTCGCGGTGCCCTTACCCTAAAAACGAACAACCATTTTGGAATTAAATGCCATACAGATTGGCAGGGCGATTACGACTTTCACGATGACGATGCCAAGGGGGAGTGTTTTCGAAAATACAACCATCCGATGTTTTCATTCAGGGATCACAGTATTTTCTTGGCATCACGGTCAAGATATGCCTTCCTTTTCAACTATAGAAAGGACGATTACAAAAAATGGGCTTATGGCCTAAAACGTGCTGGGTATGCTACGGATAGTCGGTATCCTCAAAAACTTATTGCGCTAATAGAACAATTTGGGTTACAAGAACACGACAAAGCAGTATCGCGAAAAGGTTTAGAGATGGTCAGGAAACCGCGGAAGTATAAGACCTTTACCCATGTGGTACAAAAGGGGGACACCTTGTACGCCATTTCTAGAAAATATGCCATCTCGGTAGCAGAAATCATGAAATTGAATAAGCTAAAAGATACGAATCTAGGCATAGGGCAAGTATTAAACCTACGAAAGGTGCAACTGGCACCTTGATATTCCTAAGGCTCAATGAAGCGCAGTTTACCCGATTAATATGAGATACCAGAGAAGCAGTGCACTTTTTGCAGCCGCTAAAAAATTTATTCCTGGAGGAGTCAATTCTCCTGTTAGGGCCTTTAAAGCCGTTGGAGGCACCCCTATCTTCGTTGAAAAGGCCAAGGGGGCTTATTTAACCGACGAGGATGGGCATCAGTATATCGATTACATCTCCTCATGGGGGCCATTGTTGTTTGGTCATGCGCACCCCCCTGTTATTGATGCTGTTATTCAAAGAGCGGCATCAGGTACTTCTTTTGGAATCCCTACTGAAATAGAGACGCACCTGGCTCAATTGGCGGTTGGGATGGTGCCGCACATTGACCAGATTCGGTTTGTAAATTCAGGAACGGAGGCCTGTATGAGTGCTATACGGCTAGCTCGAGGTTTTACAGGGAAAGATAAGATTATCAAATTTGCAGGTTGTTACCACGGGCATTCTGATGCCTTTTTGATTCAGGCTGGCAGCGGAGCAGTTACTTTTGGCAGTCCCAATAGCCCTGGAGTAACAAAGGGTACAGCGGCAGATACCTTACTGGCGAACTATAATGATCTGGAGGGTGTGCGTACCTTGGTTGCTGCTAATGAGGGTACTATCGCTGCCATTATTCTCGAGCCTGTAGCAGGTAATATGGGTTGTATTGTACCTACCCCAGAATTTATCAAAGGCCTTCGCGCGTTATGCACCGAAACCGGTATTTTGTTGTTGTTTGATGAGGTGATGACTGGTTTTCGCCTGGCTAAAGGTGGGGCACAAGAAGCCTTAGGCGTTGCTGCGGATATGGTGATGTTTGGGAAAGTCATCGGTGGAGGCCTTCCCGTGGGTGCATTTGCTGCAAGACAAGAAATTATGGATCATTTGGCTCCGGTGGGGCCTGTTTACCAAGCGGGAACACTAAGTGGCAATCCACTAGCGATGAGTGCGGGCTTAGCCATGCTTTCCGAGATCGACAAAGATCCCGAAGTGTTTGAGCGATTGGCGCAAAAAACGGAACACCTACACCAAGGATTGACTCAAGTACTCACTGCAAAGGGAATACCGCATCAGATCAATCGTTTTGGAAGTATGATTTCGGTTCACTTTTGTGAAGATCTCGTGGTGGACTTTACCACAGCAGCAGCAGGGAATAATGATCGATTTAAAACCTATTTTCACGGTATGCTGGAGCGCGGTGTCTATTTGCCACCATCGGCCTTTGAAAGCTATTTTTTGAATGATGCTCTTAGTTATGAAGATTTGGACCGCACTATAGCTGCGGTGCATGAGGTCTTTTAAGCTTGATTGTATTTCATCTCTTCGAAAAGTAAGAACCTTAATTTTCCTATAATGTTTCCCTAACCCAAAGGCTACTTAGGTGTTCTAGTTTTAAGGCTGAATCCAAGGAGGCCTTTGTAAATTTCCAAGGATTTGGATAGCACAACGCCATTCAGCTATTCTACAAAGGTTTTCTGAGAACACTTTAGAACATGGAAAGAAAAATACAATCAAGAAGAGCCTTTTTGGCTAAATCTATTATGGCCTCTGGGGGCGTTATCCTTGCCTCACAATTAGCAGCATGTGAACAATTGGATGATTTTTTAGGAGGAGATGATCCCATTGATGGAATACCTCGCTTTTTGCACGGCGTAGCTAGTTTTGATCCCATTGCCAATGCCGTAATTATTTGGACGCGCTATACCCCAGTAACAGCGGAGTTAGCCCAGTTTATCCAAATTGATTGGGAAGTGGCCACGGATAGCAGTTTCAACAATATCGTGAAGCGCGGATTACAGTATGCCTCCGCCGCCAACGATTTTACCATTGTGCAAGACGTTACGGGGTTAGACCCTAACGGGAAGTACTTTTACCGATTCACACAACCCGGTTCTGGGGAGGTTTCTATTACCGGAGAAACGATTACCCTTCCAGAAGCGGGAGCCGCGGTATCGAGCCTCAAATTAGCCAGCTGTTCGTGTAGTAATTTCCCAACGGGATTGTTTAATGTATACGATGCTATGACCAAGAGCGATGCGGATATCATTTTGCACTTGGGTGATTACATCTACGAATATGAAGTAGGAGGGTATGGCACTAACGAAAATACTACGGCTTTAGGTCGGGAGCATGACCCCGCTACAGAAATTTTAACCTTAGAAGACTACCGTTTGCGGTACCGACAGTATCGCACTGACGAAGGTTTACAGTTGGCCCACCAGAAAAAACCCTTTATCGTGGTTTGGGACGATCATGAAATTACCAATGATGCCTATAAAGAAGGTGCGGAGAACCATGATGATAGCGAGGGCGACTACCAAGAACGTCTACAGCGCGCCATACAAGTACATAGCGAATACCTCCCCGTTCGTACGGACACCCAAGGAATAATCTACCGAAACTTTGAATATGGCAGTTTGGTCAATTTGGTAATGCTTGATACCCGAATTGTTGGGCGCGATCGGCAACTGAGCTTTGGAGATTTTTTTGGTGCCGATGGTAGTTTTGATTTCGCAGGTTTTGGTGCCGCTTTGGGTAATCTTAACCGAGCATTAATGGGATCGGAGCAACTCTCCTGGGCAGCCGGAGCAATAGGAGGTAGTGGTGCGGAATGGCAAGTATTAGGGCAGCAGGTGCTTATGGGTGCCATGACTGTACCCGCAGAGTTATTGATTTTAATAGGTCAGGTAGCTGGAGGCGATACCGCTCCACAAACCTTAGCCGCCCTACAAGCCGCTATTGTGGAACTCTCCACTTTAAAAGCAAGGGCATTAGCTGGTGACCCCACCTTAACCGCCGCAGAACTGGCCCGTTTGGCAGCGCAAATACCTTATAATTTAGATGCTTGGGATGGATATGCCGTAGAAAGGGAGCGTTTGTATGCGCTACTCAATGGTAAAAAGACAGTGGTGTTCGCGGGTGATACTCATAATGCGTGGCATAACATTTTAAGAGATGCCAATGGTAACAAAGTAGGGGAAGAGTTCGCCTGCGCCTCTGTTACCTCCCCGGGTTTTGAAGGGATTTTTGGAAACGATCCCGCAACAATCGCGGGTATCGAGCAGGCCTTTATGTTACTCATTGATGGGTTGCAATATTTTGACGCTAAACAACGGGGCTATGTCTTAACAGAATTTACGCCCGGAGGAGCTAAAGCCAGTTATCGTTTTGTGGATACCATAGCCACAGCCGCTTACACTGAACAAGAGGGGCAAGTGGTTGATTTTATGCTTTGATAAATTCAATCCCCCGT
>JBCDGY010000009.1:0-30674 GCA_039414375.1 Bacteroidota bacterium | reverse complement strand
TTTTTGGGGTGTTAAAACTTCTTTGATTCGAAAGTATAACCCCTACCTTGGCTTTCGACCAAAGGTTCAATTGTGCTGGTGAACTGCGGGTTTTGAAGGGTGAACGGTCTTTTTTTGCTAGAATTTAGCTAAGCGTGGGTGTTAATTGCGTTTTTGGAGAGTAGCGTTTTCAATTCGTCGATCTTTTCACGGTAGCTTTTGGAAAAGGGCAATTGATTGTTGCTGTTGCGCAAAGAACAGGTGTTTTTACCGTAGTTGATACGGAAAACATATTTGGTGTTTAGAATATAGCTTTGGTGAATGCGAATAAAACTCTTGGGCAAGGAGGCTTCAAAGGCCTTTAAGGTTTTGTAGGCACTAATTTTGTTGCCATTGGACATAAAGAAGTCCGTAGAATTGTTGTCGGCCTTCAAATAAAGAATATCCTCTGTATTTAAGTATTGATAGTCTTTATAGGTCTTTAAACATATTTTTTGGGGCAACAAATCCGTAGGCATTTGCTTTCGTACCCTAAAAATGGTTTTGCGAAGCTCATATTCGTTGTAGGGAAGCAACCAATAGTCGAAAAAACCACATTTGATGGCATTGTAGGCCTGCTCGGTAGTCCCCGACACGGCAATGCATACGGGTATCTCTTTAAGGTATTGATGGAGCTCGTTGACCATCTGAAAATATTGGGCCGCTTGGTCTCCTAAATTGATGATGGCGATTTCCGGTAAACTCTTAAGGATAAGATTGAAACCATCGGCCGGACCCCAGGCAGTTCCGGAATGAAAGAAGTCTCCAAAATCCTGCATTTTTTCTTGAAGATGCAGGTTGGATTTAGATTCAGAATCGACAATAACATAGGAGTAATCCATGGCTAAATAACTGATTACAAGGTACTACCTCCATTTTATATACCATTGCATTTTTGCCTCCAAATATTTGGGGTTTTCCTACAGTTTCAATGTCAATTTTTGGTGGTATACTGTAGCGCCCCCAGATCTGGACGCTCGGTTCGGTCGTTCCCCAGCAGGTCCAACGGTGCCCTAAGGGCAATTGTAGGATCCCCTAAATTCAAAACTTCAGAATCTTCCTGTAAGCTAAAATCTTCCTTTAAGGGATCGGTAAAAGACAGTTTCGGATTGCGGGTTATGGCAATGTAGCGATTGGTATCTTCAAAATTGTAAAGCGGGTTATCTGCAAAAGCGGTGGAGGATTCTGGAAATTTTAGCGCGCAATGGGCGAACTTAAAATTGAAGGCAGCTTCCGTATTGGGTAGCAACAGTAGCTCGTTGCTTCGGTTGCCATCAACAACGCAGTTTTCAAAGGATGCCATTTCCAAGTTTTGGTCTTCCGTATCACGCAAGGTGAGGGTAGGGGTATCTCGAAAACCCCGCGCCCAATAGTTGGCCAAGGTACAATGCACAAAATCATAGCGACCCCCTTCCAAATCTACCGAAGCCCCACCCGCATTCCCCAAAATGCAGTTTTCTAAGTTGATGCTGGCCCCATGTGCCCATAGGTTGGTAATGGCGCTATTGTGAATTTGTACATTAACCAGGGGTAATGCATTTGGTGGGTTTGTAATGTTCCCATCCACAATCATACCCACCGTAGCATTTTTAATGGTGAGGTTGGTAATGCTATTGTCCACACTATTTTCAGACAGCCATACCGTTCCCCATTGCCCAGGGACTTGGCTATATCCTGGTTCTAGTCGATCGCCCTCGAAGACCACCTCGTTTTCCAAGGCAGTATCGTCGGTACTTAGCGCTCCTGTAATATTTAAGCTGGCCCCTGGGCCTACCAAAAGCCCTGAATTCTGATGAAAATAGACGCGTGTGCCAGCAGCAATGGTGAGGGTGCTATCTTCAGGAACGGTGGCATACCCGTAAATAACCACTGGGAGATCGCTGTTGAAATTTAACTCCCCGGCTTGCAGCCAAAAACTGTTGTCGGGCACCTCGCTGCCCAATTCCTCCAAATCGGGGATTACAGCGCCCGGTCCGGGGCCGTTCCCCGCTCGTGGAAAAAGAAATCGTGCCTTTTGGACCAAGGTATTGAGCACTACTTTTTGAAAGTTGCCTTCCGCCCCAAAAAGGAGGTCGTCGGTATACACCAAGGTAGTAGGCTCAAAATCCAAGCTATCTACCGTTGTTTCTACAAAAACAAAAAGACTGTCTCTCGCCAATAGGGGTATTTCTTGAAATTCTTGTCCATCAAGCCCATCTACATTCAACCGATAACGACTACTAGCAGCCCGGCCGAGTTTTATCTCGGGAATAAGGATATCGGTATCTCCTGTATTGTACACCTTTAGGGTATAGGTGCTACTGGCAATATTGGCGAAAATGGTATCTAAAAACACCGTGTCTTTTGAAAATGTCAACCCCCCAGTGCTCGGCGTATATTCAAAGTCGTTGCGACAGGCGCAAAGGACCGTAACAACAGCAATGGCTAAGACCTGAAAAAGGGTAGCCGGGAATCTTAAACACGAGGCTTGCATAAGGAGTGCCTTAATTATACATCAGGGCCTGTAAGAATTACAGGGGGACCTTGTTTAGCGAAAATAACTTCGAAATAGGCGGCTTTATTGTGTTGGAGGCCTGCGCTACCGCTATTGCCATGGCAATAGCGGTTATCTTTTAACGATTTGTACTTCGAAGAGCTTATCCCAGTTTTTACCGGTAACAAAAAAGGTACCCCGTTCTTTGTGGTAGGCAACGCCATTGAACACATCTAGATCTGGATGTTGGGTTACTTGCGACTTCAGGCCACCGAAGTTGATAACGCCCTCTATAGCCCCTGTGGTCGGGTCAATAATCATCATGCTTGGTTTTTGCCAAACATTCGCATAAATTTTTCCATTAACGTACTCCAGCTCATTGGCTTTGTTAAAAACCGATTTGTTGGTCACCGTTTCTATGTATCCTTTTTCGTCTAAGGTAGCGGGGTCCAATTTCCAGATTTTTTCGGTGCCATCGCTTTTGTAGAGGAGTGTACCATCGTTGCATAGCCCCCAGCCCTCTTTACTTGCGCCATAACTAAAATCCTTGATTTTTTGTAGATCTGATTTTTGGTACACATAGCCCAAACCACTGCGCCAGGTGAGCTGGATAACCCTATTGTCTATTAAGGTAAGCCCTTCGCCAAATACTTTTGGGCTTAAGGCTACTTCTTCTAGCACCTCCCCAGTTTTAAAGTTTAACTTACGCAGTACGGAATGGGTGACCTTACTGGGGTTGCCTGTACTCTCATATAAAGTGTCTCCACTAAATTCTAACCCCTGGGTAAAAGAAGTTTTATCATGCGGGTAGGTATTTAGTACTTCATAGCCATACACTTTGGGAGGAGCACTAGCCAGTATTTGAATTTTTTGCTGTAGTTCAACACTGGTATCGTCGTAATTGACAATAGCTTTTAAAACTTTGGTGCCCAAGCTAGCGGCAGCAATGGTTATTTTACCCTGTTCTACTGCCAGTGCTTCGCCATCTAACAAATAGGTAACCTCCTGTATGGTTTTCTCTTTTTTATTTTGAATGGCTACGCCAACCGTTTCTCCTTGTTGAAACTGTGTTTTTTTTCCGGCTAGTTTTAGCTGAAAAAGCTTGCTAGGATCGGTTTCATTTCCACAGGAATCTACCAATAAGGCGATGCTTAAAAAGAGTAACATATGGATGCGAACAAACATGACAAATGACTTTTATTATTCCAAATTACGGATGTCATTGGACTGTGACAAATTTAAAACGTTGTATATTTGCCGTCGGCAAGTCCTACACGACCAGCTCCTGTAGAATCCCCCAGGGTGGGAACGCAGCAAGGGTATACGGTCGTAGCGGTGCGATGTAGGTAGCTTGCCTTTTTTTATGCGCTAAAAACAGGTAATCGCTGTGATGATAGAGGATACAACGAAAGTGGTTTTAATAACAGGTGCCTCCTCGGGACTAGGCAAGCGTACCGCGCAATATTTGGCTGCTAAAGGGATGCGCGTTTATGGCACAGCACGCAACGCTACAAAACACACGCCAGATGCTTCTTTTGAGCTCTTGTCTTTAGATGTTACCAAACCTGAAACCATAACCGAAGCCATTGCCTACATCGTTAATAAAGAAGGGCGGATCGATGTATTGGTCAACAATGCCGGCATGGGCATTACAGGGCCCTTAGAAGAAACCCCTTTGGAAGAAATTCAAAAAGTGTTTGATGTTAATTTGTATGGCCCGCTTCGCATGATACAGGCGGTATTGCCACATATGCGTGCACAAGCAGGGGGATTGGTGATTAATATCACCTCCATTGCAGGATTTATGGGCCTTCCTTTTCGCGGGGTTTATTCGGCTACCAAAGGGGCCTTGGAATTGATAACTGAAACCCTGCGCATGGAAACTAAAAGTTTTGGCGTAAAGGTAACGGCTATTGCTCCCGGGGATTTTGCGACCAATATTGCCGCCGGGCGTTATCATGCTCCTGTAAAAGAAGGGTCGGCCTACCAGGCAACCTATCAAAGTGTGTTGGATGGGATTAATGGCGATGTAGATCAAGGAGAAGACCCGGTTTTGGTCGCGCAAAAAGTATATCAAGTAATCACCAAAAGCCAACCCAAGGTCCGCTATGCAGTGGGTGTTTTTTTACAAAAACTTTCCCTCTTGTTAAAAAAGATTTTACCCGGAAACCTCTTCGAACGATTGCTGTTAAACCATTATAAATTGTAAGTTTACAGGCCTAAAACTAAACCATGAAATTTTTTATAGATACCGCCAACCTCGACCAAATTAAAGAAGCACAACTCCTAGGGGTTTTAGATGGTGTAACGACCAACCCGTCCTTAATGGCTAAGGAGGGAATTACAGGTCATGATAACATTCTAAAGCACTATGTTGACATTTGTGGTATAGTGGATGGCGATGTTTCCGCAGAAGTAGTTTCTACCGATTTTGAAGGTATGGTACGCGAAGGAGAGGCCTTGGCCGAACTGCACGAGCAAATTGTCGTGAAAGTCCCTATGATTAAAGATGGTGTAAAAGCCTTGAAGTACTTTTCCGATAAAGGCATTAAAACCAACTGTACTTTAGTGTTTTCTGCAGGGCAAGCCCTTTTGGCAGCAAAAGCAGGAGCCACTTATGTATCCCCTTTTATAGGTCGCCTAGATGATATTTCTACGGATGGCTTGAATTTGATTTCTGAAATACGCCACATTTATGATAACTACAGTTTTGCAACGCAAATTTTAGCAGCCTCAGTACGTCATACCATGCACGTTATTGACTGTGCCAAAATTGGAGCAGATGTGATGACAGGTCCTTTGAGTGCTATTGAAGGTTTGTTAAAACACCCCCTTACCGATAGTGGTCTCGAGAAATTTTTAGCGGATTACCGAAAAGGAAATTCCTAGCAAAGAAGGCGTAAAAATATATTGATATGCAATAAAGTACCCTAGCTTTTGGTTAGGGCATTTTTAGTTTGTGCTTTTCTTGCTGTGCATCAAAGGAAGTATACACATTGGCAAAGCCATCAATAATGCGGGTTTTTTTAGCGACAATACACTTGTTTAAGTGATCTACTATTAAAGTGTTTTGGGTAGTCTTAAAATCAGGACTGCGGTACTGCTCTCCGAACATTAATGGTCCCTCACCCTCATTGAGTAAAGACAGCCATTCTTTGCGATTGGTTCGCAAATTAATGCCTATAAATTGATGCTTGGGGTACGCTTTTTTAAGTCTATCGATGCGCCTGGATACATTGCGAAAATGTCTTTTTTGATCGGCAGTCCAAAAATAGAAGACGGTATTGGTTTTGTCAGCGATTTCTTTGAGCGTAATTGATTCTCCACGTACATTTTCCAATACCAAATGTGGTAACTCTTCCTCGGGCTGTAGTTTCTTGATGCCGTTGTATAAATCTTTGATTTCAGTAATATGGGCTTCGTTAGACGACAAGTCCTCAAATTTGGCAATAAAACTATCACAGTCCTTATTTGCGGTATGTACCTTTAATAAGTAGTCCATAGCCACATTGCGCAAGAGATTATCTCTTAAATCTGGTGTTTCCACCAAACTATCAATCATCGCTATTTTATGCTTGTTGAGGTGTAGTTGTTTTTTGGGGAAATGGAGATCGTTATGTCCGCATTGCTGTGAACAAGAAACATAAGCCAAATTTTTGAAGTAATACTTCATAAAATCGTAGTAGGGCCTAAAGTAACTAAGGTCTTCATTGTTGAAGTTAAGTAAACTCCTATGCCGGTAAAAATCGGCATCAAGTTGCAGTATAATTTCTTCCCCAGTATGCATTTTGTGGTAGAAAGGATATTTTTCCTTGTATAAGAAACTATGGTAGTCCACAGCTGCCTTAGCCATGGCTAGGGCTCGGGGCGAAATATTTTCACTTTGCGATAGCGCTTCGAACTCTTGTAATTTTTGATAGCGCAACGAATCTATTTTGTCGCAGAAAGTTTTGGGAGGAAGCTTAAAAAAAGAATATACCAAAGGCTCTTCATCTTCATAGGTTAAGAACATTTCAATCATAAAATTGTTAATGTCCTCATTATCTCCGGAAAAGGTCAAAGATTCATCAAAATAAGCAGGAGATGCATTTAATCTAATACGCACACTATCACCTTCTTCGAGATAGATGTATTGTAGTTGTGGAGCATGGTCAAAATGATGTAGTCCTTCTTCTACAGCATTTAAGCGAAATTTAAAGCGGTTATTGTCGTCCAATTTGGCAGAATCCACCACCTTATCATTCTTATACAATACCACGTAGTCGTTGGTGGGATTCACGATTTCCCCTGCAAACAGTACGCCTGCCGCGGGATTTTCATTATATCCACAGGACCAATAACTTAATAATACAATAAGGGGTAATAGTTGCTTCATATATCTAACCGCAGAAACAAACTTAAGGATCGGTAAAAAGTCGCGCTGTTAAGGCGCAGTTAAATGTTGTTAAATGAGATTCTACAAGCAGTAACACGACCTGTATTTGTGGTAAAATCAAACTTTATTTTTAGCTATTTTTGCAAAAAAAAAGCAGGTATGCTATCAGTGAACAACCTATCCGTACAATTCGGGAAAAGAGTACTATTTGACGAGGTAAATGTCTCCTTTGTTCAAGGTAATTGTTATGGTATTATTGGAGCCAATGGAGCAGGTAAATCTACCTTTTTAAAGATTATATCGGGCCAAATGGATCCTACTTCGGGTCATGTTCATCTGGAACCAGGAAAGCGGATGTCTATCCTTCAACAGGACCATAATGCGCATGACGACTTTCCGGTTTTGGAAACGGTAGTTATGGGAAATAAACCCCTGTTCGAATTGAAGAAACAGATCGATGCGCTTTATGCGGATTATTCTGATGCCAATGCGGAAAAGATTGGAGAATTGCAAGTGCAGTTTGAAGAGATGGATGGTTGGAATGCGGAAAGTAGCGCCGCAGCCCTTTTATCTAATTTGGGGATTACAGAAGATCTCCATTATACCCCCATGTCCGATATGGACTCCAAGCTTAAAGTGCGGGTACTTTTAGCCCAAGCCTTGTTCGGTAATCCTGATGTACTTATTATGGATGAGCCTACGAACGACTTGGATTATGAAACCATTAATTGGTTGGAGCATTTTCTAGCGAATTATGACCATACGGTAATTGTAGTCTCACACGACCGCCACTTTTTAGATGCGGTTTGTACCCATATTGCAGATTTGGACTTTGGTAAGATCAACCTGTATAGTGGTAATTACACTTTTTGGTATGAAAGTAGTCAATTGGCCGCAAGACAACGGGCACAGCAGAACAAAAAGGCCGAAGAAAAAGCCAAAGAGCTCCAAGAGTTTATACAACGTTTTAGTGCTAATGTAGCCAAAAGCAAGCAGGCCACTTCGAGGAAAAAGATGTTGGACAAACTTAAGGTGGACGACATCAAACCTTCTAGCCGCAGATATCCCGCCATTATTTTTGAACCGGAACGTGAAGCGGGAGATCAAATTTTAAGTATTGAAGGATTGTCTGCGAAGTCCGAAGATGGAGAGGTGCTTTTTGATAATGTAAATCTCAATTTGGCCAAAGGTGATAAGGTAGCTGTTATTTCGAAAGACTCTCGGGCTACCACGGCCTTTTACGAGATTGTTTCCGGAGCTATGGCACCAAATTCTGGCAAATTCCAATGGGGGGTAACGACTACCCAGTCTTACTTGCCGGCCAATAACGATCGCCATTTTGACGCTTCCTTAAATCTAGTCGATTGGCTGCGCCAATGGGCCAAAACTGAAGAAGAAAGAGAAGAGGTCTATATCAGAGGTTTTTTGGGAAAAATGCTATTTAGTGGGGAAGAAGCCTTAAAGAAATCCACTGTACTTTCAGGTGGTGAAAAAGTGCGCTGCATGCTCAGTAGAATGATGTTGCTTCGCGGTAACGTGCTCTTGTTAGACGAACCTACCAATCACCTAGATTTGGAAAGCATTACCGCCTTTAATAATTCGTTGAAGAATTTTAAAGGGACCGTACTAATGACTACTCATGACCACGAATTTGTTCAAACCGTAGCAAACCGCATCATAGAATTATCCCCAAAAGGAACTATAGATCGCTACCTAAGCTTTGATGATTATATGTCGGACAAATCCATAAAAGTGCAACGGGAGAAAATGTATACTCCGGTTACCGCTTAAGGAGTAATCGCTAACTAAGCATTAAAATACTTGCTATTCCAAATAACCGGATTAAAGTTCTTTCCTAAAGCGAAGCCATAGAAAATAATGATGGCCGCGATAGATTTGAACATAAAAAAGAAAACCATCCAGAACTCTGCCGTAGTGTTGGTTTTACTAAAAAGTCCGGTAGGTACTAAAAGTGTAGCAATAAAACTGATTAAAAGGGTTACCAAACCGAGATTCACAACACTTTTAAAAGGCCAAACTAGTATTTTACGTAGGGGATGTAAATCATTACCCCAGGTGTGTATCAAATAGTAGTACCCATTTCCTATGGGCGCAAATAACAAAGGATCATCCTTATCTTCTAATTTAAATAATTTTGAAGGGGCCATAATCTTATAACCCTGTAAAGTGGTTTGGTGCTTCTCTTCGAGCGCACTGATCTTTTGAAAAGCTTCTTGTGGTATCACGCCTTTAAAATAACGGGAATCTAAAAAGCGTAACCGGTAGTCGGTACAGATTTTTCTAATTTGGGAAACATGATAAATGTTTTGAGTTTCCAATTCGTCAAAAACAAAAGCATTTCCTTTGGCAGATTTTCCTTGTGCAATACGCTCCCTAACTACTGCATCGTTGGTAACCGTATTTTCTAGAATGTCATATACCGCTTCTAGTAATTGTTCTTCTTGTCCAGTTTTACCTCTTAAATTAGAAAGCTTACGCTGAATATTCGTTTTAGGAAATATCATGTTTATATCTTTTTCTTAGCTCTTTCCTCAAAATTACATAAAAGTCTGGGCTTTTTGAAATCTTAAGAAATGAACAAAAAAGTTAATTTTATGTTAATAACACTTTGGAGCAGCGTATTTTTTCAACAAAGCAAGTGTTAAAGCGTTAACTTGTCGATGTTTTGTGCATTTCATCGATAAAATGCCTGAACAATTTCTAACTAACTAACGCTCTTACGTAATGAAATTCTTCCAAGTTGGGACCTTGGTGGTTTTCGTATTGTTTTTTTTCAATGCTAATTCGCAGACCAATGGTCTGGCGACCATCTCTACGCGATTGTACTTAGATGCAGAATCTAATAGTATCAATGCTACTTTAGATTCTGACACTTTTCAAACGCTTTTTTCGGCCCTAAAGGCTACGGATTTAGAAAAGGTTTTGGGCATGAATGGACCTTTTACGGTTTTCGCTCCTACCAATCAAGCTTTTGATCAATTAAAAAAGGAGCAGTTTTCGGCGCTTTTTGAAACTGAAAATCGCCATCAACTTAAGGCCTTACTATCTTATCATATTGTTGCGGGGAACTTGACGGCTGCTAAAATGCTGCAAGCCATGTGCAGGGGCGAAGGCCGTGCCACCTTTACCACGGTGCAAGGCAATAAAATTATGGCGACTATGCAAGGAACCGATATTATCCTATCTGATGGGAAAGGCAATCGGGCTAAAATTACTTCGGCAGATGTTGGAAGAAGCAATGGTGTAATTCATGAAATAGATCGCGTTATCATTTCTCCCCGAAATGGTCTCTAAAGTTTAATAGTATTGAAATCGGTAGGTTAGCGTAGGCTAGCACCTAAAGTAGTGCTATAGTTTTTCTCTAGCTTCGCCATAATCCGATCTACCTGTTTATCTGTGAGCGTTTTAGAACGGTCTTGTAGTGTAAAACTAACGGCATAAGACTTCTTCCCGTCAGGTAAACCTTTACCTCTGTAAACGTCAAAAAGCTGTACTTCTTGGAGTAATTTGCGTTCGGTTTTAAGGGCGATATCATGGACTTCCTTAAAGGTGACCGTTTCATCTAAAAGCAAGGCAAAGTCCCTTTTAACAGGAGGATATTTCGGTAATTCTTTATACTTGATGTTATGGTGCCGTTTGGCATGTTCCAGGAGGTTGTCCCAATGGATGTCAGCGAAGAATACCTCTTTTTTAACTTGGTGTTGTGCGGTCATTTTCTCCTGAATAAGACCAACCTCGAGTAGGACCCGTCCATTTTTAGTAAGGGTAAGCCCTTCGGCATAGGCTTTGTTGTGGGTGCTTTCCTCTGTATATCCGGTAATACCCAAGCGTTCCAAAATGGTGGTGGCCATCCCCTTTACATAGAAGAAATCTGTAGGGATGCCTCCTTGTGACCAGTAAATCTCATTTTTATTACCCATGGCAAAAATGGAGAGGCGTTGCTCCTCTTTGAAATCATCGTTATGCTTATGGTATACTTTGCCAAACTCGAAAAGGCGCAGGTCAGTAGCTTTTCGATTTTGATTGTGTGCTAGGGTTTGTAATCCGCTATCGAGCATGCTTGTTCGCATCACAGAGAGATCGCGACTCAATGGGTTTAACATGCCTACTGCTTTCCCGACATCGGACGCCATACTATCTGGGGTCACCAGGCTATTGGTCATCATTTCAAAATAACCATTAGCGGCTAAAAGGTCACCAATCTTATTTTGTAGTTCATGGTTTTCAACAGCTTTGCTTTTGGCAATAGACGCATGTACTTTTGGTTTAAAATCAATATTGTTATAACCATATACGCGAAGAATTTCCTCTATCACATCAACTTCACGTACGACATCAGTTCTGTAGAAAGGGATCGTAAGCCCTAATCCGGCCTCAGTTACATTACTGATTTTTATTTCTAAAGAAGTGAGGATAGACTTAATGGTGTCCCTTGGCAGCTCTTGACCAATAAGGCTATTGATCTTTTCAAAGGTTAAAAAAACCTGCTGGTCTTCCTTTTTTACGGGGTAGAGATCTATAATTTCAGAGCTTATTTCGCCTCCTGCAATTTCTTTGATTAGAGCGGCTGCACGTCTAAGGGCATACTTGGTAAGATTGATATCTATACCACGCTCAAAGCGAAAAGAGGCATCGGTGCTAAGACCATGTCTTTTAGCTGATTTACGAATGCTAACTGGATCAAAATAAGCGCTTTCTAAAAAGATAGCTGTTGTTTGTTCCGAAACTCCTGAGTGTATTCCTCCAAAAACGCCGGCAATACACATGGGTTTTTCCACATCGCAGATCATGAGGTCATCTTCGTGTAACGTCCTTTCTACCTCATCCAGCGTGGTAAACTTGGTCCCCTTTGGTAGCGTTTTTACAACTACTTTATCGCCCTTTATTTTGGCGGCGTCAAAAGCGTGTAACGGTTGCCCCAGTTCATGTAAAACATAGTTGGTGACGTCTACCACATTATTTATAGGGGTTAGTCCTATGGCAGAAAGTCGATTTTTTAACCAGTTCGGAGATTCCTCTACAATCAAGTTTTTAATGACTACCCCACAATAGCGTGGGGCCAGTTGGTGGTCGTCGACTTCAACGTCAATTTTTAAGGAACGATCGTTTATGGTAAAATTGCTGGTGGAGGGTGTTATTAATTCCTTTTGATCACCCTGTTGCAATAGTCCAGCTCGTAGATCTCTGGCTACTCCAAAATGGCTCATAGCATCGGAGCGGTTTGGGGTTAACCCAATTTCAAAGATGGTGTCGTCTTCTACCTCAAACACATCGTGGCAAGGGGTGCCTGGCGCTAAATCGTCGGCCAGTACCATAATGCCATCGTGGCGCTTCCCAAGTCCGAGTTCATCTTCGGCACAAATCATCCCATGACTTTCCATGCCTCTAATTTTTCCTTTTTTGATAGTCCAAGGTTTCCCTTCTTGGTCATATAGGGTAGTGCCAATGGTAGCCACAGGTACTTTTTGACCTTGGGCTACATTAGGGGCGCCACATACAATTTGCAGGGGCTCTGGCGCACCAATATCTACACTGGTTAGCTTTAAACGGTCCGCGTTGGGATGTTGGTCGCATTGCAGCACGCGTCCTACCACCACCCCTTGTAACCCTCCTTTAACCGAAGAGAAGGGGGCAATGCCCTCTACTTCCAGACCAAGGTCGGTCAATAGCGCAGCGGTTTTCTCTGCTTCCATATCCACATTCAAAAACTGCTTTAACCAATTGTAGGAAATTTTCATCGCCCTTTTTTAAAGGGTGTAAATATAGGGTTTTGGGAAGTTACTTTCAACGCAATAGCAGGTTACAAATCCAGCTTCAGAAACCTTTATAGCAAGGCTCAAAAAGTATGTTGTGATTCTAAATTATGGAAAATCGTTGGCTTCTTAAATTTAAGCCCTCACAACCAAGTGATTGCTACCCATTGGAATTTTCTTGGGTAGCTACTTCCTACGTGATTTATACTTTCGAAAGGTCTAGAAATGTAAGCTTGTTTCTAGTTTTTCGATATACTTGTGAAAAGGTTTTATTATGGTCTACCGTGCGGTATTTGTTGTTTTACTTGTTGTGCTATGGAGTTCTTGTAGCGAGACCCCTAAAAAGACACTACAAGATGGTCTATGGAGGGCAGAGTTAGAGGTGCAAGAGGATGAAAAATTGCCTTTTAAGTTTGCGTTGCGCACCTTAGGCGAAGGTATTTACCAAATGGAGGTCTATAATGCGGAGGAAACCATTACGGTGGATGAGATTAGCCTACAAAAGGATTCGATCTACATAAAAATGCCAGTTTTTGAGGGTTACCTGGCTGGGGTTTTTACGGATAGCACCATACAAGGCACCTTTATTAAAGAAAGTCTTGACAGAAAAGTACCCTTTAAAGCACAGTCTGGAAAGGCACCAAGGTTTGAAACTAAAACCCCTCCACAATATGACCTTTCTGGAAACTGGGAAGTACTTTTTGAGTATGATACTGATAGTCCTTACCCTGCAAAAGGTATTTTTGAGCAGTCCGGCGGTCGTCTTCAAGGGACCTTTAGAACCACAACCGGAGATTATCGATTCTTAGAGGGTGTGGTTGATGGCGATTCGCTATACCTCTCTACTTTTGACGGAGCCCATGCTTTTTTATTTACAGCCGGGGTTACCGATAGTACAATGCAAGGGCGCTTCTATTCTGGGAATCATTACTTAGCGTATTTTCAGGCGAAACGCAATGCGAATTTTGAGCTTCCCGATGCAGATACCTTAACTTTTCTAAAGCCAGGATACGATCGATTTGACTTTGCTTTTCCAGAATCACCAGGGGCTAATGTCTCTTTATCAGATGCTAGTTTTAAGGACAAGGTGGTTTTGGTACAACTGATGGGAACATGGTGCCCCAATTGTTTGGATGAAAGCCAGTTCCTTGTAGATTATCTCAACCGTAAGTCAGCGCCAGATCTTAAAGTAGTGGCCTTGGCCTTTGAGTATGCCAAGACCGAAGAAAAAGCTTTCGCCGCCATTCAACGCTTTAAAGATAGGGTAGGGGTCACCTATCCAGTATTGCTAGCGCAATATGGTAGTTCTAGTAAAACCAAGGCTCAAGAAAAATTACCCATGTTAAACCATGTGCTTTCTTATCCTACCACACTGTTTATCGATAAAAAAGGAGTGGTACGAAAAATCCATACTGGGTTTAATGGGCCTGCCACCGGCGCACCCTATCAAGCTTTCAAAAAAGACTTTGAGGAAACGCTAAATACCTTACTTTCCGAGTAACTGAACTGTAGCGGGCATGGAAGTTACCTTCATATTTAAGGTGCTACTGCTGTTGAATTGGGGTTTTAATGGCATTAGCGATATAATCTCCCACTTGGGTTGTTCCAAAGCTGCTATTAGCATCCAAATCAGGAGTTACTACTCCCTCTTCTAAAGATTTATCTACAGCATCTCGAACTGCCTTAGCTTCCTCTAATAGCTGAAAATGCTCGAGTAACATGGCTGCCGATAATATAGAAGCTACGGGATTAGCGATATTTTGACCCTTAGCCTGGGGATACGATCCGTGTATAGGCTCAAAAAGGGCGTTGTCTGCCCCAATGGAGGCGGAGGCTAGTAGACCTATAGACCCTCCAATTACACTGCCTTCGTCGGATATAATATCGCCAAACATATTTTCTGTTAAGACGACGTCGAACTGGCTTGGGTTTAAAATTATTTGCATCGCCGCGTTATCCACAAAAAGGAAGTCTAAGGTGACTTCTGGATAGCTTTCTCCAATTTGTGTGACTACCTTTCGCCAAAGTCGTGAAGATTCTAAAACGTTTGCCTTATCCACTAAGGTAAGTTTGTTACGTCGATTCATGGCTGCCTTAAAAGCCAAATGGGCTATACGGCTAATCTCTAGTTCGGAATATTCACATAAATCGGAAGCTACAGTACCGTCAGCACTCAATTTTTTTTCTCCGAAATAAATCCCTCCGGTAAGCTCTCGGTAGATTGTAAAATCGGTTCCAGTAATACGTTCTTCTTTTAAAGGCGACTTTTCAATGAGCGTTGGGAAAACCTTTACAGGTCTGATATTGGTAAACAATCCCAATTCTTTTCTGAGTTTCAGCAGCCCCTGTTCCGGTCTTACTTTGGCTTTTGGGTCATTATCATAATTGGGATCACCAATGGCGCCAAATAGCACAGCATCGGACTGCTTGCAAGTCTCTAAAGTATGGTCTGGCAAAGGATTGCCAGTTTCGTCAATGGCAATTGCGCCCATAGGAACGGAGGTGCCATTAAACTGGTGACCATAAACTTCTTGAACGGCTTCTAGGCATTTTACGGCCTGTTGCAACACCTCGGGACCAATTCCGTCACCAGGTATGAGGGCAATATCTAATTTCATAGGATTAAGCGTTTTGCTTTTCGAAAGCGGCAATAGTTGCTTTCTTACTGATTAAAAAGTCGATATCATCGTAACCATTAATCAAGCACATTTTTTTATAGGGATCGATATCAAAGCTATTTTTCATGTCCATATCGGCTACGGTTATTTCTTGATTTTCTAGATCTACATGCACCAAGGTCTCTGGATATTTTTCGATTTGAGCTAGTAGTGCAGTTAAGACATCACCAGGAATTATAATAGGTAAGATACCATTATTCAAAGCATTGCCTTTAAAAATATCGGCGAAATAGCTCGATACGACTACTTTGAAGCCGTAATCTTCTAGTGCCCATGCAGCGTGTTCTCTACTAGAACCACAACCAAAGTTTTCGCCAGCGATCAAAATGCTTCCAGAAAATTGAGTGTCGTTTAAAACAAAAGAAGTATTCTCGGAACCATCTTTGTTATAGCGCCAATCGCGAAAAAGGTTTTCACCAAAGCCTATCTTGTTGGTGGCTTTCAAAAAACGCGCTGGGATAATTTGGTCGGTATCCACATTTTCAATGGGTAATGGGACCGCAGTCGAGGTTAAAGTTTTAAATTTTTCCATTACGCCAATTCCATAGGATTAACATTCACAATTTTACCAGCAACTGCCGTTGCAGCCGCTACCAGAGGACTCGCTAAAAAGGTACGTGCACCGGGTCCTTGTCTTCCTTCAAAGTTTCGGTTAGAGGTAGATACACAGTATTCCCCAGCAGGAATTTTATCTTCATTCATGCCCAAGCAGGCCGAACAACCCGATTGCCGAATCTCGAACCCAGCGGCTTCAAAGATAGCTTGTAAGCCTTCTGCTTTTATCTGTTTTGCTACTTGCTGTGAACCAGGTACAATGAGTGCGGTAACATTAGCCGCTTTTTGTTTGCCTTCAATTTCTGCTGCCGCAATACGAAAGTCTTCAATTCGGGAGTTGGTGCAACTTCCTATAAAAACATAATTGATTGGTTTGTCTACCAAATTCTCTCCTTTTTCAAGTCCCATATAGCTTAATGCCTTTTCAAAGGAAGGATCGGCTTCTGATGGTACTGGTTCCCCAATTTTGATCCCCATTCCCGGATTGGTGCCATAGGTGATCATAGGAGCAATATCTGCGGCGTCAAAAACATATTCTGTATCAAAAACGGCATCGTCATCCGTTCTAAGCGTCTTCCAATAGGCCAATTTTTGGTCCCAATCTGATGCTTTTGGGGCAAATTCCCGACCTTGAACGTAAGCGAAAGTGGTTTCGTCAGGCGCAATCATACCCCCGCGAGCTCCCATTTCAATGCTCATATTACAGACGGTCATACGCCCTTCCATACTCATGTTTTCAAAAACATCTCCTGCGTACTCTACAAAATGACCTGTTCCGGAGTTCGTACCCAGTTGTGCAATAATGTAGAGGATGACATCTTTGGGTAATACATTTTCACCAAGTGTTCCATTGACCGTAACCCGCATTTTCTTAGGCTTGTTCAATAAAAGACATTGGCTCGCAAATACTTGTGCTACCTGACTGGTGCCTATACCAAAGGCAATAGTCCCAAAAGCACCATGGGTAGAAGTGTGACTATCGCCACAAACCATGGTCATCCCAGGTTGGGTAATCCCCAGTTCAGGTGCCATTACATGAACGATACCTTGATAAGGATGTCCAAGGCCGTAAAGGGTTACGCCAAACTTTTCACAGTTTTCGGTTAGCATTTGTACCTGCTTTCTTGAAAGTGCGTCTTTGATCGTTAAATGCTGATCAAGCGTAGGCACATTATGATCTGCCGTCGCTACAGTTTTATCAGGACGCGCCAGAGGAAGACCGCGTTGTTCCAATTCCCCAAAAGCCTGAGGGCTGGTTACCTCATGTATTAAATGTTTGTCAATATATAATATTTGGGGACCATCAGGTACCTGGTCCACTACATGAGCGTCCCATACCTTGTCAAAAAGCGTTTTGGGCATTAGGCTAAACTTTGTAAGTTGATGTTGCTTGTTTCAACGATTTGATGGATATCGTTGTCTACAATTTCCTTTTTATTGTCTGCAAATTTCAAGAAGTGTTGGTATACGATATCCAGTTGGGTCTTGGTAAGGTTATAACCCACGTTTTTAGCACGATAGGCCAGGGCTGCCCTGCCACTTCTTGCAGTTAAAACTATAGAGGATTCATTAACGCCAACGTCATTGGGGTCAATAATCTCATAGGTTT
The DNA here is from genome assembly GCA_039414375.1 of Bacteroidota bacterium. Taxonomy (GTDB): domain Bacteria; phylum Bacteroidota; class Bacteroidia; order Flavobacteriales; family Flavobacteriaceae; genus Croceivirga. The sequence continues at coordinate 13,192 of JBCDGY010000009.1, read as the reverse complement.
CTCTATTTTTTATAACACCATCTTGGTGTATACCAGAGCTATGGGCAAATGCATTGGAACCTACTATTGCTTTGTTAGGCTGCACAGGCATCCCCATTTTTTCTGAGACCATTTGGCTGGTATCGAACAAGAGTTTGCTATCGATGCTGGTGTCCAAATTTAAATCTGGATGTTGCCGCATAATCATCACTACTTCTTCCAAGGAAGTATTTCCTGCACGTTCCCCTATACCATTTATAGTACACTCAATTTGTCGTGCCCCGTTAATGGCTCCTGCGATACTGTTAGCTGTTGCTAAACCAAGATCGTTATGACAGTGACAAGACAAAATAGCTTTTTCGATACCTTTTACATTTTCTTTTAAGTACTTCATTTTAGCTCCGTACTCTGAGGGAAGACAATATCCCGTGGTGTCAGGAATATTAAGGACAGTTGCTCCGGCAGCAATCACCGCTTCGCATACCCGAGCCAAATACGCATTTTCGGTACGTCCCGCATCTTCGGCATAGAATTCCACATCTTCTACAAAACGTTTCGCAAACTTCACTGCGGCAACGGCCCTTTCTAGAATGGCGTCTCGGTTGCTTTTGAATTTGTGAATGATGTGGGAATCTGAGGTTCCAATACCGGTATGTATTCTAGGGCGTTTTGCATTTTTAAGTGCTTCTGCCGCTACTTGAATGTCTTTTTCAACGGATCTAGTAAGTCCACAAACGGTAGCATTTTTAACCAATTTGGCAATCTCATTCACCGAATTAAAATCCCCTGGACTCGATATGGGAAATCCAGCCTCGATGATATCGACACCGAGCTCGTCAAGGCGCGCTGCGATTACCAATTTTTGCTCGGTATCTAATTTGCAGCCGGGAACTTGCTCCCCGTCACGCAAGGTAGTGTCAAAAATATGTACCTTATCTTTACCCATGTTTTCGTTGGTTTCACCTAATCCTTACGAAAATAGAAACACCTAGGGCAAAGCGGTTATACCACAAATGCTGGTTACAATGTTAAATGCATGCAGGTGTTATTCAAAAAACTGAAAACCAGAACTTTGAATAGTTTATTTTACGATGGTAAGTACGCCAAGGGATAGTTTGTTTGTGTTAGTGAAGTCGCTTTCCAAATCGGAGAAGCGGCAATTTAAACTATATGTGGGTCGACTGGGGGTTAACTCTGACGCTAAGTTTTTAGCACTGTTTAATTTATTGGATAAGCTAAAGTCTTATAGCGAAGCGCAAATCCTGTCGAGCGGTATTGTCAAAAAGGCACAATTATCCAATCTCAAAGCCCATTTGTACAAACAGATATTGATCAGCCTAAGGCTGAATCCCGTCAATCAAAATATCCGAGTTCAAATACGGGAGCAATTGGATTTTGCTACCATCCTCTACCAAAAGGGGTTATACAAACAGAGTCTCAAGATTTTAGATAAGGCTAAAGGCATCGCCATTGAAAATGAAGAGAAGAATGTGGCTTATGAAATTGTAGAGCTGGAAAAAATTATTGAAACACAATACATCACTCGCAGTATTCCAGATAGGGCAGAGGAGCTGGTAAAACAAGCAAAGTCATTATCGCAACACAATGTTATGACCAGTAAATGGTCCAATTTGTCCTTGCAGTTGTATGGGATGATGCTAAAAGTGGGGTATGTGCGCAATGACGCCGATCTTAAAGCAGTGCAAGACTACTTTAAAGACCACTTGCCCGCTTATGATTTGGATCAACTCGGTTTTAGAGAGAAATTGTGGCGCTACAAAGCGCATTTATGGTATAGTTTCCTAACTCAAGATTTTTTATCGGCTTACAAATATTCCAGCAAATGGGTAGACCTTTTTGATGAACAGGAAGAAATGATCCTACTGAATCCGGTATTTTATCTCAAAGGGAACCATTACCTTTTGGAATCACTTTTTCTGGTGAAATACGGGTCGCAGTTCAAAGAGGTGTTGCAACGGATGGAGGCAACGGTTTCCCAGGATAGTTTCCCCAAGAACGACAATATCGCTTCCCTGATCTTTTTGTACATCAATAGTAACAAACTCAATCTTCATTTTCTCGAAGGTACTTTCGAGAAAGGGTTGTATTTGATTAACATAATTGAATACGGTATTAAAAAACACCAAGATCGTATCGATCAGCATCATATCATGTTACTGTACTACAAAATGGCCTGTTTGTACTTTGGTACGGGAGACAATAAGCAGTGCATAGCCTATGTCAAAAAGATCATCAGCAATAAGCAACTGAAAATGCGAGAAGATCTGATGTGTTTTGCCCGTATTCTTAGCCTGGTAGCCCACTACGAAGCGGGTATGGATTACCATTTGGAAGTACAACTAAAAAGCACCTATAAGTTCCTGCTAAAAATGAATGACCTGCACGCTGTGCAAAATGAGATCATCAAGTTTATGCGTAATCTGGGAAATATCTACCCTACGGAACTCAGAAATGAGTTTCAAAAGTTATACGACAACTTGAAACAATACGAAAACCACCCCTATGAGAAAAGGGCCTTTTTATACCTTGATATTTTGTCTTGGCTAGAGGGACACCTCCAAAACCGCCCAGTAAAAGAGATCATTAGGGAAAAAGCTTTGGCGGTAACTCGCTAATAGCCCCCAAGGGTTCAAAGCCGCGCTCGATTGTTGCGGTTACCTGAATATTAGCGTCCTTTTCATAATTTGAACGCGGTATCATTTTCTACCCTTTTTACAACGGTCTCTTATAAGCAAGCCTGCCATATGTTGTCTTCTGGCGGTGGGGCTATAAAGGTGATGGCTTCTTTTTTAATGGGATGTACCAACCTCAATTGACGGGCATGCAGGTGAATGCTACCGTCGGGGTTACTGCGAGAGGCACCATACTTGAGGTCTCCTTTAATATGACACCCAATAGCAGCCAATTGTGCCCGTATTTGATGGTGTCGTCCAGTTTTTAGGTCTATTGCTAAACAGGCATAACGGTCTAATTGTTTATGCACGGTATAGGCCAAAAGTGCTTTCTTGGCTCCGGGTACTGCTTTGTTATGAGCATAAGACTTATTTTGCTTGGGATTGCGCAACAACCAGTGTTCCAAAACCCCACTGTTTTGGGGTGGGTTGGGTTGCACTACAGCCCAGTACGTTTTTTGTGTTTGGCCTTCAGCAAAAAGTCTGTTTAATCGCGAGAGTGCTTTTGAAGTTTTGGCAAAAACCAAAACCCCAGAAGTTGGGCGGTCTAGGCGGTGCACCACCCCGAGATAAACATTACCTGGTTTGTTGTATTTAACTTTAAGGTGAGCCTTAATAATATCTGAGAGTGGAGCGTCTCCTGTTTGGTCACCTTGTACAAGATCACCAGGTCTTTTGTTCACCACAATTAGGTGGTTGTCCTCAAACAATACTTGTAGATTGGCCGTGGTAGAATGCAAGGATGGGATACTATTAATACTGTTCTTTACTGTTGGGGAAATCCTTCCGTTTTACATCGTTCACATATTGCCCGATAGCATCGCCCATCTGATCATATAGATTCATGTAGCGCCGTAGAAACCTGGGGTTGAATTCATGGGTCATACCCAGAAGGTCGTGCACTACCAATACTTGCCCATCCACACCATTCCCAGCACCAATACCGATTAAGGGAATCGTTAGGTTTTCGGCCACTTCTTTGGCAAGCACAGCTGGTATTTTTTCCAAAACAATTCCGAAACACCCTATTTCTTGAAGCATTAGGGCATCTTCTCTCAACTTTTGAGCTTCGGCCTCCTCCTTAGCGCGCACCGTGTAAGTCCCAAACTTATAAATAGATTGCGGAGTAAGGCCCAAATGTCCCATAACTGGAATACCTGCCTGAAGAATGCGTTTGACGGACTCTTTAATCTCTTCGCCACCCTCTACTTTCACCGCATGGGCACCACTTTCCTTCATAATTCGTATAGCGGAGCGTAGCGCTTCTTTACTGTCGCTTTGATAACTACCAAACGGAATGTCTACTACCACCAAAGCTCTTTTTGCGGCGCGTACCACAGCACTAGCGTGGTAAATCATTTGATCCAAGGTAATGGGGAGCGTGGTTTCATGACCAGCCATGACGTTACTCGCCGAATCGCCGACTAAAATCACATCGACCTTGGCGGCGTCTACGATTTTAGCCATGGAATAATCATAAGCGGTGAGCATGGAGATTTTTTCGCCTTGCTGCTTCATCTCTACTAATGACTTTACCGTAACTCTTTTGTATTCTTTTCTTGCGGTAGACATACCATGATTATTTCAGCTAAATGTACTCAGATTTTGACATTTGGATGAAATTGAAGGCATTTTTCCTATCTTTTTGGAGTAATAGATGACTAACTAATAACAATACTTATGCGTAATCGATATCTCTCTGGAGTGCTATTCGCCTTACTGGTATCTGTAAATGCTCAGGACAAGGATAATGAAGCAGTTACACAAATCATAACCAGTTTCTTCAAGGCCTTTCATAACAAGGATTCTTTGGGAATGAAACCGTTTATGGCCGATGAGGTAGTCCTACAAACAACAGGTAGGGATCAGGAAGGGAATACCCGATTTCATACGCAGCCTGTAGACCAATTCTACGAATCTTTAGCAGGAATTCCAGATAGTATTGTATTTGAAGAGAAGCTTCTTTCCTGGAATGTTAAGGTAGACCGCACCATTGCCAATGCCTGGGTTGGTTATGAATTTTGGTGGAATGGCAACTTCAGTCACTGTGGAATCAACTCTTTTCAGTTGGTGAACTTTAACGGGGAGTGGAAAATTGTATATCTCATAGACACACGCGGTAGAGCAGGATGTGACCCCAAGCAACCTCAAGGATAAAATGCAGCAAAAACCTGAAAAGATTAGGCCAAGGTTTGGTAGTCATATTTTTAAAATTGCCAGCATAGTATGACAGTATCTATTCCCAAACGATTTTTTAAAAGTGGTTTTAAAGCAGCACCACTGTTTTTAGTCTGCGTATTGTACTATGTGATCATGGCATTTGTTGCTCCAGGTTTTTTCTCAGCGAACAATTCATGGAATCTCCTTTTTAATATGATGCCGCTATTAATTCTTGCTTTAGGCCAGACTTTTGTGATGATCGGAGGAGGGATTGATCTTTCGGTTACTTCTAGTATTGCACTAACGAGTGTTGTGGGCGCTCTGGTGATGACCTCTGGGATAGTCTCAAATCCCATCGGAATTACAGTGCTGGCGCTTTTAGTGATGATAGGTGTTGGCGGTGCGATCGGGTTAGTTAACGGGGTAGCCGTTACTCGTTTTAAGATGCCACCCTTTATGGTCACTCTGGTTACGATGATGTTTTTTAGCGGTATTGCCATTTGGCTTACGGCGTCCCAAAGCATTCACGATCTTCCAGAACCCTTTGTAAATTTTAGTTACAACACGGTACTGGGGATTCCCAATCCATTATTGGCAGGCGTTGGTGTTACCTTATGTTGTTGGCTATTAGCACAAAAAACCATTTATGGACGCTGGATGTTTGCCGTAGGGGCCAATCCAAAAGCAGCGCAGATCTCAGGAGTTCCCTATCAACAAACACTAGTCATCACTTATATGATATCAGGGCTTTGTGGGGCGCTAGCGTCTTTTTTGTATACCTCTCGTCTTGAAACTGGCTCGCCCGTTATGGGGCAATATGTGTTATTGGACATTATAGGCGCTGTTGTTATTGGGGGTACCAGTCTTTTTGGCGGAAGTGGTAAAATGATATGGACGGTTATTGGAACCCTCTTTTTAGTCATGCTAGATAACAGCCTGAATCTATTAGGGCTTTCTTTTTTTGTAATCATGATCTGTAAGGGGCTTGTTATTTTGATAGCAGCGCTATTAAACGTAGCGGCAGCCCGTAAAGCAAAGACCACATGACCGATTTATTGCGTTGCGAAAAAATTGAAAAGTCTTTTGGCGATACGTTGGTACTGCATCAGTTGGAGTTGACTGTGCGGAAAAACGAACTATTGGGGCTGGTTGGAGAAAATGGTGCAGGAAAGTCTACCTTAATGAATATTCTAGGGGGTATTTTACCCCCAAATAAGGGTGCTATGCTTTTTGATGGTCAAGCCTACGCTCCTAAAAATGCACTGGAGGCAACACAAGCGGGTATCGCTTTTATTCACCAAGAACTGAATGTTTTAAATCATCTAACAGTTCAGGAAAATCTTTTTTTGACTTCTATGCCTACAAAATCACTGATAGGCGTTCGTTTAATCGATTGGAAGCAATTGGAGCAAAAGGCGGTTGCTATTTTAAATCAGGTAGGTCTTCAATGTTCCCCGAAAACAAAAATGAAGGATTTGGGTCCAGCAGAAAAGCAATTGGTTGAGATTGCTAAAGTGCTTACGCTAGCCCCAAAATTGATCATTTTTGACGAACCTACTACCTCCTTAACCCTCAAAGAAAGGGAGACGTTATTTCAACTTATCGCCACACTACGGCAACAGGAAATATCGATGATCTATATTTCCCATAATCTTGATGATATCTTACAACTTTCTGATCGTATTGCAGTACTTCGGGATGGACAATTGATCAGCCAGCGAGCGGCACATACCTATCAAAAAGAATCTATGATTCAAGAAATGATCGGTAGAAAAGTGTCCGCTCTTTTTCCTGATCGCCATACGGTGCCTTCCACCAATAGCCTTTTAAAAGTAGAAGATCTTTCTGATGGTGTCAACTTCGAAAAAGTTTCTTTTGAATTGCATCAAGGGGAAGTATTGGGATTTTATGGTTTAATGGGCGCTGGGCGTACCGAGGTGATGCAAACCATATATGGTTTAACCCCTAAAAAGGCAGGCGCGGTATATTGGAAAGGCGACCTTAAAAAACGATTATCCCCCCGTTTATGGGTAGCTCAAAAAGCAGCTTTCTTAACCGAAGACAGAAGGGCCGAAGGGTTAATGCTCGATCATAGTATTGCTCAAAATATTGGTTTGGTTGGATTACGAAAATGGATCAAAAAGCCTTTTGGATTGCTAAAAACCTCGCTATTGTCCGCCGCAGTTACAGATGTTTTTAAACGAACTAATATCAAGGCCGCCAATATGGACCGTCAAGAAGTGGGAACACTAAGTGGGGGTAATCAACAAAAAGCCGTTATCGCCAAATGGTTGATGCTGCAACCAGCACTTTTTATATTGGACGAGCCTACCAAAGGTATTGACGTTGGCGCAAAACAAGAGATTTATCAACAGGTAAGTAGTTTAGTAGATCAGGGTATGGGCGTCATTTTTGTGTCTTCGGAAATAGAGGTATTGCTAGCGATGTGCGATCGTATCCTTGTTATGAATCAGGGTCGAGTTGCAGCTAATGTCACCAGAGCAGATTTTAACAAGCAATCTTTGGTAGATGCTGCTTTCCATCAAACGGAAACAAATACAGTCCCGTAATGCAGACTTCATTTTTACAAGGCTTGGGGAAAATGCTATTGGATAGGTCTATCATCGTACTCTTTGTTATCGTTTTTTTGGTTTTTGGATTGCTTTCTCCACAATTTTTAACCCTACAAAACTTGCTTAACATTTTAGTGCAATCCGCCACCTTGATTATTTTGGCCTCAGGAATGACCTTTGTTATTATTACCGCTGGTATCGATCTCTCTGTCGGATCTATTATGCTGGTAGTAGCGGTGATTTCGGGTAAAGCAGTTTTGGATTACGACTTGCCCTTGCTGGTGGTAATACCACTAGGGATGGTATTGGGATTGTGCTTCGGTTACCTCAATGCGCTATCCATCCATAGACTTAAAATCATTCCGTTTATCGCTACCCTGGGTATGTACTACGTAGCACGAGGCTTAGGACTCTTGATTTCCGAAACTAGAGCTTTGAACTTACCGGAAAGCTACACTTGGCTAGGAAACACCCCCATTTTAGGAATTCCGCTTCCTGTTTGGATTATGGCGGTAGTAGTGTTTGCAGGTCATATTATATTAAGCCATACGACTTATGGACGGCAGTTATATGCTGTTGGAGAAGATGCCGTGCGTGCCCGAAAAGCGGGTGTAAAGGTAGACCGAATAATTATAGGGAGTTATGTCCTTTGTGGTTTATGTGCCGCTATAGCGAGTTTGGTAGCTACCGCTCAGCTTGGAGCGGTATCTCCCACTTTTGGAGATCAGCGAGAGTTTACCGCAATTGCAGCTGTGGTATTGGGAGGTACCAGCCTTTTTGGAGGTACCGGTAAAATTTTTCCTGGAACCCTTATCGGAGCTATTCTCATTCAAAGTATTGAAAGTGGTCTGGTTATGGTAAGTTTGGACCCCTATCTTTACGCAGTGATTACTGCTGGAATTCTGTTCTTTGTAGTTTTGATTGATAGTATAAAGCACCAACGGCAAAACCGTAAATCTGCCAAACCCCTACTCAAATCATCGTCATGAAACAAAACTGTTCTATTATATACAGACTATGGCCTTGTTTGGTGCTATTCCCGCTATTATGGTGTTGCCAACCAAAAGATGATCGCCTAACTATCGGTGTTTCTTTTGAAACCCTTCAAACCGAATATTGGGTAACGAGTATTAATGCCATTGAAGCTGCTTGCGAAAAGCATAACATTCGATTTCTATCAGCGGTTTCTAATGGGGATGCAAATCGGCAGTTTGAGCAAGTCAATAATTTTATTTCTAGGGGTGTTGATGGTATTATCATTGCCCCGAAAGATGGCAATACAGTGATTCCTGTAATCAAGGCGGCCAATAGAGCGAATATTCCTATTGTATTATACAATCGCTCTCCTGCCAAAGACATTGGTCAATATGTAACCGTGGCCGCTAACAACTATGATATCGCTTTCCATACTACGAAGTATCTGTGTGAGTTGGCGCGCCAGTCAGGAAGGCAATGGAAAGCCCTAGAACTCATTGGAAATCTAGGTGATATTAATGCGGTAGAACGCAGTAAGGGATTTAATGCTGCCATCGCGCAATACCCCAATGATGTGGAAGTAGTTGCTGCCGTGCCTACAGAATGGAATCAAGAAAAAGCATTGGCAGGGACTACCAATGCATTGCAAGCCCATCCCGATATCGATTTTATTTTCTCGGCCTCTGATTTTTTAATTCCTCCAATTGTGTCTGCGCTTAAAAATGCAGATAAATACCATCCCATAGGGCATGAAAAGCATGTGCTTTTTGGTGCTTTTGATGGGGACGCCACGGCTTATCAATTGTTAAAAGAAGGCTACCTCGATGCTGATGGCGTACAAGATGTTTTTTTTGAATGTGAAGCATCCGTACAGGCCGTGGTAGATATCTTGAAAGGAAATCCTCCCGAAAAAGTATTGGTAGATCCTGGTTTTGTTATTCATACAAAGAACCTTGAAGCCATGGCCCCAAAAATGTGGGGTGCTGCAGCAGACCACAAATAATGTTGTAGACCATTGAAAAACAACACGGCTTTTATAGTAGATACTCCTGCTTTCAATTTTAATTTTGCCCGAGGGTAGCTGCGTTACTAAAAATGGGCTACACTTTGCCCAATAGGGACTACTTAAAATCACGGATTTCAAACCCAGGATTGCCTATCGTTTTTTCAAACATCTCTTTTCTCTCATTAAAAAGGTATTCCAATAGAAGACAGGATAAAAGGTCAAATTGGACAAGCCAACCTCATCTCTAGATTACGCTTATATACCGCTGTTTAAATATTAATGGCCTAGTACACCAATGCTGTCCGTTCGTCAATTGAAACTACGCCTTCGTTAACTGATGATGACAGCTATCTCCATTCTAACATAGTTTTAGCATGTAAATGCAATGCATATCAAATTTGATAAATCATTAATAGTGTCCGGAAAAAAATGAAAGGTTGATTTCTCTGACTCAAGAATTGCTTTTGGGTTGAACATCGAAAAATGTAGATCTCATAAATAAGATTATCCTGTTTTCGCAGATGATCAGAAAGATCGACTGTCAGATTTTCAACAAATGGATAGCCACCTTTTGGGCCAACAACCCTGCAATATGTAGGTCGCTTAGGAAGGGAAAGGGCTTCAATATTTCAAACAAAAAACAATTAAATACACTAGAACTAAATTTTAAAAATGAATCAATCAAAACAACTAAAATTCATCTTATTTAACGCGCTATTGGGGTTAATCATTTCTTGTTCCAAAGAGGAGGAAGGTAGCGCTGCAGAAACTGCCGATAATGGTATCACTAATGAGATTACCGTAGAACATTTGGCCCTTAATTATTATAGGGAATATCCCATTGAAGAACTTGAAAAAATGTCTCAAAGGTACAAGGCGATGACTTTTGAAGAAAATCAAGACTTTATCGATATTCGAGTTCAGCTCGCACTGGACGAGGGTATGGCTAAAGAAGATGCTGAACGGGTTCGTTATGATCTACATGCTTTTAATGAAAGGGCCTTTGCAGAGACCGAAAAACCAATTAGCGCCCTCTCTCCCGAAGATATTGTTGAAATTTCTGGGATGTTAAATGAGGGCAAGTCCGAATCTTTGGATAAGCCAATGGAAAGTCAGGCTTATAGTCTTGATCAAGAATACGAACTATGCGATTCATGGAGTAACGAAGGTGGACTCCTTAACTGGTGGGATAACGGTTATCAAGGAATCGAATGGCCCCTGATGTATGCTGGTAAAAGGAAATTGTTCTCCGATAGAGCCTATTGTGATCCTATTTATATATCGAAATCCTACAATAACTACTATGAAGCAGAGGATATAAGGCCCCTTACTATGGCTGCTTACAATACCCTGGTAAATGGATCTGATCAGGTAACTTTTGAGGTTATGGCCAAAGAAACCTTAGTTGTGCCTACATACGCCGTCGGGTTTGAGTTCTTCATGTTCACAGAGGCAATTAACCTCCATTACCCACTTTACGTCGACCGTGGGGCCGACCGTGAGAGGGCCTTTGCCGAAGATATCAAGTTAACGCTTACGATAAGATAGTTTTACAACGTCCGTAATCTTATATCCAAAAACAAACCTTAACAACCTTATATCTATGGTATGGCGGGAGTCATAAAAGTCATGAGGTGGGGGTTGTCCCCCCACCTTTTTTACACGGAGTATAGTATAAAAACCTTTGCTAAAGTGGTTTACTAGATTCTAAAGTTAACACCACAGGCATATGGCTATAAGAATGACGATTACCAAGATTTCGCGTTAAACTGAACTCAAATAATAAGAATCACTAAAGCATACAAAAGTGCTTTGAAGGTAAATAGGTTTAAAACACCATAACAAAATGCCTTGGCCTTATGAAGCCTAAGGGAACTGTAAAATATGGGGTAACGGTTTGGTCCATGGGAAAGTCTCCGAACAACCGAATTTTAATATAAACAAATAGTAATGAAAGTTATTGAATTGAAGTCATTAAGACCCTGTATAATACATAAAGGGTTACTCAAGGGAATGGCCCTTGGTCTGGTATTGGTACTTACTTTCTCCTGCAACAACGAAGAGGAAGGTACCATTGTTTCCACAATGGAACAGGAAGGTGAGGTGAAAGAGGAAGAAATCTCCGTTACCTACTTGGCCGAGAACTTTGACAAGGAACTGCCCTTGGAAGAAATTGAGCGTTTGGCGCAACGATACAAGGCGCTGAGCTATGAGGAGCAGCAAGAATTTATAGAGCTAAGGCATGCTTTAGCTTTAAAGGGCGGGAAGACTGCTGAGAAGGCTGATGCCCTAAGGGATTTCCGCCATGCGGTGAACGATGCCCTGTTTAAGGAGACGGGTAATCCAGTGAATGCGGTATCCAATGAAGTCTTTGCAAAGCACGCGAAGGAACAGGCATCAAAACTTCCAGCCCCAAAAGGCGGAGCATCTGATAGGGGTTTTTATGGGCCTGTTTTTTGTGGTAGTGAAGAGTTTCTGGAACAATTTTACCTCCATTGGTTTGATAATGAGTATACGGGATTTGAATGGAATGGAGAGTTTTTGGGTTATCAATATAGTCCTTCCTTAGGAGCATGTCAAGCGATCTTTCAATCCGACGGTTATAACGCTGCCTATTTTATTCCTATTGATGTTAAGCCTAAACATCTACAGGCACAAAGCGTGCTCGTTACCGGTAGCCTGCAATGGGAAACCCCCAATTGGATGTTTGCCCGCGAAGTAACTGAAGTAGTGGATGGGGCAACTGGGGTAGGTGTTAATGGTTATACCCAGATAGCCCTAAACGCCGAACAAGCTCAGTATTGGTATGGAGATGATATGGCGCAATTTGCGGATGATATCCAGTTTATACTCAATTCTAGGGTTCTTTTTGGCCCTATCTAGGGTCAGTTATAGGCTAAAATAAGGCAACGGAATTTTTGTATTTGATCTCTTTGTCAGAGGCAGTAAGGAAACTGGTGACAAGGAAAATAAAGTAACTGGGAAGCCTTACACAAGTGAATCTTAGTGCCTGCTTAAAAGGATAAACTAAAACCGAATTGCTGTATTATATTTCATGTAACCCTTAAGGGTACAATGCGTAGGGTACTATTATTGGTCCATGTCCGCTATTGGGCTTTATCAAAATGCAGGGGATACATTAGGATTGTGTCAATACGTGTACCCATACCAGGACTACAACAGCGATTACAAGGCTGAGAATATAAGGTCTATAATGTTGATAGGCATTACATAAGCAATACCACCTGGCGATCTGTACTGTAAGGTTTAGGTCTGATACATACAACGCTTACCATGAGGTAAAAGATATTGAACCTTTAACATTGGGGCCTTTTTGGACACGAATTGATGGCCGTTTTGGATACGATGAAGAAGATAAGGTACTGGCCAAGGAACTTTTCATATGAGAAGGAAGGACTGTTTTCTACTGCGCATTAGATCAGGTTAGGTTTGATACTTCCTATTCAAGGGGAGTAACGAATTTTCATAATGAAATGAAGTTAATGTTGAACAGGCGATGGCCCTTGGAGCTTCTCCAAGTTCTTTAGGATAGGATGGCGGGGCTACCCATGCCCTGTCTTCCCTCTTCAAGGGGTTACCTTGATGCTGAAGGTTTACAGATGTTTTTTGAATATGAGATATCTATTCAAGCCATGCTAGAAATCTTCAAAAGAAAACCTCATAACAAAATATAGGTTGATCTTATTGTTGTTATTCACACAAAATATCTTGAGGCAATACCTTCAAAAATAGAAGGTGCGGCAGCAGACTATCAAACACCCGCATTACTAGGAAAAGCGTGCTTG